>JALZMP010000178.1 GCA_030858145.1 Pseudomonadota bacterium
GCCGGCGAGATCGGCATGCACGAATCGACCGTGTCCCGCGCGGTGGCGCGCAAATACGCGCGGACGCCGCGCGGCACCCTGCCGCTGCGGGCTTTCTTCGCCTCCGGGGTCGACAACGAGGGCGGCGGCGGCACCTCGAGCACCGCGATCCAGGACATGATCCGTCGCATGGTCGAAGCCGAGAACCCGCGCAAGCCACTGTCCGATGCCCGGCTGTCGGACGCACTCAAGGCTTCCGGCGTCGCGGTGGCGCGCCGCACCGTGGCCAAGTATCGCGAAGCCCTGCACATCCCCTCCTCGCACGACCGCGTGCGGATCGGATGAGCGCCTTTTCCGCGCCGACGACACCCGCATCACCGTCAACGCAGCCCGTGGCCGCAGCAAGCGGCGCCTGCACCACGCCTCAATGCGGTTCGCTGCGACCGCCCCCACTGCGTTAACCTAATTGCAACCACGGCAGTCGCCTTTTGGGCGATGCTCAAACCCCGCAGAAGGAGACCGCTCATGCGCATCGAAACCCACGGCCAGCAGATCGAAGTCACCGCCGCACTGCGCGAATATGTGGAGACCAAGCTGCAACGGCTCGGGCGCCACTTCGATCAACCCTTCGATGTGCGCACCCAGCTCAGCCTCGACAAGCCGGAGCATCGCGCCGAGGCGACGATCAATCTTTCCGGCAAGACCCTGCATGCAGACGCCAGCGCGATCGACATGTACGCCGCCATCGACCTGCTGGCCGACAAGCTCGACCGCCTGCTGATCAAGCACCGCAAGAAGATGGTCGACCACCACCGCGGCGAGAGTCCCGCCCGCAACGGCGACTTTGGGTGAGGCGAAGAGAGCTGTGCGCCGCATGCGGCGCAGCTTCGCCGAACGCCCTGCCAAGGATGGCAGGGCCGGGCGCTCCGGAGCCTAGAATGCTGCGCCATGGACGGCTGCGGCAAAGTCAGCTTCGCGGCACTGCCGCGCAGTCTCGGCGAACGCCCGGCCAAGGATGCGCCCGTGGCGACTGCGAGGCACTGCCTCGCGCCTCGGGCAAACGCCCGGCGCGCTGCGCCGGGCCGGAACGGCCGGGCCGGACGACCCGAAGCCACATATGTCCCGCCATGGACGGCAGCAGAAGCGTTGCAAGGCGCACGCTCCTAGCGCAGCGCCTCGGGAACCACGCCCGGTCGCAACAGCCCATATCGTGCAGACCGACCCGCCACACCAGAGCAAGGACCTGATTCACCCCCTGTCTCCCGGTTGAGGAACCCGCCATGCCCTTCGAAGACCTGCTTGCCGCTGACCGGATCGTGATCCTGGTAGACCCGGTCAGCCGCGACCTCGTCCTCGACGCCGCCGCCCGCCTGCTGGCCGGTGGCCTGGGTGAACGGACCGAATCCATCGCCAGGGGCCTGCGTGAGCGCGAGCGCATCGCAACAACCGCCATCGGTCGCGGGGTCGCCCTCCCCCACTGCCGCAACAATGCCTATGCGCAGGCTCGCGGCGTGTTTCTGCGCCTTGAATACCCGGTCGATTTCTCGGCGCGCGACGGCGAGCCCGTCGACCTTGTCTTCGCCATGAGCGGCCCGAAGGACGGGGATCAGCGACACCTGCAAATCATGTCCGCGCTGGCGCAACGCTTCTCCGACCCGCAGTTGCGCGAAACCATTCGCGAAGCCCGCGACCTGCGCACCATCCGCGAAGCGCTGATGTCGCCGTCCGATGCCACCATCTGGAACGTCGCCACGGCATGAACGCGCGCATCACCGCACAGGAACTGTTCGACCAGCAGCGCGAACGCCTGGAATTGCGCTGGCTCGCGGGCCAGAACGGCGCGACGCGCGTGCTGGAAGCCGTCGAGACCGTGGCCCGGAGACCATCGCTGGCCGGCTACCTCAACATCATCTATCCCAACAAGGTGCAGATCTTCGGCAGCGAGGAGTTGGCGTGGATGGACGGCCTGGACTCGCGGCAGCGCTGGGAGACCATCGAGAAGATCATCCAGTACCGGCCGCTGGCGATGGTGATCAGCAAGGGCCAGTCCTGCCCCGATGACCTGCGCGCAGCAGCCGAGGAGTCGGACACGCCGCTGTGGTCTGCGCCGCGCCGCGGGCACGAACTGCTCAACCACCTGCAATACCACCTGGCGCGCAAGCTGGCGCCGCGGGTCACCCTGCACGGCGTGTTCATGGAGATCTACTCCATCGGGGTGCTGATCACCGGCGAATCGGGATCGGGCAAGAGCGAGCTGGCGCTGGAACTGGTCACCCGCGGCCACCGCCTGGTCGCCGACGACGCGCCAGAGTTCACCCAGATCGCACCCGATGTGCTCGACGGCGCCTGCCCCCCGCTGCTGCAGGACCTGCTGGAATTGCGCGGCCTGGGCGTGCTCGACATCCGCGAGATGTTCGGTGACACCGCGGTCAAGCGCAACAAGTACCTGCGCCTGATCGTCCACCTCAATCGCGCCGACGAGGACACCGCCACCAGCTGGGACGAGGACGGCATGGTGCGCCTGACCGGCGACCTGGGCTCGCGCCACGTGCTCGACCTCGACGTACCGATGATCACTCTGCCGGTGATGCCCGGACGCAACCTGGCGGTGCTGACCGAGGCCGCGGCACGCACGCATATCCTGCGCGCCAAGGGTGTCAACCCCGCGGCGGCCTTCATGGCGCGGCATTCGCACTTCCTCGAGCGAGGCGAACGATGAACGAGACCGACTCCTCCCCCGCTCCGTCGCTGCTGGTCGTCAGCGGCATGTCCGGCAGCGGCAAGTCGGTGGCGCTCAACACCTTCGAGGATCTAGGCTTCTACTGCGTCGACAACCTGCCCGCGGAGCTGCTGCCGGACTTCGTGCGCAGTGCCGCCGACCCGGAGCGCGGCACCCAGAAGCTGGCAGTCGGCATCGACGTACGCAGCCGTGGCGACTTGGCCAACATCCCCGAGTGGTTGTCCGCGGTCGGTGCCATGGGACTGGATCCGAGACTGGTGTTCTTCGATACACGCGACGAGGTCCTGCTCAAGCGCTATGCCGACACCCGCCGCCGGCATCCGCTGACCCACCTCGGCCTGGCCTTGGC
>JALZMP010000028.1 GCA_030858145.1 Pseudomonadota bacterium
ACGGCCCCGCGCGACATCCGCATCCCTTGTAGAGCCGAGTTCGCCCGGCTGTCTTGCCCATGATCGAAGTGCAGCGGAGCGAGCTCCGCTCTACGCACGTGTACGACCTCCGCGCCACCCGTAGAGCGAAGTGCAGCGGAGCAAGCTCCGTTCTACGCATGTGACGCGACGCCTGCCTCACTTCTCGGCGATCACCAGCTCGGCCAGCTGTACCGCGTTCAGCGCCGCGCCCTTGCGGATGTTGTCGGCGACCACCCACAGCGACAGCCCGCGCGGGTGCGAGAGGTCATCGCGTATGCGGCCCACATACACCGGATCGTTGCCCGAGGCATGCGTGACCGCGGTGGGATAACCGCCCCCGACCGGCTCGTCGACCACCTCGACGCCCGGCGCCTGTTCCAGCAGCTGTCGCGCGTCGGACGCGCTGATCTTGTCGCGGGTCTCGATGTGCACCGCCTCGGAATGGCCGTAGAACACCGGCACCCGCACCACCGTGGCGTTGACCCCGATGGTGTCGTCGCCGAGGATCTTGCGCGTCTCCCAGACCAGCTTCATCTCCTCGGTGGTGTAGCCGTTGTCGCAGAAATCGCCGCCGTGCGGGATCACGTTGAAGGCGATCTGCACCGGGTACACCTCGGGCTCGACGGACTGGAAATTCAACATGCCGGCGGTCTGGCGCCCCAGCTCCTCCAGCGCGCGCCGGCCAGTGCCCGATACCGACTGGTAGGTCGCCATGTTGATGCGGGTGATGCCCACCGCGCGGTGGATCGGCGCCAGCGCGACCAACATCTGCATGGTCGAGCAGTTGGGGTTGGCGATGATCCCGCGCGGCCGGTGGCGGGCGGCCTCCGGGTTCACTTCGGCGACCACCAGCGGCACGTCGTCGTCCTGGCGGAATACCGATGAGTTGTCGATCACCACTGCGCCGGCGGCGGCGAACTTCGGCGCATATTGTTTCGACACCGAACCGCCGGCCGAGAACAGCGCGATACCCACCCCGGCCGGGTCGAACGTGGCCAGGTCCTGCACCACCAGTTGCCGGGCGCCGTACTCGACCTTGCCGCCCGCCGAGCGCTCGCTGGCGAGCACGTGCAGTTGCCCGATCGGGAACTGCCGCTCGGCGAGGATCTTCAGCAGGGTCTCGCCGACCGCACCGGTGGCGCCGACGATGGCTACGTTTACGGTCTTGCTCATTCGATGCTCTCTTTGAGGATTCTATTTTTTTGGTTTCTTTGCCCTATCCCGGCACCCGCGGCGACACTTCGCCGACATCGCCGCACTGCGCGCGGTGGCGAAGCGCCTGGTCGATCAATACCAGCGCGACCATCGCCTCGCAGATGGGGGTGGCGCGGATGCCGACGCAGGGATCGTGGCGACCGGTGGTGACCACCTCCACCACATTGCCATGCACGTCGAGGCTGTCGACCGGCAGGCGCAGGCTCGAGGTCGGCTTGAACGCGACCGAGCACCGCAGCGGCTGGCCGCTGCTGATGCCGCCGAGCACGCCACCGGCGTGGTTGGATTCGAAACCCGCGTGGCCGATGTGGTCGCGGTGCGTGCTGCCTTTCTGCGCCACCGACGCGAAGCCGTCGCCGATCTCCACGCCCTTGACCGCGTTGATGCTCATCAGCGCCGCGGCCAGTTCGCCATCGAGCTTGCCGTAGATCGGCTCGCCCCAGCCCGGTGGCAGGCCCTCGGCGATCACATCGACGCGCGCACCGACAGAATCGCCGGATTTGCGCAGCGCATCCATGTAGGTTTCGAGTTCGGGCACCTGCGCGGCATCGGGCCAGAAGAACGGGTTGTGCTCGACCACCGACAGGTCGTGGTTGCGGGGCACGATCTCGCCGATCTGCGACAGGAATCCCTGCACGCGCACATCGTATTTTTCACCCAGCCATTTCTTGGCGATCACGCCGGCGGCGACGCGCATCGTGGTCTCGCGCGCAGAAGAGCGCCCTCCGCCGCGCGGGTCGCGAATGCCGTATTTCTGCCAGTAGGTGTAGTCGGCGTGGCCGGGCCGGAACTGCGCCGCGATCCGCTCGTAGTCCTTGCTGCGCGCGTCGGTGTTGCGCACCAGCAGCGCGACCGGGGTACCGGTGGTGCGGCCCTCGTAAACGCCGCCCAGGATTTCCACTTCATCGGCCTCGTGCCGCTGCGAGGTATGCCGCGTGCGGCCACTGGCGCGGCGCGCCAGGTCGTATGCGAAGTCCTCCGCCGCAATCGCGATGCCCGGCGGACAGCCGTCGACCACGCAGCCGATCGCCGGCCCGTGTGATTCGCCGAAAGTGGTGACGCGCAGCAGGCGGCCGAAGGTGTTCAACCCGGATGCCCGGGCACGTGGTTCCCGCATTCACGCGGATGACGGCAGCAGGAGTCGGGTTCCGGGCGCATCAGAACAGGCTTCCGGCGTTCGCGGTCGCTGCCGTCGGCATGGCGAGTTCCCGTACATCGGCGAGCTTGCGGATACGCGCATTGTGCTTGACCAGGTCGTGGCGCTCGGCGACGAACACGCCCATCTGTCCGACCTTGAACTCTGCCCAGACCAGCGGCAGTTCCGGCAACAGCCGGGTCAACGCCCGCTCGGCCTCGCCGACCTCGCACACGAGCAGGCCGTCGTCGGTGAGGTGCAGGGGCGCGTCGCGCAGGATCCGCAGTGCCAGGTCGAGGCCGTCGCCGCCTGCGCGCAGGCCCACTTCCGGCTCGTGGGAATACTCGCGCGGCAACGCGTCGGTCTGGGCGTCGGTGACGTAGGGCGGGTTGCTGACGATCAGGTCGTAGTGCTCGCCCTGCAGGCCCGAGAACAGGTCGGACTTCACCCAGCGCACGTTGTCGACCTGGAGCCGAGCCTCGTTTTCCACGGCCAGCGCCAGCGCGCCGTCGCTGATGTCGGCGGCGTCGACGTGCCAGTCCGGGTTGTAGTGCGCCATGGCGACGGCGATGCAGCCCGAGCCGGTGCACAGGTCGAGCACGCGGCGCACCTCGCGGCCGCCAAGCCAGGGTTCGAACCCGGCCTCGATCAGTTCCGCGATCGGCGAGCGCGGCACCAGCGCGCGCGCATCGCTCTTGAAGCTGAGGCCGGCAAACCAGGCCTCTCCGGTGAGATAGGCGGCCGGCATCCGCTCCTCGATGCGGCGGATGAACAGCGCCAGCACCTCCTCCTTCTCAGCCTCGGTCAGCCGCGACTGCGCGTACACCGGGCTGAGGTCGTGCGGCAGGTGCAGGGCATGCAGGGTGAGTTGGGTGGCCTCGTCGATGGCGTTGTCATAGCTGTGGCCGAAGGTCAGCCCGGCCGCGTTGAAGCGGCTGGCGCCGTATCGGATCAGGTCGACGATGGTCTTGAGCTGGTGCGTGATCATGGCGCGCAGGACGGCAAAGGTCGGCGGCGGACGCCCGAACGGACGATTATAGCGGTCGCGGTACCATGGACGGCCGATCCGCCGCGACCTCGACGTCGATGGCAGGCGCGCGGCCGCGCAGCGGCGGTTCCTGCACAGACACCCGTCGCGGCACCGCCGCTCGCGCCACGCACGCACCAGACCGAAGGCTTCAATGTTCGACCGCACCACCCTGATCATCCTCGTCGTCGCGCTGGCCGGCGGCCTCGGCCTGCTCGCCTCGCAGCACTTCCTCGCCGGCAAGCCCGCGCCGGGCCCGGAGCTCGCCGTGGTGCGGTTGTTCCCGCAGCCGCGCCCCCTGCCCGCCTTCGCACTGCAGCAGTCCGACGGCACCCAGTTGCTTCCAGGCGAACTCAACGGGCACTGGACCGTGGTCTTCCTTGGCTTCACCCATTGCCCCGACATCTGCCCGATCACGCTGGCGCAACTGGCGCAGGCGCAGAAGCGCTGGGCCGCGCTGCCCGATGGCGTACGCCCGCGGGTGCTGTTCGTTTCGGTCGACCCCGAGCGCGACACGCCCGACCGCATCGGCGAGTACGCCCACGGCTTCCATCGCGACACCCTGGCGGCCACGGCGGACATCCCGGCCCTGGAGGCCTTTGTCCAGTCGCTGTCACTGGTGTTCATGAAGGCGGCCGCACCCGAAGGCGCCCCGGCGGGGCACTACAGCGTCGACCATTCCGCATCGCTGGCGGTGCTCGACCCGCAGGGCCGGATGGCCGGGGTCATTCAGCCGCCGTTCGACCCGGCGGCGATTGCAGCGGATCTGACCGTATTGACCCACTTGGCTGGCCGGTGACCCCGGCTTGCCGCCACGCGCGTGCATGCGGAGGTCCAGTGGCGTTCAACCCACCTGCGCTTCCTGCCCGCATCAACCAACTTCTGCAAGCCCGCCTGCGCGGGAAAGACAGCGACGCAAAGAGCCGGGCATGAACCTCGTCACCGCACTGACCTACGTACTGCCCCATCGCCTGCTGTCCTCGCTGGCGCGGCGGCTGGCGTATTCCGAGCACGCCGGCGTGAAGCAGTGGCTGATCGACACCGTGAGCCAGCGCTTCGGCGTCGACCTGGGCGAGGCGGCGCAATCCGATCCACAGGCCTACCCGAGCTTCAACGCCTTCTTCACCCGCGCATTGCGTGCGGGCGCGG
>JALZMP010000033.1 GCA_030858145.1 Pseudomonadota bacterium
CCGCAGGACAGGTACAGCGGCCGCGCGCCCGAGACCGCGAGGTCGTTGACGGTGCCGTTGACCGCCAGCGCGCCGATGTCGCCGCCGGGAAAGAACAGTGGATCGACAACGTAGGAGTCGGTGGTGAACGCCAGGCGGTCGCCCATGCTGGCAAGGTCGGCGAGCGCGAAGCGGGCCTGGTCCTCCAGCGGTGCCAGCGCGGGATTGTCGAACGCGGAGACGAAGACGTCGTCGATCAGGTCGCGCATGGCCTTGCCGCCGCCGCCGTGGGCGAGGGTGATGGTGTCGCCGCGGAACTTGCCGCTGCGCTGGCGGATGCGCGGCTCCTGCGGCTGGTCGCTGGGCATGACCGCGCTCATGCGGGCTGCTTCCTTCCCGCTTCAGCGGAGTCGGCAGCATCATTCGCCGCCGCCTCGCGGCGCTTCAGGATGTCAGCCAGGTCGATACGGCCGTAGCTGTAGACCGCCGCGCAGGCGCCTTCGGAGGACACCATCAGCGAGCCCAGCGGCGTTTCCGGCGTGCACGCGGTGCCGAAGACCTTGCACTGCCAGGGCTTGATCGCGCCCTTGAGGACTTCGCCGCACTGGCAGGATTTGGGATCGGCGATCTTGAGGTTGGGCACCGAATATTTTTTCTCGGCATCGTAGCGCGCATAGCCGTCGCGCAGGCGGATGCCGGAATGGTCGATCGAGCCCAGCCCCCGCCACTCGAAGAACTCGCGCAACTGGAACACCTTGTGCACGGCATTGAGCGCCGGGTTGTTGCCGGCGTCGGGCACCACGCGCTGGTACTGGTTCTCGACCTCGCTGCGGCCTTCGGCCAGCTGCTTGAGCACCATCCAGATCGACTGCAGGATGTCCAGCGGTTCGAATCCGGCGATCACCAGCGGCTTGCGATAGTGGCGGGCGATGAATTCGTACGGCGCGCTGCCGATCACCATGCTGACGTGGCCGGGGCCGAGGAAACCGTCCAGCGTGAGCTCCGGCGAATCCAGGATCGCCTTGATCGTCGGGATGATGGTGATGTGGTTGCAGAACACCGCGAAGTTGTCGATGTCCTCGGCCTCGGCGCGCAGCACGGTGAGCGCGGTCGAGGGCATCGTGGTCTCGAAGCCCAGCGCGAAAAACACCACCTCGCGTTCCGGGTTGTCGCGCGCCAGCTTCAGCGCGTCCATGGGTGAATAGACCATGCGCACGTCGGCGCCTTCGGCCTTGGCCTCGAGCAGGCTCTTGCTGGAGCCGGGCACGCGCATGGCGTCGCCGAAAGTACAGAAGATCACGTTCGGATGCTCGGCCAGCGCCACGCAATCGTCGACTCGGCCCATCGGCAGCACGCAGACCGGGCAGCCCGGACCGTGCACGAGTTCGATCGCGTCGGGCAGCATCTGCTCGATGCCATATTTGAAGATCGAGTGGGTGTGGCCGCCGCAGACTTCCATCAGCTGCAGCGGGCGCTGACGGCAAACTGGGATCTGCGGCACCAAGGCCTCGATCTTGCGGATCAGCACTTTCGCCTTGACCGGATCGCGGAACTCGTCGACGAACTTCATCGCGTTGCCTCACTGTCGTCCCGTGCCAACCCGCCGCGCGCGTCGGCCAGCAGGGTGTGCACCAGGTCCCAGAGGATGTGGTAGGTCGCCACGTGCACTTCCTGCACGCGGTGGACGCTGTCGGTGGCCACCACCAGGCAGTGGTCGATGGCCCCGGATTTCGCCATCGCGCCACCGTCGCCGCCGGCAAGCCCGATCGTGATCAAGCCCATTTCCTTGGCCTTGACGAAGGCCTTGACCAGGTTGTTGGAGTTGCCGCTGGTGGAGAAGCCGACCAGGCCGTCCTCGGCGCGGGCATGGGCGATGACCTGGCGCACGAAGATGTGGTCGAAACCGACGTCGTTGCCGACCGCGGTCATCATCGCCGCGTCGGCCGACAGGTTGGTCGCGGTCAACGCCGGCCGACCGGCTGTGATTGGGTGCAGGAACTCGACCGCAAAGTGGGCAGCATCGCAGCTCGAACCGCCGTTGCCCATGCTCAGCATGCGCCCGCCGCGCTGGTAGACATCGGCGATCGCGCGCGCCGCGGCGACCACGGCCTCGCCGTTGTCGGCGAAGAACCGCTGCTTGGCTTCGAGACTGTGCGCGGCTTTCTGGCGCACCGATTCCAGCAGCGCCGCATCCAGGCGCGCCGCGTCCTGCCGGTCGCCGTGCAGGAACGGATACAACTCGCGGAGGCTGCGCGAATCCTGGCTCATGACCGGGCCTCCCCGCGTTGCATCAGGTACATCTCCTCCGCGAGCTCGCCCAGTTCCTGCAGGAGCGCGAGCGTCTTGGCGGCCTCGCGCTCGTCGATCAGGCTCATCGCGAAGCCGACGTGCACCAGCACCCACTGGCCCACGCAGTCGGCCGGTGTGCGACCGGATCCGAGCACGCAGGAAATGTTGATCGCGCGGCGCACGCCGCTGATCTCCACCATTGCGGTATTGGTGGCTGCGTCGACGATGCCGACGATCTGCCCGGGAATGCCTACGCACATGGTTCATGGTCCTCGATGGTGGTCGGCAAGGCGCCGCGCGCGGCGGCGATTGCCGCTTGTCCCAGGCTCAGCCCGCCGTCGTTGGCCGGGACCCGTTGGTGGCGCAGGACCGCGAAGCCAGCTGCTTCCAGTCCGCCAATGGTGGCTTCGGCCAGCACGCGGTTCTGCAGCACGCCGCCGGAGAGCGCGACGCGATCGCAGCAGCGATCCCCGTGGGGGCTGGCGAGATGTTGCGCCATCCGCGTGAGGCCCTGCGCAAGGCCGGCATGGAAGCGCGCCGCCACCACGCCCGCAGCCACGCCCGCGGCCAGGTCGCGCAGGAGTTCCCGCCACATCGGGCCTGGCTCCAGCCTCGGAATGCCGTCCTCATCCGTGATCGAGAAGCGATAGGCCTTGCCATCGTCTAGCGCGGCACGGTCGACCGCCGATTCCAGCTCGATCGCCGCCTGGCCTTCATAGCTGACCGAATCGCGCCAGCGCACCACTGTGGCGACGGCGTCGAACAGACGTCCGCAGGAACTGGTCAGGGGACTGTTGAGGCCCGAGGCGATCATGCCGTCCAGCGTCGCCAGCGGCTTGTCGGCCATGGCGCGGAAGAATGGCAACGCGGCATGTTCGCGAGCCACGTGTTCCCAGCCAAAGGCCCGGCGCAGCTGCGCATAGGCCAGCCGCCAGGGCTGCCGAATCGCCTGCGCACCACCGGGCATGGGCACCGCCGCGAAGGCCGCGAGCCGGCGGTAGCCGCGATAGTCCGCCAGCAGGAACTCGCCGCCCCAGATCGTGCCGTCGTCGCCGAAGCCGGTGCCATCCAGCGCGATGCCGAGCACGGGCGCGACATCAATGTCGAGTCCGTTGTCGGCCATGCACGCCGCGATGTGGGCGTGGTGGTGCTGGACTTCGATGAGCCGGCAATCGTTGGCCGCGGCCCATGCGCGGCCAGCGTGGCTCGGCAGGTAGTCCGGATGGCTATCGATCGCAACCACCGAGGGACGGTGATCGAACAGGTCCAGGTGGAGAGCGAGGGTTTCATGGAATGCCCGGTTGGCCGCAGGGTGCTTCAGGTCGCCCAAGTGCTGCGACAGGATGGCGTGGCAATCGCGGAGAAGACAGATAGTGTTCTTCAGCTCGCCGCCGAAGGCGAGTACGTCCGCTGTGTCGGCGAACCCGGATGGCAGCCGCAGCGGCGCCGGCGCGAAGCCGCGCGCGCGCCGGAGCAGAGCAGGCGTACCGGCGGCGATCCTGACCACCGAATCGTCGAGGCGACTGACGATGTCGCGGTCGTGCAGCAGCAGCGCATCGGCGATGCCGGCCAGGCGCTCGCGCGCTTCGTCGTTGCCGATGCATTGCGGCTCATCGCAGCGGTTGCCGCTGGTCAGCACGATCGGCGCGTCCAGTCCCTCCATCAGCACGTGGTGCAGCGGCGTGTAGGGCAGCATGAATCCGTGGCCGTGGAGCCCGGGCGCGACGCCGTCGGCCAGGCGCTCCGGGCCATCGGCGTCCAGCAGCACGATCGGCGCGGCGGTGTCGCGCAGCAGCTGCGCTTCGGCTTCGTCGATGCGGCAATAGCGGCGGACCATGTCGATATCGCGCGCCATCAGCGCGAAGGGCTTGTCGTCGCGGTGCTTGCGCGCGCGCAGGCGCGCGACCGCATCGGGGTCGGCGGCGTTGCAGGCCAGGTGGATGCCGCCGAGGCCCTTTATGGCGACGATTCTGCCGGCCTGCAGCAGGCGCCTGGTGGCGTCGATGGGATCGTCGTGGATAGCGCCGGCCCCGTCCACGCCAAGTGCGTTTTCCAGCCACAGGTGCGGCCCGCAGTCCGGACAGGCGATGGGCTGGGCGTGGAAGCGGCGGTCGGCCGGGTCCTCGTACTCGGCCCGACAGGCAGCGCACAGCGTGAAACCGGCCATGCTGGTGGCGGCGCGGTCGTAGGGAATGCTGCGGACGATGCTCAACCGCGGTCCGCAGTGGGTGCAATTGGTGAACGCATAGCGGAATCGTCGTGCCGAGGGGTCACCAATCTCTTCGATGCAGGCCGTGCATGTTGCCGCGTCGGGCACCACGCCGGTGCGCACGCCGTTGCAGCGACTGGCGACGATGCTGAAGTCCGTTTCGGCCGGCAACAGCGCGGCAGGCGCGCGGTCGATGCAGTCGATGCGCGCCAGCGGGGGGGCTTCCGATCTCAGTGCGACAAGAAAGGCATCGAGGTCCTGCCCGCTGCCGCACACGTGCATGCTGACGCCGGCACCGTCGTTGCCGACCCAGCCACGCAAGCGGTGTCGCCTGGCCAGCCGCCAGACCATGGGGCGAAAACCCACGCCCTGCACCAGGCCGCGCACGGCGACCATGGCGCCGAGCTCTGCGTCACTTGCGGCGGTACAGGCAGCACCCACGCTCACAGCAAGACCGCTCCCGCAGGATCTGATCCTTAACCATACTCCTGAACGCACGAGACACTGCCCACGCGGTCGCCATCGCTTGTGCCCGCTGCCTGCGGGTCGCGGGCGGCTCCCCCCGTCGCCGCGGACCCCCTCCCTGCAGCCAGCGGGCAGGCTAGACCGCCGGCGCCTGCCGGTCGAGACGGCGGGTGGAGGATGCGCGGGCATCGATCCAGTCGCGGACCCGCTGCACCGCCGGCTCGATCGCGGCAGCAACGGCCGGACTGAGGCCGATTTCCAGCGCGTCGTGCCGGGCTGGCTCGCAACCCAGGACATTCACGATCGCGGGCAGGCGGGCGATTCCGGCGAGGACATTGAGCACGCGCAAAGGCGTGGCGCAATGCGTGTCCGCGAAGTAATCCCGGCGCTGGTGTACGTCCAACCCGGAAAAGTCGGTCAGCTCCGGCTCCAGCAGATACAGCTCGCCGGGCGTTCCGCCGCGCTCGAAGGCATCGAGGATCAGCAGCGCCGCGCAATCCCGCATGGCCTCCTGGACCAGGCCCATGCCGCCGATTCCGGTTTCGATCACGGTGACTCCCAAAGGCAGGCCCGGCTCGTCGCAAAGCCTGTTCGCCAGCGCCACGCCGAAGCCATCGTCGCCGTGGAGCACATTGCCGACACCGGCGATCAGGATGCGAGCCGCCTGGGGTTGCATCAATGCAGGCCGGGCCACGATGCGACGGGAAGCACGACCTCGTACAGGAAGCCGGCCGTCATCGGCGCAGGACACGCAGCGTCGTCGCAATGGGGGATGCGCAAGCCCAAGCACCGCTTGGACATGTGCTTGCCCGGATGTTGCAAGGGTGCGTGCGGATTCCAGGAGACCGGCATATCGCTGGGCGGTTGCATCGATGCGTCATCCTGCGCGCGATCTGCGCTTTCGGCAAACCGGTCTGGCGACCCGGATGCGGGTCATGACCGGCGCACAGGCCCGTAGGGCGCCGCGATGGATGCTGTCATCGATGACGCGAGCCGGACGATGCTGCAATGCCTGCAGTTGCTTCGGCTCAGGTGTGCTCTCGCGTTTGTGCGGGACCTACGGGGCCGGCGCTGCGCCTTCAGAGGCTTGGCGCCCGCTGCGATCGACGAGCGCCACCGCCGACACCAGCCTGCCCAGGGAATTGAGCGGCGTATTGAGCTTTCCCAGCAGCGGGATCGCGATGCCCAGGGCAATCGCCTCGAGCGGCAGGCCGATCCATCCGAACACCAGGGTCAGCGCGACCGCGGACCCGCCCGACACCGGCGGCGTGATCGCCGAGGCCAGCACTGCCAGCAGGACGAGACCGCCCGACCAGGCCAGCGTAGGCGCCTGCCCCATCGCAGTCGCGGCGAACACCAGGATGACGGCCTGATGCACGGCGGTGCCCAGCTTGTGCATCGCCAGGCCCAGCGGCAGCACCACGCCGACCTGGGCGCGCGGCATCCCGAGGCCTTGCTCGAGGGCGCGGAATTCCAATGGCACCGTGGCGGCGCTGCTGCCGCTGACCAGCGCGGTCAGCAGGGCGTCCCGGACGGCGCGCAGGAACACGCCGCATGCGCGCAAGCGGACTTGCACGATCAGCAGACAGCCGATGCACACCGCGACCTGTGCCAGATAGACCGCGAGCAGGATGGTCAGCAATGCCGTGGCGGATGTCAGGCGCAGGCCCGCCACCGTGACCGCGGTGATCGCGAAGACGCCGACGGGCGCGTAGACCATGACCCAGGCCAGCATGCGGAACGCGGCTTGCGTGCCATGGTCGAGCAGGCGACGCCAGCCCCGGTTGCCCGGGAGCTCGGAGGACCGTCGCCACCCGGCGACGAAGATCACCACGAATCCGGCGATGAACGCCGCGATCATCACCGGGCCGTGGATCAACGCCCCCATGCGGGCGACCCAGGACTGCGTCGGGGGCACGTCGCGCCCCGGCTGCAGGGCGAGCGTACCCGACGCGTCTCCGAGCGACAGTCCGCTCCCGGCGCCCAGCACGGACGCGACCGTCACGCCGATCGTCGCGGCTGCCAGCGCCGTCAGCAGATACCAGCTGGCGGACTTCAGTCCCAGGCGTCCCAGCTTGCCGCCCGACATGGACACCAGGGCAGACACCAGCACCAGTAGTGCCAGGGGTGGCCCCAGCAATTTCAGGGCAACGAGGAACAGCTCCCCCAGCGGCCGGACCCAGACGATGCCCTCGCCGAACAGGAGTCCTGCCAGCAGGCCGGCCACGAAGCCGGCTTCCAACCGATACCGGCGCGCAGCATGGATCAGTGCCGCGGGCCACGTCCCTGGCATCACCGGCCTCGCCTCAGAACTGGTACCTGAGCCCGCCCTGTAGCGTGACCGGCGCCTTGGGCGAGACCCGGGGCGTGGTGCCGAACAGGAACACGGTGTCGTCCGAGCTTCGGGGGCTGCGGCGCGGGAGGGCCAGCCGTCGCCGGCGCGTTCAGAAGCTCGGTAGTTCGGGCACGAAGGGCATGCCGAAGCCGACCAGCACCCGGCCGTCGCGGTCGATCTGCACCGGGTGGCAGCGCAGCCCGGCGCCGCCGCCCATGCGACTGCCCTGGCGGATGTCGTAATAGCAGCCGGGATGTACCGGGCACACCAGGGTGTAGCGCTCGAGCTGCGGCTGCACCAGCGGTGCACCATCCACGGCGCAGCGCGCGTCCAGGGCGAAGACCTTGCCATCGACCCGGCAGAGCAGCAGCGTCTGGCCGTCGAGCACCCGGGTGAGGCATGTGCCTGTATCCAGTTCGGCCTGATCGGCCAGCGCCGGCACCCAGTGCGGGATCACCGCAGCCGGTCCCGCCGGTCCCGGAGTCGAAGCCGGCGCCGGTGCCGGCGCCGGGCCCAACACCTTGATCGGAATTCCCTTCGAGCTGCCGGGGTCTGCGCCCGCGGTCTGTTCGGTTGCCGCGGCCGGGAGCAGGTCGTACAGCTCCATCAGTGTATGGATCGCCGGATCGGTGATCACCTTTTCCAGTACGCCCTCCTTGAACAGGCGCACCAGGCGGTGAAGCGCCTCGCGATGGATGGCATCGATGCCCTGCAGCAATGCATAGACCTGGGCCTTGGTTTCCGAATCCGGCAGCTGGTCGAGCGCCTCCAGGCGGACGCCGACATCGGCCACCAGGGCTTCCCATGCCTCGTTCTCCATGAAATCGACCAAGGCCTGCGGCGCGTTGTCGTCCGCGGCTGGGGCGGATTCCTGTCCTCCGCTCATGGGTGGACGCTCAGTGCAGCGCGCACTCGTCACCGCACCTGGAATGGTCGTCGCCGTCGCAGCATCCGGCTTCGCATTCGCCATGGGTCGGCTTCTGCAGATCCGAGAAATGCTCGGCGAACAGGCGTCCGGCCTTGCGGCGGCCCTGTTCGCTGAAGCGGTAGGCGGTGTCGCCTGCCGCGAGCAGGTCGCCCGCCGCGGCCAGGTCTGCCAGCACAGCGCCGATCGTCTCGGCATCCTGCTTGAGGAACGGCAACAGCACCTGGGCGTCGAACGTCTCGCCAAAGCCCTCGCCCTGGTACCAGTAGCCGATCTCGAGGAGTTCCTCGCGGTCGACCAGGCGCGCCAGTGCGCGGTTTGGGTCCACGCCGTGGACATCGCGCGATCCGCGCGCATCCGACCCTGCCTGATCCTGTCGTGCGGCTTTCATGTGGGTCATCGGCCACGTCCCATGGCGGCTGCTGCTGCGACGTGGTGACGATACCACTCGCCCACCGCGTTGAGCTGCTGGACCGAGCGCGTCGGCACCTGAGCCAGCCACGCGGTGTCACCGGCCACCGCCTGCCGGCAGGCAGCCAGCGTCTCGACCATGATCGCCTCCACTGTCGCGCTTGGCGGCGCGGACCCCACCACGTGCGTGGGTGCGACGGCTGCCTCGGCCGCCACGACCTTGCCGAATTGCTCCTCGGCAACCTGGACTTCGACCAGCACCACCTGCTGCGGCCAGATGCCGAAATGCGCGCCGATCACCAGCAGGTTGTCGAGGGCGACCACCCCGGTGACCGCCTCATAGATGCGGTCCTGGATGGCCTGCACGGTCATCTCGCCGCCCACCCAGCGCCGGATGCATACGGTCCCGTCCTCCAGGCCCCGGTCGGCCGGGCCGACCAGGACCACGCGGTCCCAGCGCTGCGCGGCGGCCTGCCATTCCTGCGCGATCGCGATCGGGCTCCAGTCGAGTGTCTGCAGCACCACGCCCTGCGGCCATGGCTCGTCGCGCAATCGGGCGCTGAAGTCCGCGCCCAAGGGGTGGTCGCGCAGGACGCTGTTGGCGCCGATGCTGCCCAGCAGGATGCGATCGGGCACCGCCCCGTCCACGAACGTCCTAGACGCCGCAGGCGCAGGTGGTGACCTCGCGGGTGACCACCCGGTCCGTCCCTTCCACCATGACGTGGGTGGTGCAGGGCATGCAGGGATCGAAGCTGCGGATCGCGCGCAGGATGTCGATGCCCTTGAAGT
>JALZMP010000044.1 GCA_030858145.1 Pseudomonadota bacterium
GCCGATGGCGGTGACGCCGCTTCGGCATAATGCCGCCGATGCCTTCACAACCCAACCTGTTCGAACCCGAGCGCGGACCTGCAGCGGCCTCGGGCCATGCAGTCCCGCTGTCTGCCGATCCGCCCGCGGCTGCAGGCGCGACGCCCGCGCACGATGTTGCTGCCGCCCAGCGAGACCCGATGGCGCCGATGCTCGCCGGCAGCGAAGCCGTCCCGGACGCGGATCCGCCTGCGCAGGCCGAGCTTGCGGTCACCGCGCCCGCCCCACCCCCTCAGGCATTACCGGCCTTGCCCGCCCACGTCGCCGCCGCCCGGGCCCGGCGGCCGTGGTGGGCGCGCCTGCTCGGCCGCGTGCTGGCGCCGTGGATGACGCTGAAGATCGAACCGCAGACGCCGGAGCGGTTCGTCGACGCGCGCCCGGTCTGCTACGTGCTCGAGGACTACGGCCTGTCCAACGCGCTGATTCTCGACCGCGCCTGCCGCGAGGCCGGCCTGCCCTCGCCGCTGCGGCCGCTGCCCGGCGACCCGCTGGGCCGCAAGCGCGCCTATGTGGCGCTGTCGCGGCGCAGCGCCAACAACGCGCTTGCACTCGCCACCAGCCTCGCCACCCAGCGCAAGCCGCCGCCGAAGAAGACCCACTCCGACTCGCTCGCGCGCCTGCTCGACGCCCACCGCGACGATCCCGCGCTCGACGTGCAACTGGTGCCGGTGTCGATCTTCGTCGGCCGCGCGCCGGAGAAGAACAGCGGCTGGTTCTCGGTGCTGTTCTCGGAGAACTGGGCCCTGGTCGGCCGCTTCCGCCGCCTGCTTGCCATCCTGCTCAACGGCCGCGACACCCTGGTGCAGTTCGCCGCGCCGGTGGCGATCCGCGGCGTGGTCACCGAGGGCCTGTCGCCGGAACGCACCGTGCGCAAGCTCTCGCGCGTGCTGCGGGTGCATTTCAACCGCCTGCGCGAAGCGGTGATCGGGCCGGACTTGTCGACGCGGCGGCTGCTGGTCGACAAGGTGCTGTCGTCGCAGCCGGTGCAGGAGGCGATCGCCGACCAGGCCCGCCGCGAAGGCCCGGGGGACGCCGACAAGGCGCGGCTCGAGGCCTGGAAGAAGGCCCACGCCTACGCCTACGAGATCGCCGCCGACTACTCGCACCCGGTGGTGCGCTCGGCCAGCTTCCTGCTGACCACGGTATGGAACCGCATCTTCCGCGGCGTATTGGTGCACCATCTCGACAAGCTCAAGGCGATCGCACCGGGCAACGAGATCGTCTATGTGCCATGCCACCGCAGCCACATGGATTACCTGCTGCTGTCCTACGTGTTGTACACGCGCGGCATCGTGCCGCCGCACATCGCCGCCGGCGTCAACCTCAACCTGCCGGTGATCGGCAACCTGCTGCGCCGCGGCGGTGCGTTCTTCATTCGCCGCAGCTTCCGCGGCAATGCGCTGTACTCGGCGGTGTTCACCGAATACGTGGCGCAGCTGGTCGCCGGCGGCTACGCGATCGAGTACTTCATCGAGGGCGGACGCTCGCGCACCGGCCGCCTGCTGCCGCCCAAGGGCGGGATGGTGGCGATGACCGTGCGCGCCTACCTGCGCCAGCCGACGCGGCCGGTCCTGTTCCAGCCGGTCTACATCGGCTACGAGAAGCTGATGGAGGGCGCCAGCTACCTCGACGAACTGTCCGGCAAACCCAAGGACAAGGAGTCGGTGTGGTCGCTGCTGTGGGGCATTCCGCAGGTGTTGCGGCAGAACTACGGCCAAGTGGTGGTGAACTTCGGCGAGCCGATCGCGCTCGGCGACGTCCTCGCCGAGCGCGCCGCCGGGTGGGACGGCGAACCGGTGGACGACGAGGACCGTCCCGACTGGCTGTCGGATACGGTCGACGCCATCGCCGAGAAGATCCAGGTCCACATCAACCGCGCCGCAGACGTCAACCCGATCAACCTGCTCGCACTCGCGCTGCTGTCGACCCCCAAGCACGCCATGGGCGAGGCCGACCTGCTGGCGCAGATCACGTTGTCCAGGGTGCTGCTGGCCGAGGTGCCGTACAGCGAGCGGGTCACGGTCACCCCGCACCCGGCTGAGGAGATCGTCGCCCATGGCGAGGAGATCGGCGTGCTGCAGCGCACCGTGCATCCGCTGGGCGACGTGCTCTCGGTCGACGACGACAACGCGGTGCTGCTGAGCTACTTCCGCAACAACGTCGTGCACCTGTTCACCGCCTCGGCGTGGATCGCCTGCTGCTTCCTGCACAACCGGCGCATGGCGCGGGACAGCGTCGTGTGCATCGGCCGCTCGATGTATCCGTTCCTGCAGGGCGAGCTGTTCCTGCCGTGGAACGAGGACGCCTTTGCGGCGCGGATCGAGCGCACCATTGAGGTGTTCGTGCGCGAGGGCCTGCTGGAGCACATCCACGAACCGCGGACGGGCGGCGCCGACGGCGGCATCCTGGCGCGCAACGCCGGGCAGAGCGACGAAGTGTTCCGCCTGCGCGCGCTCGGCCACCCGCTGCAGCAGGCCTTCGAGCGCTACTACATCGCGATCTCGGTGCTGGCCAAGAACGGCCCGGGCACGCTCGGCACGGGCGAGCTGGAAAGCCTGTGCCAGCTCGCCGCGCAGCGCCTGAGCCTGCTCTATGCGCCGGCGGCGCCGGAGTTCTTCGACAAGACCCTGTTCCGCGGCTTCATCCAGAAACTGCGCGCGCTCGGCCTGGTCCGGCTCGACCACAACAGCAAGCTGGTGTTCGACCACCGCCTCGATGCCTGGGCCCGGGACGCCAAGATCATCCTCGGCCGCGAGTTGCGGCACACCATCGAGAAGGTGAGCCCCGAAGCGGCGCGCCCGGAATCGGGAATAACCACGCCGTAGGCCGGGCCTGGGCTCACCGCAAGAACAACACCCGGCCCCGAAACACCAGGATCGCCACGCCGGTCATGGTGGGCAGCAGCCCATCCAGGGATGAAGCCCAGGCCAGGCTCTATGCCGGTTCGTCGGGAATCAGCGCCGACTGCAACCGCTCGATGTTGTCCTTGAGCTGCAGCTTGCGCTTCTTCAGTCGCTTGACGGCGAGTTCGTCGGCCTGGATGTCGGCCTGCAGGCGGACGATGGCGGCGTCGAGGTCGCGGTGCTCGGTGCGCAACTCGACCAGGCGCTGGGCCAGGCGGGACTGTTCGACGGGGTCGATGGGCTGCATCGCCCGGGCAGGTTACACGCAGCACGCGGGCACGTCATTGCCAGGTTTGAGGCGTCTCACCCGCTAGAATGGCTGGCTGATGCGCACCGTCACGCCCCTCGCCACGGCTCGCGCGCTGGGCGAAATCGGGCCTGCGCAGTTGAGCGATCCGACACAGTTCGACTTCCGCGCCCTGGGCCGCGACGGCAACGCCGCGCGGCCCGGTGGCGACAAACGGCGTGGCTTGAGCCGCGCCTTCCCCCTTTGCAGGACCTTCGATGTTTTTCCGCAACCTGACGCTGTTCCGTTTCCCGACTTCATTCGACTTCTCCGACCTCGACACCCGCCTCGCCGACGCGCCGCTGAAGCCGGTCGGCGCGCTCGAGCCCTCCTCGCGTGGCTTCGTGTCGCCGTTGGGCCGCTTCGAGTCCACGGGCGAGGCCACGGCGATGTCGCACCGCGTCGACGATGCCGTCTGGCTCACCGTCGGCGGCGAGGACCGGCTGCTGCCGGCCGCGGTGGTCAACGACCTGCTGGCGAAGAAGCTGGCCGAGCTGGAACAGCGCGAGGGCCGCAGGCCCGGCGGCCGCGCGCGCAAGTGGATCAAGGAGGACCTGGTGCATGAGCTGCTGCCGCGCGCCTTCGTGCGGCCGTCGCGCATCGACGCCATGCTCGACCTCGGCCACGGGCTGTGCGTCGTCGACAGCGCCTCACGCAAGCAGGCCGAGGCCGTAGTCTCCGAGCTCCGGCATGCGCTGGGCAGCTTCCCGGCGCTGCCGCTCAACGCTGAGGTCTCGCCACGCGCGGTGCTCACCGGCTGGATCGCGGGCGAGCCGCTGCCCGACGGCCTGGCCTTGGGCGAGGAGTGCGAGCTCAAGGACGCCGCCGAGCAGGGCGCGATCGTGAAGTGCCAGCGCCAGGACCTGCAGGCCGAGGAGATCGCCCACCACCTGGAGTCGGGCAAACAGGTCACCCGACTGGCGCTGGTGCTCGACAGCCACGTGTCCTTCGTGCTCGGCGAGGACCTGGTGCTGCGCAAGTTGAAGTTCCTCGATGGTGCGGTCGACCAGCTCGAGGGCACCGATCCCGAGGATGTCCGCGCCGAACTCGATGCCCGTTTCGCGCTGATGGCGGCGGAACTCAAGCGCCTGTTCGCGGTGCTGGAGACGGCACTCAAGCTGTCGAAGGTCGAAGCCTGACGGCGGTCCAGCAGCGCCGGCGCAACGGGTAGCATGTGCGCATGCCGTCCCTGCTGCGCCTGCTGCTGCCGAACTCCGCCGCGAAGCAGCCGCGTGCGCCGCAGCGCGACACGGTGGAGCTGCCCCTGGACGACGGCCGCTGCCTGGCGGTGCTGCGCGTCCGCGATCCGCGTGCACGCCGCATGCGGCTCTCGGTCGACGAGCGCGGCGCGCGGCTGACACTGCCGATGCGCGCGAGCCTGCGCGCCGGCGAGCGCTTCCTGCATGAGCATCGCGCCTGGCTGGCACAACAGGTGCAGGCGCATGCCATTCCCGGCCTGCAGACGCTGCTGCCCGGCGCGACTTCCGCGCTGCCGCTGCGTGGCGGGACCTTGCCGCTGCGCTGGGAGGCGGGCCGCTACACCGGGATCTCGCGACAGACCGAGGGGCTTCTGTTCCGCCACGGCGCACGCTGCAGCGCCGCCGGGCTGCGCCGCGCGCTGCGCGATTTCTACGAGGGCGAGGCGCGTGCCGACCTCGGCCGCTGGCTGCCGGTCTGGCTGCCCGGGCTGCCACGCGCGCCGTCCCGGATCCGCTTCAAGATGACGTCCTCGCAATGGGGCTCGCTGGCGCCGGACGACGCGCTGTCGCTCGACCTCGCCCTCGTGCTCGGCCGGCCCTCGGCATTCGAGTACGTGCTTGTGCACGAACTCTGCCACCTGATCCACCCCGACCATTCGCCCGCGTTCTGGGGCGAGGTCGAACAGCGCTGCCCGGACTGGCGCCGGGAGCGCGACTACTTCCATGCCGAGGGCCGGCGCCTGAAGGCGCGGCTGCGGGCGCTGGTCTCCGCCGCGGACGTCCTGTCCTGCGTGGCCGCCGCTTCGCGTTGATCGCGTTATCGGCACGTGCCGAGAGGAATCCGGGGAATGCCATGTTCCATTCGCGCCTGCTGCCGTTGCTGGCCTGCGCCGCGTTCAGCATCGCCGGCTGCCAGAAGGCCACCGATGCCGCCACCGAGGCCGCCTTCGCGCGCGCCAGCGGCCAGAAGGTGGAGGTCGACCGCGACGGCGGCCACGTCAGGATCAAGAGCGCGGACGGCGAGCTGAACATGCAGGCCGGCGAGTCGCTGCCGCTGCCCGCGGATTTCCCCACGGACGTGTACCTGCCCAGCCGCTACGAGGTGAACAGTGTCATGGACATGGGCGGCATGCAGGTGGTCAACGTGCACACGAGGGGCAAGGTGTCAGACGTGCATGCGCAAGCGCAGCAGGCGATGACGGCCGCCGGCTGGACCCAGACCCTGTCGATGCAGCATTCCGCCGACAACGCCATGCTCGCCTACGAAAAGGCAGAGCGTGCTGCGGTGCTCTCGTTCAACAAGGGTGAGGGCGGCGACGGCGTGGTGATGAGCCTGCAGCTGCGCGCGCAGAAAACGTAGGGTGGGCGAGGGCCCACCAGCGCTCCATGCAGCACATCGAAGCCAGGCCCCGCCGCCTAGAGTGGACCTCGGCCCACCACCCCTGTCGCAGCACCTCGCAACCGATTCAGGCAGGCGATCGTCGGCGGGCCGAGGCCCACGCTAGGCGTGGTGGAAGAAGTTGCCGATCGCCGCGGCCACCGCCTGCGGATCCTCCATGTGCAGGTGGTGGCTGCCGGCTATGACGATGCATTCGCCGCGCGGTAGCCGTTGCACGCGCGCGGAGCGCAGCGGTTCCGGCA
Source organism: Pseudomonadota bacterium (assembly GCA_030858145.1). Classification (GTDB taxonomy): domain Bacteria; phylum Pseudomonadota; class Gammaproteobacteria; order Xanthomonadales; family Xanthomonadaceae; genus Luteimonas. The sequence continues at coordinate 6,069 of JALZMP010000044.1, forward strand.
GATAGGGCTGGGCCGGGTCGGCAAAGATGACCCGCGTCGGGCATTCGATCCCGCGCACCAGTGCCTCGACCTGTGCCTCGGTCATCCGCAGCATCGTCGGCAGGGTCAGTCGCGGATCGCTGCTCCAGGCGTAGCCGCCGACCACCGCCACCATGCCACGCTCCACCAGCAGCCGCGCCACCGGCGCGCTGAGACCATTGGCGCGCATCCGCGCCTGCACCGCGCTGTCGATGTCCGGGAACACGCGCAGGCGCTTGCCGGCCAGCGCGCGGGTCGCGGCCACCGCCTCGCGCAGGCGCGGCACCGTGCGCTCGGGCACCTCGGCCA
>JALZMP010000067.1 GCA_030858145.1 Pseudomonadota bacterium
GGCCACCACCTGTTGCTGATCGGCCCGCCCGGCTGCGGCAAGACCCTGCTCGCCTCGCGGCTGCCCGGCTTGCTGCCAGAGGCCAGCGAAGCAGAAGCCCTGGAAACCGCGGCGATCGCGTCAGTGAGCGGCCGCGGCCTCGATCCCGCGCGCTGGCGCGAACGGCCTTTCCGCGCGCCACACCACACCGCCAGCGCCGTGGCCCTGGTCGGTGGCGGCGCCGAACCGCGCCCGGGCGAAATCTCGCTGGCGCACCACGGCGTGCTGTTCCTGGACGAACTGCCCGAGTGGCAGCGACATGTGCTCGAAGTGCTGCGTGAACCACTGGAATCGGGCATGGTCACCATCTCGCGCGCGGCCAGGCAGAGCGAGTTTCCCGCGCGCTTCCAGCTGGTCGCGGCAATGAATCCCTGCCCCTGCGGCTGGGCCGGTGACGTGTCCGGGCGCTGCCGTTGCGGCATCGACACAATCCGCCGCTACCGCGCGCGCATCTCCGGGCCACTGCTGGACCGGATCGACCTGCATGTGGACGTACCGCGGCTGCCGCCGGCAGAGTTGCGTCCCGATGCCCCGGCGGGGGAGTCGAGCGCCGTCGTCCGCTCGCGCGTGAAGCGCGCCCGACTACTGCAACACAGACGCAGCGGCAAACCCAACGCCCAGCTCAACCTCGGCGAGACGATGGCCATGTGCCGCCTCGAAGAGCGCGACCAGGCCCTGCTCGAACGCGCCATCGATACCCTCCAGCTGTCCGCCCGGGCCATGCACCGCATCCTGCGCGTGGCGCGCACCATCGCCGACCTCACCGGGAGCCCGCAGATCGCCACGTCCCACCTGACCGAAGCCCTGGGTTACCGGCGCCCCGATCGCCGATCCGACGCGCAGGCCGCCTGAACCCGACCCGGGGTTTTATCTCTGGTCGCGCCGTTGAATTTCGGTCTGTCCCGCTTCACGCTCATCACGACGCTGGGCCACGGTCTTGCAGACCGTGGTGGGTCGATTACTGCCGACCGGCTTCGTACGCTTGCAGATCATCCGCTCATCCTCGGCCGCATTGATGATCGCCGAAATCGCTTCCAAGTGCTTGAACAGCTGGATCCGGCGCGTTTCATCCAGCTCGGTGGTGGACTGGACCGTTCCCAGCAGCCCCTCGACTTGCCCCTGCCGCCGGAACAGGTCATTCCGCTTGGAATCCGGCATGTCCTTGTAGCGGCCGGTGCGGGCTTCGGCATCGGCACGGATCTGCTGCTGGCTACGGATCGCAGCCGCGTCCAGGTTGGAAGAGGCCTGGGTGCTGGCCGCAGAGAGTACGGCTGAGACCGCGAGGACAAAAGCCAATCGACGAATATTCACTCGCTGAATCCAGTAGTTGGAGTGTCTGAAAGCAGACCCAAAATTGCGCGTGTCAACACATGCTGACCCGGATCGACCGGTCGCATCCTCGAAGTCGGCCATGAAGCGCGGCTCCGCGGAGTTGAGCGCGTTGATGACCATCTTCGGCTCGACCAGGCCGGTATGCTCGATCCGGCGGGTCGAGCAGGGCGTCGGGGATCTGCGCCTCCCGCCAGGCGCCCACGCGGATCGCCCGCGTATCGGGGCGGAAAACGGCTGGACACAGGAATCGAACTCCGCCTGCCGCGCCCGCCGCGCCGCAAGCACGGCTTGGCACCCGGGCTCGACGCCAGCGTGCAGTCTGGTCAGAAATGCCCGCGGCGGCCCGGTCAGGTCCTACTGGGAGCCATCGTCCGCAGTGGTGAGGGCGGGGTCTGCGGAAACCTGGTCGGGACCACCGACATGCGTAGTTCGCGCACGGCGGAAGCCCCACCATCTGCTTGCGTACTGTATTTGACAATACAGTGATATCCATGTAATTCATAATTACAACTTATGTCGAGCTCCGCGATGGCTCAGCATCCGCCTGCCGCGCCCCGCTTCGCTTTCAAGGGCGACCGCCTCAAACCACTGCGGGCCTTTTGCCAGACCGCGCGCCTGGGCTCGGTGTCTCGCGCGGCCGAGGCGCTCTACGTCAGCCAACCGGCCGTGACCCTGCAGCTGCAGGCGCTGGAGCGCGAGTTGGGCCTGAAACTGCTCGAGCGCAGCGGGCGCCGGCTGGTGCCGACCCGGGAGGGCGAGGCCCTGTATGAACTGGCACGCCCGCTGGTGGAGGGCATCGACGGCCTTGATGCCGCCCTGCGCAGTGCAATCCGGGGACTGGACGCCGGCGAGCTGCACGTCGCCGCCGGGAGCTCCACTATTCTCTACCTGCTGCCGCGGATCGTGGAAGCCTTCCGCGCCGCGTATCCGGCCGTGCGCCTGATCCTGCACAACGTCAGCGGCGCCGATGGACTGGACCTGCTGCGCTCCGATCAGGTCGACCTCGCCGTCGGCTCGATGCTCGACGTCCCCGCCGACCTCAGCTACGCACCCGTCTACGAGTTCGCGCCGATGCTGATCACCCCGCCCGGGCACCCCCTCGCCGACAAGGCCGGCATCACGCTGCAGGACCTTTCGCCCCATGGCCTGATCCTGCCGCCGAAACGCCTCACCACCTATCGCCTGGTCGACCTCGTGTTCCAGCAGGCGCGGGTGCCCTACACCGTGGCACTGGAGGTCGGCGGCTGGGAGATCATCAAGCAGTACGTGGCGATGGGCCTGGGCATCAGCATCGTCAGCGCGATCTGCCTGACCGAGGCCGACCGCAGGCGGTTGGCCACGCGCTCGCTGGCCGAATTCTTCCCCGCGCGCAGCTACGGCGTGGTGATGCGCAAGGGCAAGCACCTGTCACTGCAGGCGCGCGCGTTCAACGCCCTGATCCAGCCCGAGCTGTTCACCCGTGGCGATGCCCATGCCGGCGGTCCCCCCTAACGCTGAATCGACCCGGCACTCCCTCGGGAATCGTCGATCCAGTCCCGCAGGGCCGTGATCAGACATCGCGAGTCCGGCCCAGGTCCGGACTCGCTCCCGCAGATCAAACACCTGCGTGTTCGAACCGCCAGCACACCCTCCTGGTTTGCGCAACCTCTGAAGTTGTTCAGGGGTTCGCTCAGTACACGTCGCGGCGCTTGCCCTTGAAGGGGCGATACCACTCGCGGATGCGACGCATGTCGGCGCCCTGATCATCGCTGAGCATGAATGGTTCGCCGATGCCGATGATGCGCTCGGGGTAGTGGAAATAGGCCGGCAGCACCGGTACGTCGGCGGCCCTGGCGATCTTCCAGAAGCCGCTCTTCCAGCGCTGCACGCGCCTGCGCGTGCCTTCCGGGGCAAGTCCGAACCAGAAGCGCTCGCGGGAATGGATCATCTCCGCGACCTGTTCGACCACGCCGCGTGAAGCGCTGCGGTCGACCTCGATCACCCCGAGCCTGCGCAGGATCGGACCCAGCGGCCACCAAAACAACTCGCGCTTGCCGAGGATCTTGATATCCACGCCCAGTGCCAGCTTGGCCGCGAAACCCCACACGCCGTCCCAGTTGGAGGAATGCGGCGCGCCGATCAGCACCAGCCGCGGCAGGTCCGGAAAGGCGCCGACCATGCGCCAGCCACCGAGCCGCAGCACGCTGCGGCCCAGCCAGCGGGTCAGGGCATTGGGCCGCACCCGCGGGGCGCTTGGCGGCAGCGGCAATACCACGTCCTCGTGTCCCCCGGCCATCGGTTCCCCTGCCTCTCGGCCTCTCAGTCCCAGTCGCCGCGGCTGCGGCCGCGCTTGATC
>JALZMP010000095.1 GCA_030858145.1 Pseudomonadota bacterium
GGCGCCAGCAGTTCCGCCACCGCATCCGCGGCGCGCGCGGAGGCGTCGCGCCGCAGGGCCAGGTGCAGTTCGCGGAAGCGCGCCGCGAGGGTGGCGCCGGAATGCGGCTGGCGCAGCAAGGCCAGCACCGCGGAGGCGAGGTTCTGCGGGGTGCATTCGCGCTGCATCAGTTCGGGCACCAGATCCTCGTGCGCCAGCACGTTGGGCAGGGCGTAGCGGTCGACCTTGAGCATCCCGAAGCCGCGAACCAGCGCATGGGTGAGCGGGGCGACGCGGTAGCCAACCACCATCGGGCGCTTGGCCAGCATCGCCTCCAGGGTGGCGGTGCCGGAGGCGAGGAGGACCACGTCGGAGGCGACCATGGCCTCGCGCGCCTGGCCGTCGAGCAGCCGGACATCGGCCAGCGGCAGCTTGGCGCCGGAAAGCTGGGCTTCTATCGCCCGTCGGCAGGCCGGATTCGCTGCCGGCACTACCACCTGCAGCCCCGGCACCTCGGCGGCGACGCGGGCTGCGGCGTCAAGGAAGTGCGTGCCCAGCCGTGCGATCTCGCCCAGGCGCGACCCGGGCAGCACCGCGAGCACCGGTCGTGCGGCCTCCAGGCCGAGCCTGACCCGTGCCCCGGCGCGGTCAGGCGCCAGCGGCATCATGTCGGCGAGGGGATGGCCAACGAAGCGTGCATCCACGCCGTGCCGCGCGTAGATCGCAGGTTCCATCGGGAACAGGCAGAGCACGCGGTCGGCACTGCGGCCGATCCGCGCGGCACGGCCCTCGCGCCAGGCCCACACCGAGGGACTGACATAGTGGACAGTGCGGAGGCCACGCTGCTTGAGCTGACGCTCCAGGCCGAGGTTGAAGTCGGGCGCGTCGATCCCGATGAACACGTCGGGGTGCCAGGCCAACAGACGTTCGCGCAGCCCGCGTCGCAGCCGCAGCAGCCGCGGCAGGTCTGTGAGCACCTCGCTCAGGCCCATCACCGAGAGCTCGGACGCATCGTGCCAAGTGTCCATCCCAGAGGCACGTATGGCATCGCCACCGATGCCGGCGAAGCACGCATCCGGAAAGCGCAGGCGCAGCTGCTCGATCAGGCCGGCGCCGAGCTGGTCGCCTGAGGCTTCGCCGGCGACCAGCGCGATACGCACCGAGCCCGAACTCATCTCAGCAGCGGGCGATCGCCGCGCTCGATGAACTCCAGCAGGGCGCGCACGTCGTCGCTGTCGGCGGCGAGCTCGGCCAAGCGCAGCCGGGCGTCGGCGAGGCTGTCTCCCGACATGTACAGCGCCCGGTACGCACGGCGGATTGCTGCAACGCGGTCACCGTCGAAGCCGCGACGCTTCAGGCCCTCCGCATTGATTCCCCGCGGCCGGCCGTAGCCTTCCTGCGCGACCATCACGTAAGGCGGAACGTCACCGTTGACGAAGGCGCCCATGCCGATGAAGGCGTGGGCACCGATCCGGCAGAACTGGTGCACCCCCACGAAACCGCTGAGGATGACATGGTCCCCGATCTCGACGTGGCCTGCCAGGGTGGCATTGTTGGAGAACACGCAATGACTGCCGATCAGGCAGTCGTGCGCGACGTGGGTGTAGGCCAGCAGCAAGTTCGCGTCGCCGATGCGGGTGACGCCGCCGCCATCACCGGTGCCGCGGTTGAGGGTCACGAACTCGCGGATGACGTTGCGGTCGCCGATCTCGAGTGCGGTGCGCTCGCCACGGAACTTCTTGTCCTGCGGATCGCCGCCGATGGCGGCATGGCCGGCAATGCGGTTGTCGCGGCCGATGCGCGTGGGGCCTTGCAGGCTGCAGTGCGGACCGACGGCGGTACCGTCGCCGATCTCGACCTCGGGACCGATGCTGGCGAACGCACCGATGCTGACGCCCGCACCGATCCGCGCCGACGGGTCGATTGCCGCGGTGGCGTGGATCGCGGCCGCGCCCATCTCAGTCGCGGACCTCGGCGCAGAGGATCTCGGCACGCGCCACCTCGCGCCCATCCACGCGCGCGATGCCCGCGTACACGACCATGTTGCGGATCTCGCGCTTGATGGTCACCTCGAGTTCGAGGCGGTCACCGGGCTCGACCATGCTGGAAAACCGCGCATTGTCGATCTTCACCAGGTACGACAGACCACCCTCGCAGCTGCCGCCACGGGTCAACTGCATCAGTACGCCACCCGCCTGCGCCAGGGCCTCGATCACCAGCACCCCCGGCATGACCGCGTGCCGCGGGAAGTGGCCCTGGAAGAACCACTCATTGATGCTGACGTTCTTGTGCGCCAGCACCCGTTTATGGGCCTCGAACTCGACCACGCGGTCGATCAGCAGGAACGGGAACCTGTGCGGCAGCAGCTTCTGGATCGCAGCGACGTCCAGCGGCAACTTGACGGTGTCGGGCATCATTCCTCCTGGGTGCCAGGCGCACGCTTGCGCGCCAGCATGTCGAGTTGCTTGAAACGCGCGGCGCTCCTGCGCCAGCTGCGCGCGTCCATCAGCGGCGTCCCGGAAGAATACTCCCCGGGCTGTTCGATAGAGCGGGTGACCAGCGCCATCGCGTTGATGGTGACCCGGTCGCAGATCCTCAGGTGGCCGAGGATGCCTGCGCCGCCGCCGATCAGGCAGTAACGGCCGATCTCGGCGCTGCCGGCGACCGCGGCGCAGCCGGCCATGGCTGTGTGTGCGCCGATGCGGACGTTGTGGCCGATCTGGATCTGGTTGTCGAGCCTGACGTCGTCTTCGAGCACGGTATCGTCGATGGCGCCGCGGTCGATGGTGGTGTTGGCGCCGATCTCGCAGTCATCACCCACCACCACGCCACCGAGCTGGGGCAGCTTGATCCAGTGCGCTTCGCCCTGGCCACCACCTTCCATGGCCAGACCGAAGCCGTCGGAACCGATCACCGCACCGCCATGCACGAGCACGCGCCGGCCCAGCCGCACGCTGCGGACCAGGGTAACGCGGGCGACGAGTTCGCTGCCCTCGCCTATGGTGCAGTCGGCACCGATCACGCAGCCGGGGCCGATACGGGCGCCGGCAGCGATGCGCGTGCCCGCGCCGATCACCACCAGCGGACCGATTTCCGCGCCGGGATCGACGTCGGCGCTGGGGTCGACGACGGCACTGGCGTGGACACCGGGCTGCAACGGGCGTGGCGGCGCGAACAGCGCCGCGATCCTGGCGAACGCTACATAGGGGTCCTGGGCGATCAACGCCGTGCCCGGATAATCGGCGGAATCGGCCTCGCGCAGGACGACGACCCCGGCATTGCAGCCCGCCAACTGCGCGCGATAGCGCGGGTTCGACAGGAAGCCCAAGTGTTGCGGCCCGGCATGTGCGAGCGTTGCCACGCCAAGCACCCGTATCGTTCCGTCTCCCTTCAGGCGGAGACCATGGCGGTCGGCAAGTTCGGCGGCCGTGTATGCGGACGGGTCCATGGTCGGGATGCTTGGGAGCGCGTCAGAACGCGCCGCCAAAGCTGAACTGCAGGCGTTCGATCTGGTCCTGGTCCTGCTTACGCAGAGGGTACGCATAACTGATCGAGATCGGTCCCACGGGTGCGCGCCACAACAGCGAAACGCCGGCCGAGGCCCGAAGTTCGTTGGCGTCGAAGTTGTCGACGTCACGGAACACGTTGCCGACGTCGACGAATGCGGAAATGCGCGCGGCAGGGGTATTGAGCAGGGTCGGGAAGAACATCTCCACGGAACCTATGGTCTTGAGCGCACCGCCGATCGGTTGCAGGAAGCTGCTGCCCAGCGCCGCCTCGCGCGGGCCGAGGGTGTTGTCGCGGAAGCCGCGCACCGAACGCGCGCCGCCGGCATAGAAATTCTCGAAGAACGGCAGACCGGTTGCGGTGATGGTCCGCACGTAGTCCGGCGACGAGCCCGGGATGCAGGGATCGCTCGGTGGCGGCGGCGGTGGTGGATTCGGGACAGCCTCGGTAGGCAGCGTGGGCGCGGTGAAACACACGTCGCGCACCACGTCGCTGCCGTAGCTGTCGCCATACCCCACTTCCGCGCGGGTATTGAGCACCAGCGCGCGCGAGATCGGCCAGTACTTGGAAAACTCGTAGTTGAGCTTGTAGTACTCCGCGGTCGAGCCGGGCAGGGTGACTTCAGCCGAGATGCGCTGCAGGGTGCCTCGGGTCGGCTGCAGGAAGTCGTTGCGGGTGTCGCGCGCCCAGCCGAGTTCGCCTCGCGTGGCCTTGAAGGTCCGGGTGTCGAAGGCATCGATATAGTCGATGATCGACTGCGGCGAGGACCCCGGGAACGCGAAGATCTGGTTGCTGTCGACGCCGAAGCTTGCCGAGACGGTGTCGGTCTCGGTGATGGGCAGGCCGAGCACGACCTGGGCGATGCGGCTGGTGGAGGAGAACTGCGCGGTGTTGAACTCGGAATTGTCGAACTCGCGCCAGGACAGGTTGTAGCCGAGCGACATCCCGTTGTCGGTGAAGTACGGGTTCAGGAAAGAGAACGAGTAGCGCTGCAGGAAGACATTGCGCTGTGCTTCCACCGAAACCCGATTTCCGCTGCCGAGGAAGTTGTTCTGCGACAGCTGCACCGACGTGGTCAGGCCGCTGAGTTGGGAGTAGCCAAGCCCGAACACGAAGCTTCCGGAGGCGGTCTCCTTGACGTCGAACACGACGTCCACCTGATCGCTGCTGCCGGCGACCGGTACGCTCTCGACATTGACGCTGCCGGTTTCGAAATAGCCGAGACGCTGCAGGCGTACCTTGGAGCGGTCGATCGCGGCCTGCGAGTACCAGGCGCCCTCGAACTGCCGCATCTCCCGACGCAATACCTCATCGGAGGTGCGGGTGTTGCCCTTGAACACGATCCGGCGCACGTTGACCCGCGGGCCGGGGACCACCTGGAGCTTGATCGCGACCCGGCGGTTGTCGCGGTCGACTTCGGGCAGGGTGTTGACCTGTGCGAAGGCGTAGCCGATGTTGCCCAGGGTGGCGGTGATGGCGTCGGAGCTGAACTCGAGCAGGGCGCGGGAGAAGGTCTGCTCGGGCTTGAGCAGCACCAGCCGTTCCAGGTCCTCCCTGGGCAGTACGGTGTCGCCGGTGAGTTCGACCGAGGACACGGTATAGACCTCGCCCTCGGTCAGCCCGGCGGTGATGTACATGTCGCGACGGTCGGGACTGATCGCGACCTGGATGCTGTCCTCGCTGAAGTCGATATAGCCGCGGTCGAGGTAGAAGTTGCGCAGCTTCTCGCGGTCGCCTTCCAGCTTCTCGCGCGAATACTGGTCGTCGCGTCGGTACCAGCTCAGCCAGTTGCTTTCCGATGACTCCCAGTTGTCGGTCAACTGCTTCTGCTCGAAGGCCTCGTTGCCGACCAGGTTGATGTGGCGGATCTTGGCGGCCTTGCCCTCGTCGACCTTGATGGTGATGTCGACCCGGTTGCGGTCGAGGCGGGTGACGGTGGGCGTGATCTCGACGTTGTACTTGCCGCGGTTGTTGTACTGGCGCGTGAGTTCCTGGGTGACCCGGTCGAGCGCGAGGCGGTCGAAGGTCTCACCCTCGGACAGGCCGATATCGGTCAGGCCCTTGGTCAGGTCCTCGGTCTTGATGTCCTTGTTCCCGGTCAGGGTCAGCCGGTTGATGGCGGGGCGCTCGGTGACCGCCACCACCAAGATGGTGCCCTGGCGCGAGATCTGCACGTCCTCGAAAAAGCCGGTGCGGTACAGCGCCCGGATCGCCTCGCCGATGCGCGCCTGGTCGACGTTGTCGCCGCGTTCAATGGGCAGGTAGGTGAACACGGTGCCGGCGCCGATCCGCTGCAGGCCGTCGACGCGGATGTCGCTGACGGTGAAGCTGCTGGCGGACGGGGAAAGCGCGACCTGGGGCGCTGCCGCCTCCTGTGCCCAGACCGGGGCGGAGATGGCCGAAGCCAGGGCAAGGGCAAGGAGGCGGCGTGTGGGGAGTCGCGTCATCGAATAGGTCCGTTTCGGGGTGCGGGCCGCGCGCGGCGCGGCGGCGGTGGCGGCGGTCATGGGGCAGGCATCAACGCAGCAGCTGCAGGATGTCGTTGTAGAACGCCAGTCCCATCAGGCCGGCCAGCATGGCGAGGCCGACATATTGCCCGGCGACCATGGCACGTTCGCTTAACGGACTGCCCTTGACCAGCTCGATAAGGTAATACAACAGGTGCCCGCCGTCCAAGATCGGGATCGGCAGCAGGTTGATGATCGCCAGGCTCAACGACAGCAGGGCCAGGAAGCTCAGGAACCAGGCGACCCCCAGCCCGGCAGAGGCGTTGGCGTAGCGGGCGATGGTGATCGGGCCGGAGAGGTTCTCGACCGAGGCGCGGCCGGTCAGCATGCGCCGGATCATCGCGAAGGAGTCGCTGGCGAGCTTGCCGGTCTCGCGCAGCGCCGCCGGCAGCGCGTCCAGCGGCCCGTGGCGGAGGGTCGCGTCGTAGGCCGGCAGCTCGGTGCTGGCTGGTGCGATACCCAGCGCCCAGTACGCCTTGCCGCCGTCCGGGCTGCGTCTTGCCGGGGCCAGCTCCAGCGCCAGCCGCTCGCCGTCGCGCTCGACTTCGACCATCCCAGGCTCCCCGCGCGCGCCCAGCGCCTGCAGCAATGGGCCAATCTCGTCGAAGACCCGCACCGGGGTCCCGTCGATGGCGGTGATGCGGTCGCCCTCGGCCAGCACCCCCCAGGCCGGCAGGCCTTCCTGGACGCGCCCCACGACCGCCGGCAGCAGGCGGTGGCGGGGGGTCAGGCCAATGGCCTGGAGCGCGCGCGGCTGCTCGAAATCCCGTGGCAGCGCCGACAGGTGCAGGGTGCGGCTGGTTTCGACGCCGTCGGCGCTGCGCACGCGCAGCGGCACGTCCGCGCGGTCCATCGCCGCAGTCACCAGGGCCAGCGCGGCCTCGCTCCAGGTCGGGGTGTCTCGCCCGCCGACCGCCAGCAGGGTGTCGCCACGTTGCAAACCCGACCGCGCCGCGATGCCCTCGACGTGACCGAGCACCGGCGCGAAGTCGGGGCGTCCGATCACCAACATCGCCCACAGCAGCGCCACGCACAGCAACAGGTTGGCCAGCGGGCCGGCGGCGACAATCGCGATCCGGCGCCAGACCGACTGACGATTGAAGGCCTGCGCCGCCTCGGCAGGCGCGAGTTCGGCCTGTTTCCCGTCCCGCTGGCTGTCATCCAAAAACTTGACGTAGCCGCCCAGTGGCAGCGCCGCGATCACGTATTCGGTGCCATCGCGGCCGCGCCGCGACCACAGCGCCTTGCCGAAACCGACCGAGAACCGCAGTACCTTGACCCCGCTGCGGCGCGCCACCCAGTAGTGGCCGAATTCGTGGAACGTCACCAGCAGGCCCAGGCTGACGATCATCCACCAGATCGAACCGAAGAACCCGTTCATCGACGTGCCCCGGTCGTCACGCGGCGTGCCGGGACAGGGACTGCTCGACGTGCCGGCGCGCGCGGGCATCCGCATCGAGCAGTGCATCGAGTTCATCCGCCGGCGTGGCCGGATGGGCAGCCAGTGCTTCCTCGACCATTGTCGCGATCGCCAGGAAGCCGATGCGCGCCTGCAGGAAAGCGTCCACCGCGACTTCGTTGGCGGCGTTGAGCGTGGCCGGCGCTGTGCCGCCCGCGGCGAGCGCGCCGTAGGCCAGGCGCAGGCAGGGAAAGGCCTCCAGATCGGGCGCTTCGAAGTCCAGCCGGTCGTGCGCCAGCAGGTCCAACCCGGCCACGCCTGACTCGATGCGCTGCGGCCACGCGAGACCCACCGCCAGTGCCGTGCGCATGTCCGGCAGTCCCAGCTGGGCCAGGGTGGAGCCGTCGATGAACTCGACCAGCGAATGCACCAGGCTCTGCGGGTGCACCAGCACGTCAATGCGTGCGCCGGGCAGACCGAACAGGTGGTGGGCTTCGATGACCTCCAGGCCCTTGTTCATGAGGGTGGCGGAATCGACCGAGATCTTGTCGCCCATCGACCACTTGGGATGCGCGACCGCCTGTGCCGGCGTCACCGCCACCAGGTCCGCGCGCGTGCGGCCGCGGAACGGTCCGCCCGACGCAGTCAGCACCAGGCGTCGCACTGTTTCGCAGGCACGTCCCGGTTCCCGGCTCCCGGGTCCGGCTTGCCCTGACTGCAGGCACTGGAAGATCGCATTGTGCTCGCTGTCAACCGGGATGATCTCCGCGCCACCGGCGTGCGCGGCCGCGGTCAGCAGTTCGCCGGCAAGCACGAGTGACTCCTTGTTCGCCAGCAGCAGGCGCTTGCCGGCGCGCGCTGCGGCGAGCGTGGAATCCAGTCCGGCGGCACCGACGATGGCCGCGACCACGACATCGCAGGCGTCGCCGGCAACCAGGGCCTGCAGTGCCTCGGCACCGGTGTGGGCCTTGGTGTCGAGGCCGGCCTCGCGCAGGCCGTCGCGCAATGCTGCATAGCCTGCGGCATCGGCGATCACGGCGTGCTCCGGGCGATGTTGCCGGCACAACGCGAGCAGGACGTCGACCTGCCGACCCGCCGCCAGCACGCTGGCGTGCAGCCGCTGCGGGTGCCGCGTGATGACATCGAGCGCGGAGCCGCCGATCGAGCCGGTGGCGCCAAGCACGGCGACCCGGCGCATCATGGCTGCCGCGCCTGGCGGGCGTGGGGATGGACAGCGGGCGTCTGGCAGCGGCGGTGAGCCATCGTCGGGTTCAGAATCCCAGCCAGATCTTGCCGAGCGCGAACACCGGCAGCGCGGCCAGCACGCTGTCGAGGCGGTCGAGCAGGCCGCCGTGTCCCGGGATCAGGTTGCCTGAATCCTTGGCCCCGACATGGCGCTTGAGCAGGCTCTCGAACAGATCGCCGACCACCGAGAACAGCACCGCCAGCAATGCGACCAGCGCCACGAGTGGCAGCATCGAGGTTGCGGTGCCCATCAGGGTTGCCCCCGCAAGCGCGACCGCGATCGCGGCCAGCAGGCCGCCGGCGAGGCCTTCCACGGTTTTGTTCGGGCTGATCCGCGGCACCAGCTTGCGCCTGCCGAAGGCGCGCCCGGCGAAATAGGCGCCGCTGTCGGCCGCCCAGACGATCGCCAGTGCCACCAGCAGCCAGCCGTGCCCGTCGCGATGGATCAGTGCCAGCGCGCACCACGCCGGGATCACGCTGAGCGTTGCCGCGGCGAGCTTGAACACCCGCGCATGGGTGTCGTGGTCGGAGGCGAAGTCGTAGTGCATCAGCCACAGCATCGCCAGCAGCCACCAGACCACGCCCACCACCACCGCCAGCTTGAACAGCACCAGCGAGCCCCCGGCATCGGTCGGCGAGGCCCAGACCATCGCCACCATCAGCAGCAGGTTGGCAACCAGCAGGATGCTGCGCGCCAGGGTGTCCTCGATCTCGGCGAGGTGGAACCATTCCCACATCCCGGCCAGGAACAGGGCCGCGCCAAGCGCCACCACCCATGGCGTGGGCAGCAGCAGGACTGCAGCAATGACCGCGGGGGCCATGACGGCGGCGGCAAGAAGTCGAGTCCGGGTCATCCGGACATCATATCCGGCATCCCAGCGGCGCCCTTGTCGTCGGCTTCGGGCCGGCATTGCGCGTCTGTCAGGCCGTAGCGCCGCTCACGCACGGCAAACGCGTCGAGGGCGGCCTGCAGGGTCGCCGCGTCGAGTTCAGGCCACAGCAGCTCGGTGAACCAGAGTTCGGTGTAGGCGAGCTGCCAGAGCAGGAAATTGCTGATCCGCAGTTCGCCGCCGGTGCGGATGAACAGATCCGGCGGCGGCAGGTCGGCCAGTGCCAGCCGCGCGCCGAAGCGCGCCTCGTCGATGTCCGCGGGTTGCAGCTGTCCGGCGGCCACGTCGTGGGCCAGGCTGCGCGCGGCTTCGACGATATCCTGGCGCCCGCCGTAGCTCGCGGCGATGGTCAGCGTCAGCCGGCGGTTGCCGTCGGTCAGGGTTTCCGCGGCCTGCATGCGCGCGCGCAGCGCGTCGCCGAAACGCGCGCGCTGGCCGATGAAGCGCACCCGCACGCCGCGGCGATGGAGTTCACCGGCCTCGCGGTCCAGGGCATTGAGGAAAAGTTTCATCAGGGCGCCGATCTCGTCCTCGGGCCGGCCCCAGTTCTCGCTGGAGAACGCGAACAAGGTCAGCGCCTCGATCCCGTGTTCGAGGCAGAAGTCGATGCAGACGTTGACCGCGCGCGCGCCGGCGCGATGGCCAATGGCGCGCGGACGCTTGCGCCGCGCCGCCCAGCGGCCGTTGCCGTCCATGATGATGGCGAGGTGGCGGGGGAGGGTCATGGAGCCCCTGCCGTCATACCGCCATCAACTCCTGCTCCTTGGCCTTCACCACCTCGTCGACGTCCTTGATCGCGCCGTCGGTGAGCTTCTGGATGTCGTCCTCGCTGCTGCGCTCCTCGTCCTCGGTGATCTGTTTGTCCTTCAACAGGTCCTTGACCGACTGGTTGGCATCGCGGCGGATATTGCGGATTGCGACCTTGGCGTTCTCGCCCTCGGCGTGGACATGCTTCGACAACTCGCGCCGGCGCTCCTCGGTCAGGGCCGGGAGGTTGATCCGGATCACGGTGCCGGCGGTGTTCGGGGTCAACCCGAGGTCGGAGGCCAGGATGGCCTTCTCCACCGCTTGCACCATCGGTTTCTCCCAGGGCGTGATGGTCAGGGTCCTGGCATCGCTGACCGCGATGCTGGCGACCTGCGACAGCGGCATGTCGGAGCCGTAATAGTTGACCTTGAGGTGCTCGACGATCGCCGTCGAGGCGCGACCGGTGCGGACCTTGGTCAGGTCGTGGCGCAGCGCCTCCACACTCTTGTGCATGCGTGTCTGGGCGTCCTTCTTGATCTCGTTGAGCATGACCGGCTCCGCTGCTGTTTCGCGATCCGCGGATTATAGGCGAAGGCGGTGCCGCAGCCTGGACCTCCCAGGATCCGCGGGAGCGAGTCCGGACTGCGCCGGACTCGCGACGTCTGGTCAAGTCCTTGGAAGACTTGATCAGACCTTGCCTAATCGGGATGCCGATGGGCCGTGGTGCCCCGCTGGCCGTGCTCGCTGCGCGCGCACCCTTCGCTGCGCTCGACCTGCACGGTGGCGTGGTTGATGCCGAAGCGCTGCTCGAGCGCGTGCGCCAGGCTGGCGATGAAGGGATCGTGGTCGTCATCCTCCGGTCGCACGAGGTGGGCGGTCAGCGCGACTTCGCCCGCACCGAGCGACCAGATGTGCAGGTGATGCACCGCGCAGACGCCGCCCTGCGCGGCAAGGAAGGCGCGGACCTCGCCCTGGTCGATGCCGGCGGGCACGGCGTCCATGGCGGCGTTGAAGCTGTCGCGCAGCAGGCCGAACGCGCCGATGGCGACGACCACGCCGACCAGCAGGGCGGTGGCCGGATCCAGCCAGTGCCAGCCCAGGACCAGCATGCCGGCCCCGGCCAGCACCGCCGCCAGCGAGACCGCAGCATCGGCAATCAGGTGCAGGAAGGCGCCGCGGCGGTTGAGGTCGTGACCATGGCCGCCGCGCATCAGCCAGGCGGCGCCGAGGTTGACCACGATGCCGATCGCGGCCACCACGATCACGGTCATGCCCGGCACCTGTGGCGGTTCGGAAAGCCTGCGCAGGGCCTCCCACGCCAGCCCGCCGGACAGGCCCACCAACATCAGCGCGTTGGCCAGTGGCGACAGCAGGGTGGCGCGGCGCCAGCCGTAGGTGTGGCGCTCGGTGGGCGGCCATTGGGCAACCACTGCCGCGCCCCAGGCCAGTGCCAGCCCCATCACGTCGCCCAGGTTGTGCAGGGCATCGGACAGCAGCGCCAGCGAGTTGATCGCGAAGCCGTAGCCGGCTTCCAGTGCGGTGTACGCGAGGTTGATCAGGGTGACCGCGGCGAAGGCCCGGGTCGGGGAGCCGGTGGCGACGCCGGGGCCGTGGTGGTGGCTGTGCATGGTGCGAATCTAAGCAGGCGCGTGGCGCGGACACTATTGCAGCGGCGCGCCGTTGCCGGGCCTTGGCCGGGCGTGGCTTTGCAGCGCGCTTGTCAGCGACGCCCCTGCACCAAGGTGCCGATGGGCTCGCCCTGGAGGATGCGCAGCAGTTCCCCGGGCTGGCCCATGTCGAAGATGCGCAGCGGCAGATCGCTGTCGCGGCACAGCGCGAACGCGGCCGTGTCCATCACCTGCAGGTCGCGGCTGATCACCTCGTCGTAGGTCAGGCGCTCGAAGCGCACCGCGTCCGGATGCTTCTTGGGATCCTTGTCGTAGACGCCGTCGACCTTGGTCGCCTTGAGCAACAGCTCGGCACCGATCTCGATCGCGCGCAGCGCGGCGCCCGAATCCGTGGTGAAGAAGGGGTTACCAGTGCCGGCGGCAAAGATCACGATCCGGCCCTTCTCGAGGTGGCGGATCGCGCGGCGGCGGATGTAATCCTCGCAGACGTCGTTGATCTTGATCGCGCTCATCACCCGCGCCTTGGCGCCCAGCTTCTCCAGCGCGTCCTGCATCGCCAACGCGTTGATGACGGTGGCCAGCATGCCCATCTGGTCGCCGGTGACCCGGTCCATGCCGCCGGCGGCCAGGCCCGCACCACGGAAGATGTTGCCACCGCCGACCACCAGCGCGATTTCGGCGCCGGCGTCGCGGGCCTCAATCACCTCGCGCGCGAGACGCCGGATCACCTTGGGGTCGATGCCGTAGTCCTCGTCGCCCATCAGCGCTTCGCCGGACAGCTTGAGCAGGATTCGGCGATAGGGGAGTGTCGACATGGCGGGGCTCCGGACAGGCAAACGCGGGAAGTCTAGCCGAATGGGCAGCGGCGTGCGGCGGCGCGGGTGCACGGATGCGCGGCAATATGCGCGATGCAGGCCCCCCGGGGCGCAAGTCCGGTGCCGCCGCAAGTCGCGGCCCGATATCCGCTTGGTTGCGACGGCACCGGACTTGCGCTGGACGATTCGTTGGTAGCCACTGAAGAGCCGATGCGCTGCAGACGGTCGCGGCATTGTTGGAGCGCCTGCCGGGCGCTGCGCTGACCAAGCGGATAGCGGGCCGCGACTCAGCGTAGTGCGCGGCAGGCGCGCTGCGCAAGGCACGACGTTGCTCTCGCTTGGGATCCACCGAAAACCAAAGGGCCGCGGAATCCGCGGCCCATTATGCTCCCGCTTACATCAAGCACTTGCGTGCTTGATCCGCGAGCGGCGCATCCATGCGCCGCAGAACCTCTGAATAAATCAGAGGGTCCTTATTCACATCGTGTTGGCGGCAGGCTCAGGCCAGCCCGGCCTGCTTCATCACCTCGGCGGCGTAGTCCTCGACCACCTTCTCGATGCCTTCGCCCACGGCCAGGCGCTCGAAGCGCACGACCTCGGCGCCGGCGGCCTTGAGCACCGCCTGGACGGTCTGGTTGGTGTCGAGCACGTAGGGCTGGCCATACAGGGTGACCTCGTTGACGATCTTGGCGATCTTGCCGCCGATGATCTTCTCCAGGATCTCCGCCGGCTTGGCCTTGTCCTTCTCCGACATCTTGGCCAGCTCGATTTCCTTCTCCTTGGCGACGAAGTCGGCCGGCACGTCGGCGGCCTTGTTGTAGGGTGGGTTCATCGCGGCGATGTGCATGGCAAGGCCGCGGGCAAGGTCGGCATTACCACCCTTGAGCTCAACCAGTACGCCGATGCGGCCGCCGTGCACGTAGGCGGCAACGTGGTCGCCGCTCTCGATCCGCGACATGCGGCGGACCTGGACGTTCTCGCCGACCTTGGCGATCAGCTCGGCGCGGGCTTCCTCGACGGTCTTGCCGGACGGCAGCTTGCTGGCCTTCAGCCCCTCGACGTCGGCTGCGCCGAGCGCGGCCTTGGCGACGGCCTCGGCGAACGCGGCGAAGTTCTCGTCCTTGGCGACGAAGTCGGTCTCGGAGTTGACCTCGACCAGGGCGGCATTGCCGGTGTCCTGGGCCATGGCGATGCGGCCTTCGGCGGCGACGCGGCCGGCCTTCTTGTCGGCCTTGGCGAGGCCGGACTTGCGCAGGGCTTCGGCGGCGGCGTCGATGTCGCCGTGGCTTTCGTTCAGCGCCTTCTTGCACTCCATCATGCCGGCCCCGGTGCGCTCGCGCAGTTCCTTGACCTGGGTTGCTGTGATCTCAGCCATTGGTGGACCTCAAAAAATAAATGTAGGGCGGGCCACGGCCCGCCATGATGAGTGCGGCGGGCCGAGGCCCGCGCTGTGGAAACGAGGATGACCGCGCATCAATGCGCGGCTGCAAGACGCCGGGATTACGCGTCGGCCGGCTTGTCCGTTTCGGTCTCGATCTCGGCCTCGGTCTCGGCCTCGGCTTCGGCAGCCACTTCCTTGGCTTCGGCGACCTGTTTGCTGGCCTCGGCTTCAAGCGCGGCTTCATCGGGCCTGGCCTGGACAACGCCATCGTCCTGGGCCGAGGCGCGCTTGGCCGGGGCCTTCTTCGCCGGTGCGCGGCGGGCGGGCTTGGCGGCATCGCCATCGGCATCGGCGAATTCTTCCTCGCGTACGCTGGCCACATTCGGCGCCGCGGCCTTGCCTTCCAGCACCGCGTCGGCTGCGGCGCGAGCGTAGAGCTGCACGGCGCGGATGGCGTCGTCGTTGCCGGGGATGGCGTAGTCGACCAGCGCCGGGTCGTAGTTGGTGTCGACCACCGCGACCACCGGGATGCCGAGCTTCTTGGCCTCCTTGATCGCGATGTCCTCGTGGCCTATGTCGATCACGAACAGGGCATCGGGCAAGCGCCCCATGTCCTTGATGCCGCCGAGCGAGGCCAGCAGCTTGTCGCGCTCGCGGCGCAGGCCGAGTACCTCGTGCTTGACCAGCTTCTCGAAGCTGCCGTCGGTCTCGGCGGCCTCGAGCTCCTTCAGCCGCGACACCGACTGCTTGACGGTGCGGAAGTTGGTCAGCGTGCCGCCCAGCCAGCGCTGGGTCATGTACGGCATGCCGCAGCGCTCGGCTTCTTCCTTGACCGAATCGCGCGCACTGCGCTTGGTGCCGACGAACAGGATCATGCCGCGCTTCTGCGCAATCCCGGAGAGGAAGTTCATCGCGTCGCTGAACAGCGGCACGGTCTTCTCGAGGTTGATGATGTGGATCTTGCCGCGGGCACCGAAGATGTACGGCGCCATCTTCGGGTTCCAGTAGCGGGTCTGGTGGCCGAAGTGAACGCCGGCCTCCAGCATCTGGCGCATGGTGATCTGGGGCATTGCTGAAAACTCCCGATGGTGAAACCGGTCCTTCGACGACGCACCCCCGACAGTCCGGGGTGTGCCCCTCAGGGTGAGCGACTTGCCGTTCTTTTTGCGGCAGGCTCACGGTTCCGGGGTTGGGCCTCCCCGCTGTCTCCGTGGCCGAGCCTTCCTTGCGAAAGGCACCCCGGCACGGGCGATTACAGCGGGTGTGGATTCGCCGGTGGCGCCCGGCGTGGGCGGCGATGCGGGCCTGACCCGCCAAAGCCGGCGAAGTATAGCGTGGCGATCATTGCCCCGCAAACCACAAGTCGAGGCAAATGCCCCGTCCTGCAACGGGTCAAAAGGTGATCGTTACCGTGACCGTGTCGCCATAAGCTCCGGCTGCCGGCGTCTGGATGGCCGGGACGCGGCCATAGACGGCCAGGGTCTGCGCCGTGCCGGTGCCGGTGCCCTGCACGGTGTCGGTGTTCAGGGTGTTGCCCCAGCGTTGGCTGCGGGGGGGGTCGCGGAAAAGCTCGTAGGTGACGTAGTTGGGGGTCGCACCCAACTGCATGCGGCGGGTACTGCCGGCAGCATGCAGGCCGTTGTCCAAACCCACCTGCCAGGCGGTGCGACCGGTGCAGATCATGCCGATCGTCGAGATCTGGTCGACATGGCCAGTGATCAGGCCGGCGATGTTGCCGAAATCGAGCTTGGTGCTGGTGTAGGCACGGCAATTGGCCGGAACCGTTGCCGAGGCCGTGAACGGGAAAGCGTTGCTGAAGCTACTTCCTCCGATGCCACCGGATACACAGGAAGCGGGATAGCTCGCCGTGCCGGACAGGGTCTCGTTGTATCGGTAATCGATCGAGGTATTGATGCCGGAAAAGGAATTCGTATAGCTGCCCGCAACCAGGGTCTGTGTGGGAACGCGGCCGTAAATGGTGATCGTTTTCGTCTGGCTCCCACCCAGTACCGGCACCGAATAATCGAAGTCGCTGAGCAGCGGGTTGGGAACGGTCGAATTGCCGCGCGAGCCCCAGATCTGGCTCCGCGCGGCATCGGTGTAGAGCTGGAATTGCAGGGCATCGCCGGTGCCGTTGAGCATCCGCCGCGGATTGAAGTTGCCGCCGCCGTCGCTGCCATCGCCGATGTTGAGGCACATCCTGACCTTGGTATTGGCCAGCAGCGAGAGACCGGAAGTGGAACAGGTCACGTTGAAGGAGGCCGAGACGTCCGTCGTGCCGGAAGTGGAAACGGTACCGAATGCGACGCTGGTCCCGGTGGCGCTGCAGGAGGTCGCCGCCTCGGCTGCCGGCATCCACACCGCGCATGCGTTCAACAGTAGCGCCAGCATCGAAAGATGAATGCGAAACGAGTTCATGGCGAGGTCTCCATTTCGCAGGTCAGCGGCCCGATGCGCGGAATGGCTTCGGCCGTGGCCACGAAGTCGACACTCGCGTTGCAGGCACCAGCGGGTGTCAGCACGTGCAGGCGGTTGCGGTCGTGCAGCGAATCGAGATAGGTCTCGCCGTCGTAGCCGACCACCGCGCCTGGCCCGTCATGGCCCTCGACGCGGACGCTACTGCCGAGCGGCAGGGGTTGCCCGGATGGATCGTGCAACACGATCACCGCCGCGCGTACGGGCGCGATCCCGAAGCGTACGCCGATCCCGGAGCGGTCGCGCGGTGTCGCGGTCAGCTCGACCTGGTCGATGCGCAGATTGGCGGGCAGGTTCATCGGATCGATCGAGAGCTTGTTGCGTTGCCAGGCACGTAGCGGCGTCACCAGCAGCATACCGCCGGCGTCGGTGGTGCCGATCACGCGGTTCTCCAGCCTGACCGGGACACCGGCGATCCCGTGGGTCGAGACAACCGCGAAGGCATCGTCGATGTTGCGCGCGGCGAATGCGCGGCCGGACATCGCCACCAGGCTGCCGCTGGCGCTGGCAAAGCCGGAACTGTCGCCGGCGAAGCGCGCGATTCCCGCACCATAGCGACCGACCGTGTTGACCAGGCCGATTTCGGCCAGGCCGCCGCCGCCGTCATCGCCGGCGCGCGCCTGCAGGCGCCAGCCGATGCCGCCGCGACCGCCGTCACCCGGGACAGGCTGCGACACATCGGCGACAAGGCTGTCGCGGTCGCGATTGCGCTGCAGCGAGACGCTGGCCTGGCGGCGGCCCAGTGCCACCGAGACGCCCAGAAACACGCTGCGATCGTCGGAGTCGTCCAGATTCTGGTTGAGCGACAGGTTTGCCGACCAGCGACGCGAGAAATTCTGGGTCCAGAACAGGCCGGCAAAGCGGGTGCTGTCGTTGTCCGAGCGATCGAGCCGGAGATAGCTGGCGCTGACCGTGCCGAACGCCGGCAACGTTACCCCGGCCAGCGCGCGTTCGCTCACCGATAGCGGCGGCGAGCCGTAAAGCGATGCGATGTCGCGATAATCGCCATGCGTTCGCTGGCTGTCGAGCGAGATGTTGAAGCGGCCGCTGTTCCAGCTGTAGCCGAGCGCGGTCTGCCCGCCCTGTCGGCTGTCCAGGGTGCTGTGCGCGTAGGAGGCGCTGACGACGCCGGCACGCCCCAGCAGCCATCTTCCGCCGGCACCTGCATTGGCCAGGCCGGCGCCGCCTTCGGCGTGCGATTCGACGGTGAAGTGATCGCTGACGCCGTAGCGCAGGTCGGCGCTGGCGACCGGATCGCTGGCATAGGAAAAGGAGCGGATGGCGTAGTCCTCGCGCACCACGCCGGTGCTCACCGACCAGTCCGACAGGCCTTTCGCCAGCAGTTGCTGGGTAGCGTAGAACGGGAAATCGAGCGTGCGAATGCGGCCGAAGGCGTCGCTGACCACGATCTGTGCGTTGCCGGTGCCGGTGATGCCGGGCACGGTCGCGAGCTGAAACGGCCCCGCCGGGACCTCGCCGCTGTATTGCTGGATACCGTTGACATAAAGCTCGACCGCGGAGGGCACCGCGACCTCGCCCAGAAATGCCGGCAGCGGCGTGGTGATGCGGTAGGGCTGCAGGCCGAAGTTACGGCCGATCTGCACGCCGCCCATGCGTACCGGTCGGGTCCAGCTGAGAAATCCACTGAAGGTATCGCCGACCGTCAGGCTGACCGCGGACTCGGGAAACGACAGTTGCCAGCTGCTGTCCAGGCGCACGGTTTCTCCGCGCCAGCCTGTATCGCGTGTGCGATAGGTACGGGTCACGGCGCTGTTGCTGAAAATACCCGATCCGACGCCGAAAATACGCAGTTCGGTGGTCGCAGCGAGGTTGCTGGCATCGCGCTGCCGGCTGGCATAAAGATCGTAGTTCAACAGCAGGCCAGGCGAGGCGTCGGCACGCGGCGCGGATCCCTGCGGCGCGTTCAGCATTGTCGTGTCAAGCGACAACAGCGACAGCGGTGCATCCAGGCTGATGCGCTGCAAGGCGGCATCGTAACGGACGACGACACCGGGCAGGTCGTCGAGCGCGATGACTTCCTCCGGGCTGCGTCCGGGCAGCGCGAAGCCGATCTGACGCAGTGTGCCCGCGCTTGCCCGCAGGCGTCCGTTGTCGCGCATGAAAGGGACAAGGCGGCCGCTGTCGGACTGGTTGAGCGTGACCTGCAGGTAAAGTTCCTCGCTGCCCGCCGGAGTCGCTGCGGCATCGGCGGGCAGGGCGAGCGGGTCGTCCTGGGCGACGACCGGCGGCGGCATCGCCAGCGCCGTCACGACAACCAGCGGCAGCAACAATGCTTCAGCGCGCAGCGGGAGCCACGGGCAGCGGCTGCTCGTCGGCCTCACTGTTGATCCTTGCCTTGAAGGCACCGCCCGCAAACCGGGAGGCGGGGGATGTCAGCGGCCAGCGCATGGTCTGGCCGGTCAGCACGTAACCGACGAGTCCGGGCATGAGGGGCGTCATCGCCGTCGCGTCCTTGCCGAAGCTGAGGTCGGCGATCTGCGCGTGCTGCGTGCCGTGGTTGCTGATCTCCAGCACACCTCCTCCATTGGCCGCGGTCAGCAACCGCGCCTGCAGCCTGGGCGCGATGGCTGCCGGTGTGGCCGGCACGATGAAGATCGGGATCGAATAGCGCAGCACGAACTGCAGTCCCTGCTGCGGGGTGGCGGTCGGCAGTTCGTCGACGATCACCCGGTAGCTGATTTCCTCGGCCGGAGGCGCGGGAGCGGTGCGGATGACGCGCACCAGCTGCCGTTGTCCCGGCGGTATGGTCTGCATCGGTGGGCTGATCACCAGGTCGCGGGTCGGCGTCAGCGATTCCTCGCCGTCGGCCTGGGTCCAGCGGAACACGCGCAGCTGCACCTGGATGTCTTTATCGCCGCTGTTGCTCAGCCACAGGCCGTCGGCATTCTGCGTGGCCTGCAGCGTCAGCGAGGTCGGCGCCACCTGCAGACTCGCCGCCCAGGCCTGGCCGGCAAGCGCCAGCACGGTGAGGGTGACCGCAACCCGCAGGCGCAAGCGCGCGATCAGGTTGCGGTCGTTCTGGACCATGCCCGTCTTTGCCCGATAGACCCCGCTCAGTAGATGATCGTGGCGGTGATGGTATCGAGGTAGTTGCCGGCCGCAGCGTTGTTGGCACTGGGGTTGGCGACGCGGCCGTAAACCGGGTAGACCTGGTCCAGGCCGATACCGGTGCCGCTCTGGGTGTTGGTGCCCACGGTGGTGCCCCAGGCGAGGCTGCGCGCGATGTCCCGATACAGCTGGTAGGCGACGAAGTTGTTGGTGATTACCAAGCCATCGGTATTCTTCATGCGGCGGGTGTTGATGTCGTTCGCGGTGCTGGCGTTGCTGCCGGCGTTCAGCGAGATGTTGTAGGGCGTCAGCGCACTGCACAGTGCGGTCACGCTGCCCTGGGCATCGGCATTGGCGGTCGAATTTCCGGCCACCGAGCCGAAATTGACTTCCGTGGCGGCGGCTGCAGTGATGGTGCAGGACGTCAGGATCGTGATCTTGACGTCGAAGGTGGTGGTATCCGCGGCGACTGCCTGGCCGCCGGCGGCGAACAGTGCGGTGACGAGTAGGGATGTCTTGATTACGTTCATGCTTTGGTGCTCCGGCGCGTCGGCGCTTTAGTCGTTCATTCGGAAGTCCCGCTAACGAAAAGTTAGCAAGGAACGCGCCAATCGAATTGTGATGCCTGTCAAAAAAAAAACGATCCAGGAGTAAAAAAAGTGTTAAGGCCGTCCGCAAAAGCGCCACTGGCGGGACCGGAACCGGTTTTTACGGGATTTTGGTGTGGGCGCCACGATTTTTGAGCCAAGAAGCGACGTCGTGCGTCATTGGATGCCTTCATGTAGATAAATCGAGCGGCTGCGTTCTGGGCAAACCGATCGGAACCTGCTTCCCGGAGGCACACAGGGCGCTCGTGAGCCGTCCCGATGCAAGCCAGAATGACGCCGTGGGTTGGTTCAGGCTCTCCCGGAATCGACGATAATCGCCGCATGCCTATCCACCTCAAGACCGCGGACGAGCTCGAGAAGATGCGCGTCGCCGGTCGCCTGGCCGCCGAGGTGCTGCAGGTGGTCGCTCCGCACGTGAAGCCCGGGGTGACCACCGAGGAGCTGGACCGCATCTGCCGCGAGCACATCGTCAACGTGCAGCAGGCGACCCCGGCCAACGTCGGCTATCGCGGCTACACCAAGAGCGTCTGCACCTCGGTCAACAACGTCATCTGCCATGGCATCCCCAGCGAAGCCAAGGTGCTGAAGGACGGCGACATCCTCAACATCGACGTCACCGTGATCAAGGACGGCTGGCACGGCGACAGCAGCCGCATGTACTACGTCGGCACCCCGTCGGTGATGGCCAGACGGCTGGTCGAGGTCACCCGTGAGGCGATGTTCCGCGGCATCCGCGCGGTGAAGCCGGGGGCCACCCTGGGCGACATCGGCCACGCGATCCAGCAGTACGCCGAGAGCGAGCGCTTCAGCGTGGTCCGCGAATACTGCGGCCACGGCATCGGCAAGGTCTACCACGACGAGCCGCAGGTGCTGCACTACGGCCGGGCGGGCGAGGGCGTGGTGCTGAAGCCGGGCATGACCTTCACCATCGAGCCGATGATCAACGAGGGTGCGCGCCATACCCGGCTGCTGCCCGACGGCTGGACCGTGGTGACCAAGGACCGCAAGCTCTCCGCGCAGTGGGAGCACACCGTGGCGGTGACCGAGGATGGCGTCGAGATCCTGACGCGGCTGCCGGGCGACGACAACACGCTGTGACCGCCGCACCCGCGAAGCTCATCGAGCCCGATGCGACGCCCGACACGGCGACCTGGCTGCAGGCCGCGCGGGCCGCGCTGGCGACCACTGACGCCTGTCTGGCGCAGGACTTCGCCCGCGGCGTCGATGTCGGGTCGCTGGTGGTGCAGCGTGCGCGCGCCGCCGACGCACTGATCCAAGAGGGCTGGCGGCACTGCCTGGGCGATGCCCGCGACACCGCCCTGTTCGCGGTCGGCGGCTACGGCCGCGGCGAACTGTTCCCGCATTCGGACATCGACCTGCTGGTGCTGGCGGAGCCGGTGGCCCAGGCGGCCCGGCACGAGGCGCTGTCCCGCTTCTTTGCGCTGCTGTGGGATGCGGGGCTGCCCGCCAGCCACGCCGTGCGCTCGCCGGCGCAATGCAGCGAGGCTGCGGCGGACCCGACCGTGCTCACGGCGCTGCAGGAGGCACGCCCACTCGCGGCCGACGTGGCCGACCGTGCCGCGCTGGCGGAGGCGATCGCGCCGTCGCGGGTGTGGCCGGCGCGGGCGTACTTCCGCGCCAAGGCCGCTGAACAGGAAGCCCGGCACGGGCGCTACGGCGACACCGCCGACAACCTGGAGCCCAACCTCAAGGACGGCCCCGGGGGGCTGCGTGATCTGCACTCGCTGGGCTGGATGACGCTGCGCGCGTTCGGCACCAGCGACCTGCAGGCGCTGGTGGCGATGGGCCATGTGGGCGCCGACGAAGCGGCGGCGCTGGCGCGCGAGCGCGGCGAGCTCTCGCGGCTGCGCTACGGCCTGCACGTGGTCTGCGGGCGCGCGGAGGAGCGGCTGCGCTTCGACCACCAGAAGGCGCTGGCGGAGTATCTCGGCTACGCCGACGACGGCCGCAACCTCGGCGTCGAGCAGATGATGCAGGGCTTCTACCGCAGCGCGGCGGTGGTGCGGCGGATCAGTGACCGACTGCTGCAGCGCTTCGAGGAGCATTTCGACGGCACCCCGGTACCGGAGCCGCTCGACGCGCGCTTCGAGCTGCGCCGTGGCTACCTCGCCGCGCGTGACCCCGAGTGGCCGCATGGCGACATCGGCGAGGTCTTCGCGCTGTTCGCGGTCTGGGCCGGGCGCGGAGAGCTGCGCGGGCTGCACTCTCAGACCGCGCGCGCGCTGGCCGAGTCGCTGGACGGGTTGCCGTGCTACGACGTCGCCGACGATGCGCGGCGCAACGAGTTCATGGCCTTGCTGCGCGGTCCCACTCCGGTGCGCACCCTGGAGCGGCTGGCGCGGCTTGGCGTGCTCGGGCGCTGGCTGCCCGCCTTCGCCCAGGTGTCCGGGCGGATGCAGTTCGACCTGTTCCACGTCTACACCGTCGACCAGCACACGCTCGCGGTGCTGCGCAACCTGGCGTCCTTTGCCAGCGGCGAGTCCGCGCAGCGCTTCGCGATGGCGCACGAGGTCTGGCCGACCTTGCGCAAGCCGGAACTGCTGCTGCTCGCCGGTCTGTTCCACGACATCGCCAAGGGTCGCGGCGGCGACCATTCCGAACTCGGCGCCGAAGACGCCCGCGCCTTCTGCCGCGCGCACGCGCTGGGCGAGGGCGACACTGCCTTGGTGGAATGGCTGGTGCGCCGGCACCTGCTGATGTCGCTGACCGCGCAGAAGCAGGACATCTCCGACCCGGCGGTGATCCACCGCTTCGCGACCGAGGTCGCCGACCGCGAGCGCCTGGACTACCTGTACCTACTGACCTGCGCCGACATCGCCGGCACCTCGCCCAAGCTCTGGAACGCATGGAAGGACCGCCTGCTCGGCGACCTGCGCACTGCGACCCGGCTGGCGCTGCGGCGCGGGCTGGAACACCCGGTCGCGTCTGTGGAGCGAATGGCGGAGACGCGCGACGCGGTGCGCGGGCTGCTGTCCGCACGCGGCGTCGGAAAGGCCGAGGCCGATGCCCTGTTCCTGCGTTTTCCCGAGTACAGCTTCCTGCGCGCACGACCCGACCAGGTGGCTTGGCAGGCCGAGGCATTGCGCGCCGCCGCGCCGGGCAAGGTGGTGGTGCGCGCCCGCTTTCTGGACCAGGACAGCCAGGCATTGGAGGTGTTCGTGCATGCGCCGGACCGCGACGGGCTGTTTGCCGCGATCGTGGCCACCCTCGACCGCATGGGCCTGGCGGTACAGCAGGCGCGCGCGCTCGACGGGCCCGACGGCACCATCTTCGACAGCTTCCAGGTCTTGCCTGCCGACACGCGGCAGGCGCCGGACCCGGAGGCCATCGCCCGCAGGCTGGCAAGCGTGCTCTCCGGTGCGCTGGACAAGGTACGCCCGGCGCTGCGCGCGCAGCCTAGCCACCTGCGACATTTCCGCATTGCGCCGCAGATCGCCTTCAGCGACGCCACCGACGGCAAGGCGACCGTGCTCAGCCTGGTCTGCACCGACCGTCCCGGCCTGCTGGCCGACGTCGCCCACGTGCTGCGCCAGCATGGCGTGGGTGTGTACGATGCCCGCATCGCCACCTTCGGTGAGCGCGCCGAGGACGTGTTCCGGATCGGCGACCGCGAAGGCCACGCACTGGAACAATCGCGGCGCGATGCCCTGCACGACGCGCTGCTGGCACGCATCGACGGAGAACAGAGCCCATGACCCCACCCGGTTCCGGCGACAAGCCCGGCCGCAAGGCCGGCGGCAAGACGACGAAGAAGACGCCGGGGAAGACGGCGCGCAGCAAGGCCGTGCCCCAGCCACCGGGTCGCGACGATTTGCAGTTCATGGTCGAAAGTGCGTGGGAGCGGCGCTCGACGCTGACGCCCGATGAGCTGGCCGGATCCACCGCACCCACGGTGGAGCGCGTCATCGACGGCCTGGAAGCCGGGGAGTTTCGGGTCGCCGAGCCCGACGGCCAGGGCGGCTGGACGGTCAACGAGTGGCTGAAGAAGGCAGTGCTGCTGTATTTCCGGACCCGCGACATGGCGCTGGTGGAAGCCAGGCCGGCGCCGTACTGGGACAAGATCCCCGCACGCTTCGAGGCTTACGACGAGGCCGCGTTCCGCAAGCTCGGTGCACGCGTGGTGCCGGGCGCGGTCGCGCGCCGCGGCGCGCACATCGGCCGCGACGTCGTGCTGATGCCCAGCTTCGTCAATATCGGCGCGTACATTGGCGAAGGCAGCATGGTGGACACCTGGGCCACCGTCGGCTCCTGCGCGCAGGTCGGCAAGCACTGCCACATTTCCGGGGGTGCCGGTATTGGCGGCGTACTGGAACCGCTGCAGGCCGCACCGACCATCATCGAGGACCATTGCTTCATTGGCGCCCGCTCGGAAGTGGTGGAGGGCGTGGTGGTCGGCCACCATAGTGTGATCGGCATGGGCGTGTTCCTCGGCCAGTCCACCCGCATCTACGACCGCGCCAGCGGCGAGGTGACCTACGGTGCGGTGCCACCGGGCAGCGTGGTGGTGGCGGGCGCGCTGCCGGCAGCCGACGGCACGCATTCGCTGTACTGCGCGGTGATCGTCAAGCGTGTTGATGCGAGGACGCGCAGCAAGACCAGCATCAACGACTTGCTGCGGGGGCTGGCGGAGTGAAACAGCTAAGGTACCGGCGAGGCGAAAGCGCGCAGCCCGGAGCGCGACACGCCGTGAATACATCCCTGTACGCTCGTTGGCGGCATCCATGCCGCCAACGGTCGCGCACCGGGCTGCGCGCTTTCGCCTCCCAGTCATTCATCGGTTCGTTGATGACAACCTTATACGGACTGAAGAACTGCGACACCTGCCGGAAGGCAACGAGATGGCTGGATCGCTTCGGGATCGCGCACACGTTCGTCGACTATCGCGACCAGAAGCCGTCGCCGGAAACACTGGTGACGTGGAAAGACGCGGTAGGCGGCTGGGATGCGATGGTCAACAAGTCCTCCCCGACCTGGCGCAACCTGCTGCCGACCCGCAAGGCGCCCGCCTCGGACGCGGAATGGAAACTGCTGCTGCGCGAACATCCGCAGCTGGTGCGGCGGCCGGTGGTGGTCACTGGCGATGGCGTGGTGACCCAGGGATTCTCCGACAATCGTTTCAAGAACCGATTCGGCATCGCATGAGCGACGTCCTTGCGCTCGCCTGCGACCTGATCGGCCGGCCCTCGGTGACGCCGGACGATGCCGGCTGTCAGGCACTGATCGCCGAACGGCTCGAACGCGAGGGCTTTGTCTGCGAGCACCTGCGGCTGGGCGAGGTCGACAACCTGTGGGCGACCCATCGGGCGGTCGAGTGTGACAACGACGGCCCGGTACTGGTCTTGCTCGGCCACACCGACGTAGTGCCCCCGGGTCCGCGCGAGGCCTGGGCCAGCGATCCGTTCGTGCCCGAGATCCGTGACGGGCTGCTCTACGGCCGCGGCGCCGCGGACATGAAAGGGAGCGTGGCGGCCTTCGTGGTCGCCGCCGAGCGCTTCGTCGCCGCGCACCCCCGCCATGCCGGCACGCTGGCACTACTGCTCACCTCGGACGAGGAGGGCGACGCCGTCGACGGCGTGCGCCGGGTCGCCGACATCCTCCACACGCGGGGCCAGCGCATCGACTGGTGCCTCACTGGCGAGCCATCGTCGAGGGAAACGCTCGGCGATCTGCTGCGTGTGGGTCGTCGCGGCAGCCTGTCCGGCACGCTGACCGTGCGCGGTATCCAGGGTCACGTCGCCTATCCGGAGAAGGCGCGCAACCCGATCCACCAGGCATTGCCTGCGCTGGCCGAACTCGCCGCGCGTCGCTGGGACGACGGCTACGAAAGCTTTCCGCCGACCAGCCTGCAGATCAGCGACATCCACGCCGGCACCGGCGCCAACAACGTCATCCCTGGCCAGCTGCAGGTGCAGTTCAACCTGCGCTACAACCCGCAATGGGACGCGCCGCAGCTGGAGCGCGAGTGCGTTGCGGTCCTGCATGCGCACGGCTTGATGCCATCGGACTACGACCTGCGCTGGCACCGCAGCGGCGAACCGTACTTCACCCCCGAGGGTCCGCTGCGCGAGGCGGCGCGGGAAGTACTGGCGCGCTTCGCCGGCGCGCCGCCGGAGGAGAGCACCGGCGGCGGGACCTCGGACGCGCGCTTCATCGCCCCGCTGGGCGCGCACTGCGTCGAGGTCGGTCCAGTCAACGCCAGCATCCACAAGGTCGATGAGCATGTCCGCGTTGCTGACCTGGAGGCGTTGCCCGGCCTGTATCTGGCACTGATCGAGCGGATGCTCGCGTCCGCAGCTCCAGAGCCCAGTGCATCCAGGTAGCCGCGGCTCCAGCCGCGCTGTTTTATGCAAGTACACCGCCTGTCATCCCGAACGCAGCGGGGTGACAGCTTTTCATTGGGGCCTGCCGCACAAGCTGCTCACCGATTGTGCTCGCGACGACACGCGGGCAAGCGCCCGTTGTAAGGGGTGCGGCGCAGGACGTGACCTTCAGCGCGCCTTCGCCGGAACCAGCCGCAGCGTGTGCCGTGCCTCGCCCGGCAGAAACGGCGTTGGCCGTCCGTGCACCCAATCGTCGTGGCCCGCGCCCCAGAACGGGGAGAGGGGGTGGCCACTCTGGCCACCGGGCATGTGGGCGATGCCGCGCGCTTCGCGCCCGGGCGCGACCACCATCCGCTGCGAGGCGCCGGCTGCCGGCGCCTGCGCGCGAGGAGTGAGGGTGTCGCCCGCCAGAGGCTCGCGCGGCATGCACAGCAGGCGCCGGCCGAGCAGCGGGATCGCAGCAGCCAGCGGATGGCAGATCGCGGCGGTGTTGCGTTCGGCCCAGGTGCGTTCGGCCAACGGCCCGTGCGCGGACAACACGTTGTGGACCTCGCGTGCGGCGTCCTCGAACAGCGCGTGCCAACTGTCGAATCTGCGTGGCAGCAGGTGCGACGGCTGTTGCGTGACCAGCAGCCAGGCCACGCCTTCCAGTTGCGGTAACGCCGGCATCGGCACGTCCTCGCCGAGCGCGGCACGCGCGGGCGCCAGCAGACCGTCGGCGATCCGCACATGCACCGCCAGCCGCCAGGCGCGGGCGATTCGGTAGCTGGCCGTTCCGCCTGCGGCGCGCTCGGGCCACACG
>JALZMP010000102.1 GCA_030858145.1 Pseudomonadota bacterium
CCTGGGCCGGTGCCGCCAGCTGCGCGTCCAGCACGACAACGCGGGAGCCCACATCGTCGCGGACATGGGCGGCGCGCAGGCGCGCGGCCTCGGCATCGGCGCGGGTGGCATAGGGACCGATGCGCACGCGCCAGACATCCCTGCCCTCGACCCGTCCTGCCTCCCGATGGCCCGGCAGTTGCGATGCCCGCAGACTGCCGACCACGGCATCGGCATCGGCGCGGCTGCCATAGCTGCCGAAACTGACCGCGTAGTTGCCACCAGCGGTGGCCGCCGGGAACATGGCAGGCGCCGCTTGTGCCGGGTCGGGCGGATCGGATCGGGCGACAGCGGCCCCGTCAACGTCATCGGCCCGGGTCGGCGCGCCGGTGTCGACCATCGGCAGCCTGTTCCCGCCCAGCACCGACGACGACGGGGCATTGGCCGCCGGCGCCACCAGCGGCAGGTCGCGGGTGACGTAATCCCCGCCGGGCGCGTCGGGCATGGTCAGCGGCAGGTCCGACACGCCGCTGTCCGGCGCCGGACCCTTGACCAGCATCGGCAGGAAGATCACCGCCAGCGCGACCAGCACGGCCGCGCCCACGAGGCGCTGTTTCAATTGCGGGTCCACAGTGCGGAATCCATCGGGATCGGGGCGGCGTCGGGGCAGCGGAATGCCCGCGGATTATACGCCCGCGCCCCGGCACGCCGATGAACCGGCGATGGCGCGCACCGCGTTGCACTCAATCTCGCGACAACGCCTGCAGCGCGGCCGCCGCGGTGTGGAACGATCCGAACACCAGCACCCGGTCGCCGGGGCGGGCGTCGGCGCGTGTTGAGCGCAATGCCTCCGCCACCGTCGCGTGCCGCTGTGCCAGCGCCGCCGGAGTGTCCGCCAGCCGTGCCGCGAAACTGTCGACATCGCTGCCACGAGGGCCGGCCCCGCTCAGGCCGGCCAAGTGCCACGCGTCGATCTCCGCCGCAAGTGCCGCCACCACGCCCACGGCATCCTTGTCCGCAAGGGCGGCATAGACCGCATGCGTGCGACCGGCGTGCGGCGTGGTCCGTAGCCAGATGGCCAGTTCGCGCGCAGCCTGCGGGTTGTGGCCGACGTCGACGACGATATCGACCCCGTCGCACTCGAACACTTGCAGTCGTCCCGGCAGCTGGGCGGCGGCGACACCTGCCGCCCATGCCGCATCGGGCAGGAGACGGTCGAGCGCGCGCAGCGCGGCGATCGCCGTCGCGGCGTTGCGCAACTGCGATGGGGCGGCCATCCGGGGCAGCGGCAACTGGAGCGCGAACCCCGGCTCGCGCCAGTGCCAGCCGCCGTCGTCGGCTCGTTCGAACAGGAAATCGCTGCCGGCGCGGATCGCCGGCGCGCCGATCCGGTAGGCGTGGCGCAGCACGCTGGCCGGCGGGTCGTCCTCGCCCAGCACCAGGGGCCTGCCTGCGCGCGCGATGCCCACCTTTTCCAGGCCGATCACCTCGCGATCCGCGCCCAGCCAGTCCTGATGGTCGAGGTCGACGGTGGTGATCACAGCGACATCGGGATCGACCAGGTTGACCGCATCCAGGCGCCCGCCGAGCCCGACCTCGAGGATCGCGAGGTCGAGGTCATTGCGCGTGAACAGCCACAGCGCGGCCAGGGTGCCGTACTCGAAATAGGTCAGGCGCGTGTCGCTGCGCGCGGACTCCACGGCTTCGAAGGCCTCGACCAGGGCCGCGTCTTCGGCGTCGCGGCCTTCGACGCGCACGCGCTCGTTGTAGGCGAGCAGGTGCGGCGAGGTGTAGGCGCCGACCCGCCAGCCGGCCGCGCGCGCGATTGCCTCGATGAACGCGACCGTGGACCCCTTGCCGTTGGTGCCGCCGACGGTGATGACCTGCGGCGCCGGGTGGGCGAGACCCATCCGTGCACCGACCCCGCGCACGCGCTCCAGGCCCATCGCGATCGCCTGCGGATGCTGAAGTTCGATGTAGCCCAGCCAGCCGGAGAGGTCGCGCGCCATGTTGATCATTGTAGGGTGGGCCTTGGCCCACCATGGGCGGCGTCGACATGCCGCCGCGCTACGTCTTGAGCGACGGCGGGCCGAGGCCCGCCCTACAGCGCGCGATGCACTGACTCGCCGAACAGCAGGGTGTGGTGGCTGCAGTCATTGAGCCGCACCACCTCGAGATGGTCGACGTCCGACCCTTCGAGAAGGTTGAGCGTGGTCGGCGCTTGGCGGAAGCTCCAGAGCTTGAACAGCGGCAGGCCGAGCACGCGGCACAGCAGCACGCGGTTGACCGCGTCGTGCGAGACCACCAGCAGCGTCTCCTCCTCGGCCATGCCCTCGCATGCGTTGGCCAGCGCGGGCCAGGCACGGTCCAGCACCTGCTTGAGCGACTCGCCTTCGGGCATCGTGACCTTGTCCGGAGTCTCGCGCCAGGCTCGGAAGCGCTCTGGATCCTCGGCTGCGATCTCGCTGGCCAGCTTGCCTTCCCAGCGGCCGTGGGCGATCTCCATCAGGTCGTTGTCGATCGTCAGCATCGTCGAACGCAGCTCGCCGAGCGCGAACTGCGCGGTGTGGTAGGTGCGGGTGAGCGGCGAACACACCGCACGATCGATGCGCACGTCGCGCAGGCGCTCGCCCATGCGACGCGCCTGCTGCTCGCCGGTGTCCGAGAGCGGGATGTCTTCCTGGCCCTGGTAGCGGCCTTCGGCATTCCAGGCGGTTTCGCCGTGGCGGGCAAGCAGGATTCTCATCGGTGCTGCCTTAGCTTCGGGTTACGGGCCTATCGCCGCGGCGCCACACCCAGCTCCTTGAGCAGCTGCGGCGCCGGGTAGACCTCCTGCATGATCCAGCGCATGTAGCGCTGGTCGACCGAGATCATCCGCGTCATCACCGGATCGAACACCCAGTTGCTGCTCACCGACTCCCAGTTGCCGTCGAAAGCCAGGCCGACCAGGCGCCCGCGCGCATCGAGCACCGGCGAGCCGGAGTTGCCGCCGGTGATGTCGAGGTCGGACAGGAAGTTCACCGGCACCGTGCCCAGGCGACGATCGGCGAGGCCGCCGTGACGCTTGGCGGCGACCGCGTCGAGCAGCGCCTGCGGCGCGTCGAAGGGCTCCTCGCCGGTGTGCTTGGCG
Source organism: Pseudomonadota bacterium (assembly GCA_030858145.1). Lineage (GTDB taxonomy): Bacteria > Pseudomonadota > Gammaproteobacteria > Xanthomonadales > Xanthomonadaceae > Luteimonas. Next base: position 3,110 of record JALZMP010000102.1, read on the forward strand.
GCCACTTCCTCCAACCGGGTGAATGGCTGCTGCGGGGTGCCGTCGAGCTTGGTGTAGGGCTTGACGTTGCCGAAGGTGAGGCGCAGCGAACCATTGGCGTCCGGATAGACGAACTCGCCGCGGCTGCGCTTGTAGTCGGCCACCGCCTGCAGGTACAGCGGGCGCGCAGCCAGCGACTCGCCAGTACGTATCTTGCGCTGCTTCTCCAGCTCCAGAAGGGTCGGCATCACCGCCACCGCGTACTGGATTGCCGGGTCTTTGCTCTTTTCGAAGGCGGCGCGGTCGGCGGTGAACCACTTCATGCGCGCCTCGCCCTGGCTGAGTTCGCTGCGCGCGAGCCGATCCAGCGCGCGGTCGATGGCCCTGGCGTCGCTGCCGCCCAACCACTTGTCGATCGCGGCCACGCGCTGGGCCTTGGGCAGTTGCACGTAATGGTTCAGCCAGTAGCGCTGCAGCTCGCGATCCATCGCCGGCACGTAGCGCCGATCCATCTGCCTGAGCGCGCCCTCGATGGTGGCCAGGTCGCGCTGCTGGTAACCCTGCTCGCGCTCGGCATCTGGCTTGGCGCGCTCGATGGCGAGGCGGTAGAGCCTGGTCGCAGTCGACACCAGCCCGGTGTTGCCGAACTGGCCGGTGACCAGGTCGCGCTCACGGGTGGTGCGGGTCTCGGCGTTGAGCGCCTCCAGCCTGGCGTGCGCGGCGGTGGCAGCCTTGCCGTCCTCGCCCTGCGTGGCCAGCCATTGCAGCACCGCAGTTTCCTGCGCCTGCTTGGTGGCCCCAGCGCCGGTGCGCTCGAAGCCGGCGAGCTGGCCGTCGTAGTTCTTGTGCACGTTCTCCCAGCCGCGCATGGTGCTGGCGTACTTGACCTCGATGTCGGGGTTCTTCCTGCCCTCGGCCTCGACCAGCGCGGTCAGCGCCTTGAAGTGACGGCCGATTGCCGGATAGGTCCACTCGGCGGTGTCCTTGAACTCGCTGGTCAGCGCATAGCGGCTGGTACTGCCGGGGTAGCCTGCGACCATGACGAAATCGCCCGCGCGCAGCGGCTGGTCGGCGAATTTGAGCCAGTGTTTCGGCCGGTAGGGAACGTTGTCGGCCGCGAATGGCGCCGGCTTGCCGTCCTTGCCGACGTAGGCGCGGTAGAAGGCGAAGTCACCGGTGTGGCGCGGCCACATCCAGTTGTCGATCTCGCCGCCATAGCTGCCGACACTGCCCGGCGGCGCATAGGCCAGGCGCACGTCGCGGATCTCGAGGTTCTTGAACAGGCGCCAGGTATTGCCGCCGGCGAAGCTGTACAGCCGGCAGCGGTAGCCGCCGCCAGCTTCGCAACCGGCGATCAGGCGCTTCTCGATCGCATCCAGCGCCTCGGTGCGCGCCAATCCATCCGGCGCGGCGGCGATGACCGCCTGCACCGGTGCGGTGACGTCTTCGATGGAGTCGAGCGCGAATACCCGCGCATTCGGGCCGGCGGTGATCTCGTCGGCCGGCGTGGCGGCATTGAAGCCGACCTGCATCAGGTTGTTCTCGGGGGTGGAGTTGAGCTGGATTGCCCCATAAGCACAATGGTGGTTGGTGGCCACCAGGCCCTGCGGCGAGACGAAGCTAGCGGTGCAGCCGCCCAGCGAGACCACCGCACCCAGGGGATCGCCGGTGAGGGTGGCCAGCTGCTTCGGATCGAGCTTCAGCCCGGCTTTCTTCAGCGCCGCGGAAATCTCCGGCAGCTGCTGCGGCACCCACATGCCTTCGGCGGCCAGAACGGGGCCAGCGGTGGCAGCGGAGGCCAGGGCGACCGAAGCGGTCAGGAGTGTCAGGCGCATGCGGCAGGTCCGGGAAAGCGGAAGAGGCAGGGAGTGTAGCCGCAGTCCTGCCTACGGGGCGTCCACGCCCGGCCTCCCGCGGTGCATGCAGGCATGGTGGCGACGCTCCCGGCTGAGACGGCGGCTGCAGGGACGGGAGCGAACAAGAGGGTCACCGGGCGCTGCGTATAATCCACGTCCTTTCCCGCCTCACCCCTGCACGGATGACCGCCATGGGCCAAATGATGAAGGCGCTGGTCAAGCGCGAAGCTGCCAAGGGCATCTGGATGGAGCAAGTCCCGGTGCCGGTGCCCGGTCCCAACGAGGTACTGATCAAGCTGGAGAAGACCGCGATCTGCGGCACCGACCTGCACATCTACCTGTGGGACGAGTGGAGCCAGCGCACCATCAAGCCGGGCCTGGTGATCGGCCACGAGTTCGTCGGCCGCATCTGTGAACTCGGTCCCGGGGTCACCGGCTACACGATCGGCCAGCGTGTCTCCGCCGAGGGCCACATCGTCTGCGGCCACTGCCGCAACTGCCGCGCGGGCAAGCAGCACCTGTGCCCCAACACCGTGGGCATCGGCGTCAACCGAGACGGCGCGTTTGCCGAGTACATGGTGATGCCGGCCAGCAACCTGTGGCCGATCCCCGACCAGATCCCATCCGAACTGGCCGCATTCTTCGATCCCTACGGCAACGCCGCGCACTGCGCGCTGGAGTTCGACGTGGTCGGCGAGGACGTGCTGATCACCGGCGCCGGCCCGATCGGGGTGATGGCCGCCGGCATCTGCAAGCACATCGGCGCGCGCAACGTGGTGGTGACCGACGTCAACGACTACCGGCTGAAACTCGCCGCCGACATGGGTGCCACCCGGGTGGTCAACGTCACCAATACCTCGGTCAAGGCGGTGATGAAGGATCTGCACATGGAGGGCTTCGACGTCGGCCTGGAAATGAGCGGCAACCCGCAGGCCTTCAACGACATGCTCGATTGCATGTACCACGGCGGCAAGATCGCCCTGCTCGGGCTGCTGCCCAAGGGCGCAGGCGTGGACTGGGACCGGATCATCTTCAAGGGCCTGACCATCCACGGCATCTACGGCCGGCGCATGTACGAGACCTGGTACAAGATGACCCAGCTGGTGCTGGCCGGCTTCCCGCTAGGCAAGGTGCTCAGCCACCAGCTGCCCGCCGACGAGTTCCAGAAGGGTTTCGACCTGATGGAATCCGGTAAGTCGGGCAAGGTCGTGCTCGACTGGCGTTGAGCGACACGCCCTGAATACATCCAAGTAGGCTCTCCGGAGACCTCCGTGGCGCCGATGGTCGCGCACCGGCAGCCTCCACCTGCCACCCATCCTCCGGAGCCACCATGTCGCTCACCGCACGGTACGCACAGACCCTCGACGAAATCCGCGACGCCGGCCTGTTCAAGGCCGAGCGCGTCATCACCTCGCCGCAGGCGGCCGAGATCACTCTTGCCGATGGCAGGACGGTGCTGAACTTCTGTGCCAACAACTACCTGGGCCTGGCCGACCACCCGGACATCATCGCGGCCGCCAAGGACGCGCTCGACAGCCACGGCTTCGGCATGGCCAGCGTGCGCTTCATCTGCGGCACCCAGGACCTGCACAAGCAGCTGGAGAAGGCCATCGCGGCGTTCCTCGGCAAGGAGGACACGATCCTCTACGCGGCCTGTTTCGATGCCAATGGCGGCCTCTACGAGCCGCTGCTGGGCGAGGAGGACGCGATCATCTCCGACGCGCTCAACCACGCCTCGATCATCGACGGCGTGCGCCTGTGCAAGGCGCAGCGCTACCGCTACGGCAACTGCGACATGGCCGACCTGGAGAAGCAGCTGCAGGCCGCCGATGCCGCCGGCGCGCGGACCAAGCTGATCTCGACCGATGGCGTATTCTCGATGGACGGCTTCATCGCGCCACTCGACGCCATCACCACGCTGGCGCGGAAGTATGGCGCGCTGGTGCACATCGACGAGTGCCATGCCACCGGCTTCCTTGGCGCGACCGGGCGCGGCTCGGCCGAGGTCAAGGGCGTGCTCGACCGCATCGACATGGTCACCGGCACCCTTGGCAAGGCGATGGGCGGCGCGCTGGGCGGCTTCACCACGGGCAAGGCCGAGGTGATCGAACTGCTGCGCCAGCGGTCGCGGCCCTACCTGTTCTCCAACTCGCTGCCGCCGCACGTGGTCGCGGCCGCGATCAAGGCCTTCGAGATGGTGGATGCCGCCGGCTCGCTGCGCAACCAGCTGGCGGCGAACACCGCCTACTTCCGCGAAAAGATGACCGCCGCCGGCTTTGACCTCAAGCCGGGCACGCACCCGATCTGCCCGGTGATGCTGTATGAAGCAAAGCTGGCGCAGAAATTCGCGCAACGATTGCTGGAAGAGGGCATCTACGCGATCGGCTTCTTCTTCCCGGTCGTACCCAAGGACCAGGCGCGCATCCGCACCCAGGTCTCGGCCGCGCACACCCGCGAACACCTCGACCGCGCCATCGACGCCTTCACTCGTATCGGCCGCGAACTGGGCGTGCTCGAGGCCTGAGCGTGACGCTGCTGGGCAGATGCCGGCCTCACACCCTGATCCCCGCCTTCATCACTTCAGCATCGAGCTGCCAACCCCGCGGCGCTGCCAGTCGTTGCGCACGTCCATGCCGATGCCAGCGACGTCGCGCCGACGCTTCAGCCAGGCTCCGCCAGAAGTCTGGCCTCGGCCGCGTCGAGATGCCTCCATGCACCTTTCGCCAGGTCACCTAGCGCGACCGTGCCCACCGCAACCCGCACCAGCCGCAAAACCTGGAGGTCGACGGCGGCCAGCAGCCGCCGGATCTGCCGGTTGCGGCCCTCATCCAGAACGATCTCCAGCCAGGCATTCCTGGTTCCGCTGCGCAGCACTGCTGTCGAGCTCGCGCGCAGCCGTTCGCCTTCGCACTCCAAGCCTGCCTCGAGCCGGCGCAGGCACGCAGCGCCGGGGATCGCATCCACCTGCACGTGGTAGGTCTTGAACGGACCCGTGGCAGGATCGGTGATGCGCGCCGCCCATGCCGGGTCGTTGGTGAACAGCAGCAGGCCTTCACTGGCCTTGTCCAGGCGACCCACGGGCGCGACCCAGCCAAGGCCAGCGTCTTTGAAACAGCGGTAGACAGTGTCGCGCCCGAGCTCGTCGGTCGCGGTCGTCACCAGGCCCCGTGGTTTGTTGAGCATCAGGTAATGTCGCCTGGGACTGGCAAGCGGCTGGCCATCGACACTGATCCTGTCCACGCACGACGCGTCCACCGGATGCTCGGGGGCGCGTACCACCTGCCCCGCGATCGCCACCCGGCCATCACGGATCCATTGCGCGGCAGATGACCGCGAACACAGCCCGTGCTTGCTGAGCACGCGGGCCAGGCCATGCCGCTTGTCGGGCGTTGCTTCCGGGCTGGTCACGCTGCCAGCTTGCCGTGCCCGGGCACGCCTGCCAAGCGCTGGCCCCTCGCATCCAGCTGCCGGTCCGATGCGTAGCTGCTGACATCCCCAACCCCCCACCGGTCCATGCCGCGACCGCCTTGCGCATCGCGATCCCAGGCCTCATGAGCGACTCTGTCCCTACCACCACCGCCAACATCCGCCATCCCGCCATCGCCGCCGTGTTGCGCTGGTTCGACACTCGCCAGGCCGAACCGGTAGCGGTGGCCGACGACCGCATCGACTGGCTGCGCGTGGCGCCGTTCATCGGGATGCACCTCGCCTGCCTTGGCGTGCTCGGTCGGCGTGTCGGCGACCGCGCTGTGGGTCGCGCTGGCGTCGTACGCACTGCGAATGTTCGCAATCACCGCCTTCTACCACCGCTATTTCTCGCACAGGGCGTTCCGCACCTCGCGCGCGATGCAGTTCGTGTTCGGGCTGCTCGGCGCCAGCTGCGTGCAGCGTGGACCGCTGTGGTGGGCTGCCCATCATCGCCATCACCATCGCCATGCCGACACCGCGCTGGACGTGCATTCTCCGCGCCACCTCGGTTTCTGGCGCAGCCACATGGGCTGGTTCATGACCCGTGACGCGTTTCGTACCAACGAGGCGGCGGTACCGGACCTGGCGAAGTATCCCGAACTGCGCTGGCTGGACCGCTACGACCTCATCGTGCCGGTGCTCTACGCCGCCGGCCTGTTCGGGCTCGGGGCGTGGCTGGGCCGAGCGTATCCGGAACTCGGGACCAGTGGCCGGCAGCTGCTGGGCTGGGGCTTCTTTGTCTCGACCATCGTGCTGTTCCACGTCTCGGTGACCATCAACTCGCTCGCCCACCAAAGGGGCACGCGCCGCTACGCCACCCGCGACGACAGCCGCAACAACGCCCTGCTCGCCGTGCTGACCTTCGGCGAGGGCTGGCACAACAACCACCACCGCTTCCCGGGCTCCGCAAGGCAGGGCGTGCGCTGGTGGGAGGTTGACCTGTCCTGGTACCTGCTGCAGGCGATGGCTGCCGTCGGCCTGGTCTGGGACCTGAAGTCGATGCGCGCCCACCTGCGCGACGCGCGCCGGGCACAACCATGTCCGACGGAGGTATGAACGCGCGCGCGCATCGCGGTGGTCGGCAGCGGCATCGCCGGCTTGGGCGCGGCCTGGCGGCTGTCGTGCGAACACGAGGTGGTGCTGTTCGAGTCGGCCGACCGTCTCGGCGGCCACGTCCACACCCACGAGGTCGAGCTGGAAGGTCGGCGGCATGCCGTGGACACCGGCTTCATCGTCTTCAACCACGCACACTACCCGCTACTGACGGCATTGTTCGCGGAGCTGGGCGTCGCCACGCAGCCCACCACCATGAGTTTCTCGGTGCAGGATGCGCGCAACGGGCTGGAGTACAACGCCGCCGACCTCGATGGCCTGTTCGCGCAGAGACGCAACCTGCTCTCGCCACGCTTCTGGGGCATGCTGCGCGACCTGCGCCGCTTCTACCGCGAGGCCCCGGCCCTGTTCGACATTCCCGGCGACGGGCCCGGGCTCGGCGCCTACCTGGACGACAACGACTATGGCCAGGCCTTTGCCGGAGACCACCTGGTGCCGATGGCCGCAGCGCTATGGTCGTCGCCAGCGGCCAGGGTGCTCGACTTTCCCGCAAAGTTCCTGGTGCGCTTCATGCAGCAGCACCAGATGCTGCAGGTCGAAGGTAGGCCGGAGTGGCGCGTGGTGCGTGGCGGCTCGCGGCGTTACGTCGATGCCTTGCAGTCCCGCTGGCAGGTCCAGACGCGACTGTCCTGCCACGTGCATGCGGTCAGTCGACGCCACGACGGCCGTGTCGACGTCTCCACCTCGCGTGGCACCGAGATCTTCGACGAGGTCGTGCTCGCCTGCCACGGTGACGATGCGCTGGCGCTGGTCGATGCGCCGAGCGCGGAGGAGCGCGCGGTACTCGGTGCCATCGCCTACCAGGACAACGACACCGTCCTGCATACCGATGCCCGCCTGCTGCCGCAGGGGCGCAAGGCTTGGGCAGCCTGGAATGCCTACGTGCCCGCGGGCCCGGGCGAGTCGTGCACCGTGAGCTACTGCATGAACCTGCTGCAGGGCATCGACAGCGCGCAGCCACTGGTGGTCAGCCTCAACCGTACGCTGGACATCGCGGCGGACCATATTCTGGCCCGCATGCGTTATCGCCACCCCGTCCATACCCCTGCCAGCGTCGCGGCCCAGGCCCGTGTGCCGGGGATCAGCGGTCGCGATCGCCTCTGGTATGCCGGTGCCTGGTGCGGCTTCGGCTTCCACGAGGATGGGTTGCGCAGCGGATATGCTGCCGCCGATGGCCTGCTTGCCATGCTCCGCCAGAGGCAGGCGGCATGACCACGGCGCTGGCCAGCGCCCTGTACGACGGCACGGTGCGACACCGCCGGCACCTGCCGCATCCGCATGCCTTCCGCTATCGCATGTTCCAGCCTTACCTCGACCTTGGCGAACTCGACCACGTGTTCGCCGACCGCTGGCTGTGGTCGGTCGGGCGCGGAAACGTGGCGGCGTTCCGGCGCGTCGACTTCCACGGCGACCCCGAACTGCCGCTCGACAGCGCGGTGCGCGATACAGTGGCCGCGCGCCTGGGACGCAGGCCGACCGGGCCGGTACGCATGCTGGCGCACCTGCGCTACTTCGGCCACTGCTTCAACCCGGTGACCATTTACTACGGCTATGCCGACGACGGCGAAACCCTCGACTGGATCCTCGCCGACATCACCAATACGCCGTGGACCAGCGCCATGCCTACGTGTTGCCGGTCGCCGAGGCGGCCTCCGTGCACGGCATGCTGCACTGGAGCTTCGACAAGCGCTTCCACGTGTCGCCGTTCATGCCGATGGCGCGCCGCTATGGCTGGCGCTTCAGCGTCCCCGGAAACGCGCTGCGCGTGCACATGGAGGTCAGCGACGCCTCGACGCGGGAATTCGACGCGACGCTCACGCTGCAGCGCCGATCCTTCGACGGACCCAACCTCGCACGCGCGCTGCTCCGCCATCCCGCCATGTGCACCCGCGTCGTCGCCGCGATCTATTGGCAGGCGCTGCGGCTGTGGCTCAAGCGGGTCCCCTTGCAGCCGCATCCAGATTCGGTGCCGCACGCATGAACAGCAGTCGAGAGCATGTCTCCCGCGACCGCATCGCCGACCGCGATGCCGGCGGGCTGTGGCGGCGGCGCCTGCTCGACACCCTCGATGACCTGCATGGCGGCACCGTGGTGGTGCATGACGTGCTTGGCACCACCCTGCTCGGCCATGCCGACGGCGAGGATCCGCTGCGCATCACCCTGCACGTGCACGATGCGGCCTTCTACCGCCGCGTGGTGCTCGCCGGCAGCGTCGGTGCGGGCGAAGCCTATTGCGACGGCCTGTGGGACTGCGATGACCTGGTGTCCCTGGTCCGCCTGCTGGTGCGCAACCGTGACCGCCTCGACGCCCTGGAAACCGGTCCCGCGCGGCTCGCGGCCTGGCTGCTGCGCGGCTGGGAGGCGCTGCGCCCGAATACCCGCGGCGGCAGCCGCCGCAACATCTCCGCGCACTACGACCTTGGCAATCCGCTTTTCGAGCTGTTCCTCTCCGACGACCTGATGTACTCCTCGGCGATCTATGCCGATCCCGGAGAGACCCTGGAACAGGCTTCGTTGCGCAAGCTCGATACCCTTTGCCGCAAGCTGGAACTCGGTGCCGGCGACCACGTCGTGGAGATCGGCACCGGCTGGGGCGGCTTCGCGCTGCATGCCGCGGGTCGCCACGGCTGCCGGGTCACCACCACCACGCTGTCGCAGGAACAGGCTGCACTGGCCAGGCAGCGGATCGTGGCCGCGGGACTTTCCGATCGCATCACCGTCCTGCTCGACGACTACCGCGACCTGCGCGGCCAGTACGACAAGCTGGTGTCGATCGAAATGGTGGAGGCCATCGGCGCGGCGCAGTTGCCTACCTACTTCGGCCAGCTCGCAGCGCTGCTCAAGCCCGACGGCCTGGCACTGGTGCAGGCGATCAGCATCGACGACCATCGCTACCGTCGCGCCCTGCGCGAGGTCGACTTCATCAAGCGCCACGTCTTCCCCGGCAGCTTCATCCCCTCCACCAGCGCCCTGCTCGACGCCATGAGCCGGCACAGTGACCTGGGCCTGCTGCACCTGGAGGACATCGGCGACAGCTACGCGCTGACCCTGCGCGAGTGGCGGCGGCGTTTCGAGGCCGCACGCGGGCAGGTGCTGGCACTGGGCTACGACGAGCGCTTCATCCGGTTGTGGCGTTTCTACCTGTGCTATTGCGAGGGCGGATTCCTGGAACGCTCGATCAGCGACGTGCAGATGTTGTTCGCCCGTCCCAGCTATCGGCGCCAGGCCGGAGCGCTGGCATGAGCCCGTGGTGGTTCGCGCTGCAGGTCTGGGCGCTCAGCGCTGTGGCCATGGCGGGCGTCTGGGCGTTCTCGATGCGGGTGCGCAACGTCGGCTATGTCGACGTGGCCTGGGCCGGGCTGATGGCGCTGGCGGCCCTGCTCGCAGGCCTGCTGGCCGACGGCGCGGTGCTGGCGCGCACGCTCACCGCGCTTGCCGGCGCGGTCTGGGGCGCGCGGTTGTGCGTGCACCTGCTCAACCGGGTGATGCACGAGGCCGAGGACGGCCGTTACCGCGCCCTGCGCGAGCGCTGGAACGGCAGCCCTGTGCGGTTTTTCGTGTTCTTCCAGGCGCAGGCGGTGGTGGTCGCGCTGTTCGCGCTGCCGTTCTTCGCGGCGGCCAGCAATGCGTCCGGCCGGGTCACCGGCTGGACGATCGCCGCAATCCTGGTCTGGCTGGCCGCCGTGGGCGGCGAGGCACTTGCCGACGCGCAGCTGTCCGAGCACCGGTCCGACCCCGCTAACCAAGGCAGGACCTGCCGACGTGGCTTCTGGGCGTGGTCGCGCCATCCCAACTATTTCTTCGAATGGCTGCACTGGTTCACCTACGTCCTGCTCGCCGTGGGCTCGCCGCACTTCTGGCTGAGCTGGCTGGGGCCGGTGGTGATGCTCGCCTTCCTCTACCGGGTCAGCGGCATCCCCTGGACCGAGCAGCAGGCCCTGCGCAGCCGTGGCGAGGATTACGCGCGCTACCAGCGCGAAGTCAGCCCGTTCATACCTTGGCCGCCCCGATCCGATTCCAGTTCCAACGACACCCGCGCCTGAGGTCACGATGTCCCTGATCGAACTGGCCGAACGTGGCCACCTGCCCGACGCCTTGGTCCGCCACGGCATCCGCCGCCTCTGCGCCCGGCGCCTGCGCGACGAGCACGCCGGCAACATCGAGCGTGCTGATGCGCGCGCCCGCCTGCTGCTGCTGCAACTGCGCGAGAGCGCGATCGCGATCGAGACCGAGGCCGCCAACGCGCAGCATTACGAGGTCCCCTCGCGATTCTTCGAGCTCTGTCTGGGCAAGCACCTGAAGTACAGCAGCTGCTATTACCCGAAGGGCAACGAGACCCTGGACCAGGCGGAAGCGGCGATGCTGGCGCTCTACGGCGAACGCGCCGAACTCGCCGACGGCCAGCGGATCCTCGAGCTGGGCTGCGGCTGGGGCTCGCTGACGCTGTGGATGGCCGAGCGCTATCCCACTGCGACCATCACCGGCGTGTCCAACTCCGGCGGCCAGCGCCGCCACATCCTCGCCCAGGCCCGTGCGCGCGGGCTTCACAACGTCGAGATCCTGACCCGCGACGTCAACACGCTCGTGCTCGAACATGGGTACGACCGCGTGGTCTCGATCGAAATGTTCGAGCACGTGCGCAACCATGCCGCGTTGCTGCAGCGCATCGCCGCTTGGCTGGAGGACGATGGCAAGTTGTTCGTGCACATCTTCTGCCACCGCACCCTGCTCTATCCCTTCGAGGGCCAGGAACAGGAAGACTGGATGGCGCGCCACTTCTTCACAGGAGGCCTGATGCCGGCCGCTGACACCCTGCTGCACCTACAGCGAGATCTTCGGCTGGAGCAGCGCTGGTTGCTCTCCGGGACCCATTACCAACGGACCGCCAACCACTGGCTGCAGAACCAGGACGCACGACGCGATGAGGTGCTCGCGGTCCTACGCGACGCCTACGGCGCTGACGACGCAGCACGCTGGGCGCAGCGCTGGCGCATGTTCTGGATGGCGTGCGCCGAACTGTTTGGCTACCGCGATGGCAATGAGTGGGGCGTTGCCCACTACCGCTTCGGAAAACACCCCCGAAGTGCCTGAGCCATTGGCAGGATTCGCTGTAGTGCGCAGGCCATGATCTGCATGTGCCAGCCAGCAGCGTCGACCAGTTCCAGTGCAGCCTGCTGTGCACGGCACGCGCGATCTGGCAGATCAAAACAGCTTGGCGGACGCGCCGATGGGCACGGACCGGCGCTGGCGCAAGCGAGAAAACGATCTGCTGTCGGGAGCCTTTCTCCCGGATCCGGCCTATGCCGGCTGTCTTACGACGACTGGACAAGGCCAAATATGGACCTGTTCAAGCCTGCCTCAGGGAGCCGGCTCTTCCGGGGGCGCTGGCTGCGGGATGGGCTGCTGCGCCGACCCTCCAACCACCGCCCTGCCTCCAACGATGCGGATACCGCGGGCGCGCATCCAGGCATCGAACTCGTCTGCCGTCATGCGCTTGCCATTCTGGTTCATGTCGAAACGCCACGGCGTATTGTCGAACTCGGTCTTGGGTTGGTAAACCGAAGGATCCCTGGGATCGATCGTCGCCGCTGCAGGGGCAGGCGGAGCGGTCGCCCGGGCAACGGTACGGCAGCCTTCGATCCGAAGGCGCAAGAGCACCTGGTCCAGCGACTGTGACTCGTCATAGGCATGGGCCAGGACGCCACTGTGCGCGCCGAGCTGGTAGGAGGGGGCAGCCAGCTCGCTGGCCACCGGAGCGAGTACGGTCGCGCGCAAGGGTTGCGCTTGCGATGCTGCGATCGTGGCGCAGTCCACCGCGTATGCGAACCCTGGCATCGCCATCAATGCCAGCAACAAGTGTCTACCGCGCATCCCCTTGCCTCCTTTGGCCTGTGCAGGCGAGTGTAAGCGCGAGCTTCCGATGCAACAACCCCGTGCGGATGAGGATTGCTGAACATGCTTGATTGCCGACCACTTTGCATGCAGGCCGCTTAACGGTCGTGCCGACCGCAAAAAAAACGAAGCCCGGCACAGGGCCGGGCTTCGGGTCTTGCAGCTGTGGCGTCCTTTAGTTCTGGACGTTGAGCTCGGTGCGGCGGTTGGTCTCGTTGCGGCAGGCCGGGTGGCTCTGCGGCGTCGGAACCAGCGGACGGCTCTCGCCGTAGCCCACCGGACCGGCCATGCGACCGGCGCTGACGCCGTTGCTGGTCAGGTAGTCGTACACCGCACGCGCACGGCGCTCCGACAGGCCCTGGTTGTAGACCTCGGTGCCGCACAGGTCGGTATGACCGGCAACCTCGACCCGCAGGTCGGGATAGCGGCGCAGGATCTCGACCGCCTCGTTCAGGGTCGCCACGGCGTCAGGACGCAGGGTGGAGCGGTCGAAGTCGAAGTTCACGCCACGCAGGTCGATCGTCAGCGGCACCGGGCAACCACCCGGACCCATGACCGTGCCATCCGGGCAGAACTGCGTGTCCGCAACCGGCGGCAACGGAGCCGGGCCGATCGGGGCCATCGGCTCGGGGCCCAGCGGGATCACCAGGCCTACAGAGGCCAGCACGTCGTGGAACGCACTTTCGTTCGGGTTATGGAAGCTGGAATCATCGAAGTCGGTGCGATAGGCGAGTTCGGTCCGTATCCGCACGCGACCGGTGACGCCCTGCAGGCCGACGCCGACCTTGGCGGCGAAATTGCCGTCCTTGCGCTCACCCGGCGAGTTCGGATTCGGGAAGGCATCAAATTCTTCCTCGGAACGCTGGTAGCCAATACCGAACAGGCCATAGGGATTCCAGTTGCGGCCTTCGGCCACGAAATGGCGCCGGAAATCCAGCGAAACGCCATACTGGCTCCAATTCAGATCCTGGCCCCGGATCAGCCGATCGGGATTGCGGATGTTGTTCCGATCCTCGAAGTTGGGATTCTGGTAGTTGAACTCGAGATCCATGGACCAGTGGGGATTCAAGAACCGCCCGAACCCGATCGTACCGAAGGGGGCGTCGTTGGTGCCGCGGTCGCTGGCCTGGAAATTGAAGCCGACTGAGCCGGTGACATACCAGCGGTCATCGAACTGCAGGCTCTCGTGGGCATTGGCAACGCCTGCGAGGCCGATACCAGCCAGCAGCGCGGCACAGAGAAGTTTCTTTTTCATTACGTTCAGCTCCTTGATCAAGGGAAAAACTGTCTCGCAGCGATGTTTCGGGGCAGCGATACGCATCAACCACGCGGCAGCCTAGTGTCCGCCGTGTGAAGGCGGTGTTAACGCTACCATAACAGTTGGCCGGTGCCAAGTCGGCTATCCACCTCTCCAGAGTCAAACGCGAAACAGGCCCATGAATTCGTCCACCGTCGTCCGGTCCAGGGCCGGCGCATCATCGAACAGGGCGACGAGCCTCTGGGCCCGTGCCCCGGGCAGGTGCCCGCCCAGCGCAGCCGCGGCCTTGGCCTTGAGCACCGGGATCCCCTCCGCCCGGCGCCTGCGGTGCCCGATCGGGTAATCGATCGAGACCTTATCGGTCGCGCTGCCGTCCTTGAAGAACACCTGCACCGAGTTGCCGATGTAGCGCTTGCCGGGGTCGAAGTAGTCGCGGGTGAACTGCGGGTTCTCGCGGACCTCCATCACCCCGCGCAGGGCGGCGATGCGGGGATCGGCGGCGACCTCGTCGTTGTAGTCGGCGGCGGTCAGGCGGCCGAAGATCAGCGGCACAGCAACCATGTACTGGAGGCAATGGTCGCGGTCTGCGTAGTTGGCCAGCGGGCCGGTCTTGTCGATGATGCGGACGCCGGCTTCCTGGGTCTCGATCACGATCTTCTCGACCTCGCCGATCCGGCCCTTGACCTGCCCGTGCAGCTGCATCGCGCATTCCACGGCGGTCTGGGCATGGAACTCGGCCGGATAGCTGATCTTGAAGAGGACATTTTCCATCACGTAGCTGCCGAAAGGACGTTCGAACTCGAAGGCCTTGCCCTTGAACGCAACGTCGTAGAAGCCCCAGGTCGTGGCGCTGAGCGCGCTTGGATACCCCACCGCCTGCTTGCGGACCGCATTGAGCGCGTGGATGACGGCACGGCGGCACGCATCGCCGGCCGCCCAGCTCTTGCGCGGACCGGTATTGGGCGCATGGCGGTAGGTGCGCAGCACGCCGTTGTCGATCCAGCTGTGCGAGACCGCTGCGATCACCTCGTCCTTGCCGCCGCCGAGCATGGCGGTGGCGACCGCGGTCGAGGCCAAGCGGACCAGGATCACGTGGTCGAGGCCGACACGATTGAAGGAGTTCTGCAGCGCGTACACGCCCTGGATCTCGTGCGCCTTGATCGCCCAGGTCAACACGTCCCGGACCGTGATCGCCTTGCCCTCCTTGCGCGCCAGCCAGTCGGCGACGGCAAGTATGGTGCCGAGGTTGTCGGACGGGTGGCCCCATTCCGCGGCCAGCCACGTATCGTTGAAGTCGAGCCAGCGCACCAGGGTGCCGATGTTGAACGCGGCCTGGGCCGGGTCGAGCTCGAAGCCGGTGCCGGGCACGCGCGCGCCGCCGGAGATCTCGCCGCCCGGGACCAGCGGGCCGAGGTGCTTCACGCAGCCCTCGAACTTCATCGCCAGCATCGCGCAGGCCAGCGAGTCGAGCAGCATGTGGCGGGCGGAATCAAAGGCCTCCTCCGAGTCGATCCTGGCGTCGATGACATAGTCGGCAATCGCCACCATCGGGGCATCGGGCTCAGGGCGGACGGCGGATCGCAGGTCGGGCTGGCTCATGGGGCGGAATCGCTCTGGGTGCGGGGAAGCCGGCTATTTTGCCGCGCCGCGGGTTTGCTTGCGAACCGGGCTGTTCAAACACGCCGCCGCGCGGTGTACGTCAACGTGCATCGGCCAGTGCGCGAATCCATACCCGCCAGTATGCTGGCGCCATGACTGACGAACCGACCCCCTATCCGCACCTGTTCGCGCCGCTGGACCTGGGTTTCACCACCCTGCGCAATCGGGTGCTGATGGGCTCGATGCACACCGGCCTGGAGGACCGGGCGCGGGATTTCCCGAAGCTTGCGGCCTATTTCGCCGAGCGTGCGGCCGGCGGCGTCGCCCTGATCGTCACCGGCGGCTTCTCGCCCAACATCCAGGGTTGGCTCAAGCCCTTCGCCAGCAAGCTCGGCTGGCCGTGGGAGGTGCGCAAGCACCGCCAGGTCACCGCTGCCGTGCACGGCCACGGCGCCAGGATCTGCCTGCAGCTGCTGCACGCCGGCCGCTACGCCTACCATCCGCTGCAGGTGGCGCCGTCGCGGCGCAAGGCGCCGATCAATCCGTTCACCCCGCGGGCGCTCTCCGCACGTGGCGTGGAGCGAACCATCGACGCCTACGTCACCGCCGCCCGCCTGGCCCGGGAGGGCGGCTACGACGGCGTCGAGGTGATGGGCTCGGAAGGCTACCTGATCAATCAGTTCGCCAGCGCACGCACCAATACCCGCGCTGACGCCTGGGGCGGCAGCCCGGAACGGCGCATGCGCTTCGCGGTCGAGATCGTGCGCCGCATCCGCGAAGCCTGCGGCCCGGACTTCATCCTGATCTACCGGCTTTCGATGCTCGAACTGGTGCCGGACGGCTCGGACTGGGCGGAAATCGTTGCGCAGGCGAAGGCGATCGAGGCCGCCGGCGCCACCCTGATCAACACCGGCATCGGCTGGCACGAGTCGCGGGTACCGACCATCTCCACCTCGGTGCCGCGCGCGGCCTTCGCCGGCGTCACCGCCAAGCTGCGCCCGCATGTGGGGCTGCCCCTGGTGGCCACCAACCGCATCAACATGCCCGCGGTCGCCGAGGCCATCCTCGCTGGCGGCGGCGCCGACATGGTGTCGATGGCGCGCCCCCTGCTGGCCGATCCGCGCTGGGTGGCCAAGGCTCGCGCCGGCAAGCCGGAGTCCATCAACACCTGCATCGCCTGCAACCAGGCCTGCCTCGACCACGTGTTCCGGAACAGGATCTCCAGCTGCCTGGTCAACCCGCGCGCCTGCGCGGAAACCGAACTGAATTACCTGCCCGTGAC
>JALZMP010000129.1 GCA_030858145.1 Pseudomonadota bacterium
GCGACCACTGCGCGCGCGACGCGGGCTGCGCTTCCGGCACCGCCTCGCGACCATCGCCCTGCGCGATCGTCCGCGCCACCCGGCGCGAGAAATCCGCCGGAAGCAGCGCGTGGCCGCGGCCGCGGAGGATGTCGCCGCCCACCTGCCAGCGCTCCCAGCAGGCCGCCAGCGCGCTGTCGTGCTGCAACCGGCGCAGCATGAACTTGGCCTCGTCCGGGGACAGCTCGCCGTCGAGCATCGCCGACAGCTGCCAGCGATGGTGCGCGTACAGCTTGTCTGGCGGCGGCGGCGCAAACTCGTCTGCAATGTCGTCGCCATGGATGTCGTCGCGATGCATCATGCGGTGGCACGCTCTGGGGAATCGGTGTCGTCCATCAGTGGCCTGAGCTCCAGGTCGATCGCCTCGCGGGCGCGGAAGATGCGCGAGCGCACCGTGCCGATGGGGCAGTCCATGCGCATGGCGATCTCTTCGTAGCTCAATCCCTCTACCTCGCGCAGGGTGATCGCGGTGCGCAGCTCCTCGGGCAGGGTTTCGACCGCACGGAGCACGATTTGTTCCATCTGCTGGCGCGCGAGTTCACGCTCCGGGGTGTCGGTGTCGCGCAGGCGGATACCGGAATCGAACTGCTCGGCATCGCCAGCGTCGATGTCCTCCGCGGGAGGGCGGCGCTTGCTGGCCACGAGATGGTTTTTCGCTGTGTTCACGGCAATCCGGTGCAACCACGTATAGAACTGCGCATCGCCGCGGAAATTCCCGATCGCGCGATAGGCGCGGATGAAGGTTTCCTGGGCGATGTCCTGGCATTCGCTCCAGTCGGCCACGTAACGCCCTATCAGGGCCGCGATGCGGTGCTGGTACTTGCGCACCAGCAGGTCGAACGCCGCGCTGTCGCCGCGCTGCACGCGCCTGACCAGCTCCTGGTCGAGCTGCCCGGTCTCATGTTGTGGTGACTCGATCTCGGCCATCGGGCCGGCGCTCCTTGTCGCCCGGCCGTCTGGCTGGGCTATGTGACCGCCTGGCGGCGGGATAGTTCCGGATACAGGTTCCCTGCATCTGGGGATCCGGCGCCAATGCCACAAGCCATGGTGGCCGCCGGGCAGGCCCGGAGCGCGGCCGAAGGCGCGATTTGACGCCGACGGAACGCACTCTGGATCATAAGGGGGTTCCCGTACCGTAACGGATGGCGCCCC
Organism: Pseudomonadota bacterium; assembly: GCA_030858145.1. Lineage (GTDB taxonomy): Bacteria > Pseudomonadota > Gammaproteobacteria > Xanthomonadales > Xanthomonadaceae > Luteimonas. Next base: position 1,192 of record JALZMP010000129.1, read on the forward strand.
ATGATTGCAGGGCTAGACGGATTGCGCTTCAGCCACTGGCAAGCCCAGCAGCGCCCGGACGGTGTTGTGGTGCTGTCCTTCGACCGCGCCGGCGAGACGGTCAATACCTTCGCCCAGGAGGTGCTGCTCGAACTTGATGCGCTGCTGGAGCGCCTGGCGCTGGATCCGCCCAAGGCGCTGGTGTTGCGCTCGGCGAAGGCGAAAGGCTTCATCGCCGGCGCCGATATCCGCGAGTTCCAGCAGTTCGACGCCGAAGGCACGATCGGCGACTCGATCCGGCGTGGCCAGCAGGCCTTCCAGCGCCTGGCCGAACTGCCCTGCCCCACGGTCGCCGCCATCCACGGCTTCTGCATGGGCGGCGGCACCGAGATCGCCCTGGCCTGCCGCTACCGGGTAGCGAGCAACGACGCTAGCACCCGCATCGGGCTGCCCGAGGTCAAGCTCGGCATCTACCCCGGCTGGGGTGGCAGCGTGCGCCTGCCGCGCCTGGTGGGCGCGCCGGCGGCGATGGACATGATGCTGACCGGGCGCAGCCTGTCCGCGTCGGCGGCCAAGGCGATCGGCCTGGTCGACAAGGTGGTAGAACCGGCGCTGCTGCTCGATGCCGCGGTAGGGCTCGCGCTGCAGGGCACGCAGCGGCCGTTCAAGCAGCGCTTCCTCGGCTGGGCGACCAATCTCTGGCCGGTGCGGCAGGCGCTGGCGCCGGTGCTGGCCAGCCAGGTCGCGCGCAAGGCGCGCAAGGAACATTATCCCGCCCCTTACTCCCTGATCGAAACCTGGCGGCGCAGCGGTGGCGGCGTCGAGTCGCAGCTCGCCGCCGAGCGCAAATCGGTGGTCAAGCTGGCCGGCACCTCCACCGCCCGCAATCTCACCCGCGTGTTCTTCCTGCAGGAGCGGCTGAAAGGCCTCGGCGGCAAGGCCGCTCACGGTATCGAACGGGTGCACGTGGTCGGCGCCGGGGTGATGGGCGGCGACATCGCCGCCTGGTCGGCCTACAAGGGCTTCGAGGTCACCTTGCAGGACCGCGAGCAGGGCTACATCGACAAGGCGATGGCACGGGCGCAGGAGCTGTTCACGAAGAAGGTCAAGGACGAGGGCAAGCGGCCGGAGGTCTCGGCGCGCCTGAAATCCGACCTCGACGGCGACGGCATCGCCAGCGCCGACCTGGTCATCGAAGCCATCATCGAGCAGCCGCAGGCCAAGCGCGACCTGTACACCGCGCTCGAGCCGCGGCTGAATCCCGATGCGCTGCTGACCAGCAACACCTCGTCGATCCCGCTCGACGAGCTGCGCACGCACTTGCAGCGCGGGCAGCAGTTCGCCGGCCTGCACTACTTCAATCCGGTGGCACTGATGCCGCTGGTGGAGATCGTCCGCCACGACGCGATGGCGCCGGAGACCGAGTCGCGCCTGGCCGCGTTCTGCAAGGCGCTCGACAAGCTGCCGGTAACGGTCGCCGGCACGCCTGGCTTCCTGGTCAACCGCCTGCTGTTTCCTTACCTGCTCGAAGCCGCGACCGCGTATTCCGAGGGCATTCCGGGCGCAGTCATCGACAAGGCCGCGGTGAAGTTCGGCATGCCGATGGGCCCGATCGAACTGATCGACACCGTCGGTCTCGACGTCGCCTACGGCGTCGGCCAGGAACTCGCGCCCTTCCTCGGCCTGCAGATCCCGCCCGCGCTGGTGAGCGCGCCGGAACAGGGCAAGCGCGGCAAGAAGGACGGCCAGGGCCTGTATGCGTGGGAGAACGGCAAGGCGAAGAAGCCCGAGGTTCCGAAGGATTACCAGACGCCGGCAGACCTCGAGGACCGCCTCATCCTCCCACTGCTCAACGAAGCCGTCGCCGCGCTGCACGACGGCGTGGTCGCCGATGCCGACCTGCTCGACGCCGGCGTCATCTTCGGCACCGGCTTCGCCCCGTTCCGCGGCGGCCCGGTCCAGTAC
>JALZMP010000164.1 GCA_030858145.1 Pseudomonadota bacterium
GCCTTGCGGTCGCGGTGCTGCCGTGCGCGCCGCCTGACGCTCGCGCACGTCGGCCAGCGCGATGTCAAAGGCCGTGCGCTGTGCTGGCGACAGTGCCAGCGACGCCACCGCCGCTTCCAGATCCTCGGCCATGCCGCCCCCGCGCGGCGCGGCGGCCTGTTGCGTCGCAAGGGCCTCGGCCTGGACACCTGTGGGCTTGTAGCGCAGGGCGGCGTTGGCGACCTTCAGCACGTCGTCGCGACGGCTGACCTCAATCTCGGCGTTGACGGTCAGCCCCGGCAACAGGGTGCCGTCGGCGTTGTCGACGCGCACCACCACCGGATAGGTCACCACATTGTTGGTGGTGGTGGCTGCCAGCCGCACCTGCTCCACCGTGCCGCGGAAGCGCCGCTCGGGAAAGGCGTCTGCGGTGAAACTCACGTCCTGCCCGGCCGCGACTTGGCCGATGTCGGCCTCGTCGACGGCGAGCGCGATCTTCATCCGGCCCAGGTCCTCGGCAATGGTGAACAGCTCCGGCGCCTGCAGGCTGGCGGCGACCGTCTGCCCCGGCTCGATCGAGCGCATCAGCACCACGCCATCCACCGGCGAGCGGATCACCGTGCGCGCAAGGTTGATCCGGGTGGCCTGGGTGGACGCCGACTGCTGGGTGATCTGAGCCCGCGCCGCAGCGACCTGGGCCTGGGCCTGGTCGCGGCCGGAGCGGGCAAGGTCGAAGTCATTGCGCGCGATCAGCTGTTGCCCGACGAGAGAGGACTTGCGCTGGTAGTCGATCTCGGCATTGCGCAGCGCGGCCTCGGCCTGCCGCAGCGAGGCGCGGGCGCTGGCGACCTGGGCGTCGCCCTGGGCGATCTGCGCATCGAAACTGCTGGGATCGATGCGCGCGAGGATCTGGCCTTGCTCGACCCGGTCGTTGAAATCGACCAGCACCTCGGTCACCTGGCCCGAGACCTGGCTGCCGACCACCACGGTGGAGGTCGCGCTCAGGGTGCCGGTTGCGGAGATGGCCACTCGGATGTCGCCGCGCTCGACGGTGACCGTGCGCCAGCGGCCTTCGTCGTCGCCACCCTTGCGCTGGCCCCAGAACCACAATGCGGCGGCAGCGAGGGCCACGATGGCAACGAAGGACGCGAGGCGCCGACGCTCAGGTCGGATCGCTTGGGGTCGATGGCTCATGCAGGGGAAGCCTGGTCGGCGGCGGGGTCGGGCAATCTAACGCATGCGGGCGCAACAAGTTGACTGGTCAGCGCGCCAGACGTCCCGGGCTGCGCGTGCCACCTGTCGCCGACGCCACCCGTCCGCGAGCCGGCTATCCGGCGAGATGCGAGGAGAACGCAATGGTCGCGGTGGTGCCCGTGCCCGTGGCGCTCTCCAGCGTCACGGGCCAGCCGAAGCGTTCGCCAAGCCGGCGCACGATCGACAGCCCCATGCCCTTGCCCCCAGCGTTGAACTGGTCGGCGCGATAAAAGGGGTCGTAGACGCGTCGCAGGATTTCCGGCGTCATGCCGATACCGGTGTCGCGCACCACGATGCGGTCGGCGGCGATCTCCACCTCGATCCGGCCGGCCTCGGTGAAGCTGCAGGCGTTGCCGAGCAGGTTGTCCAGCATCACCGCCAGCACCCGCGGCGACGCCAGCAGCCTCGGCCGGGCCTCCTCGGTCACCACCAGGTCGACCGGCCTGTCCGCCAGCAGCGGACGCGCCTTTTCCACCGACTCCCAGACCACGTCATGAACGTCGAACTCTTCCAGCAGCGGCGAGATCTCCACCTCGCGGGCGAGAATCAGGAAGGCGTCGATCACCGCCTCCATGTCCTGTCCGGCCCGTTGCACGCGCAACAGCGGGCGCTGCATCCGTTCCGGCGTCTCCGTATCCGAGCGCATCAGGTCGGTGGCCACCCGGATCACCGTCAGCGGCGTGCGCAGTTCGTGGCTGGCGTCGCGGGTGAAGTCGCGCTCGCGCTGGACAAGGGCCTGGGTGCGGGTGGCAAGTTCATGCAGCGCGGCGCCGAGTTGCTGCACCTCGCGCCCGGGATGGCCAGGCAGGCTTTGCGCGCCGATCGACTCGACATCGGGATCGCGCGGATCCCACTCCGAGACCGCCTGCGCGAGGCGGTCAACCGGCGCCACCAGCCGGCGCGCGCTGCGGTAGGACAGCCAGCTGACCGCATAGATCGCCAGTAGCGCCATCAGCATCGACACCAGACCGGTCCACCATACGACCCGATCGAGCAGGGGGAACGTCATCATCAGGTAGAGCCGCCCCGCCGGCCGCGATTCGACCAGCGCCTTCATCCGCCCGGGCAGGTCGTGGTAGCCATCGGGCAGCGTGCGCAGCCGCACGGGCAGGGTGCGCGTCCGCTCCGGTGCGTCGGCCGGGACGAAATAACCGCTGACGGAGGTCGTGCGTGGCAATGGGTAATCGGGGTCGCGTGCTTGGGCCATCCAATAGGCGTCGGCCTCGGCACGCACGCGCTCGGAGGCCAGGGACTCCTTGACCAGCATGCCGACGAAGTAGAAGCCGATCACGATGGCAAAGCTCGCCGTCACCGCCTGCACGATGAACACGTAGCGCAGCTTGTGCGGCAGGCCCTGGGACATCGCGACGTCGGCTACGCTCAGGAAGGCGGCTGTTCGATGTCGGCGATGCGGTAACCCGCGCTCTGCACCGTATGCAGCAGTGGCTTGTCGAACGGCTTGTCGATGGTCTTGCGCAGGTTGTACAGGTGGCTGCGCAGGGTGTCGGAATCCGGCAGGCTGTTGCCCCAGATCTCGCGCTCGATCTCCTGCCGGTTGACCACCCGCGGCGACTCACGCATCAGGATCGTCAGCAGCTTCAGCCCGATCGGCGACAGCTGTAGTTCGTTGCCGGCGCGGGTGGCGCGCAAGGAGGCCGGGTCGAGCACCAGGTCGGCGACCTTGAGCACCTCGGAGCCCACCTGGCGGCGCTCACGGCGGATCAGCGCCCGCAGCCGTGCTTCCAGCTCCTGGATCGCAAACGGTTTGGTCAGGTAGTCATCGGCGCCGGCAGACAGGCCGGTCAGCTTCTCATCCAGCGTGTCGCGCGCAGTGAGCATCAGCACCGGTGTCGACTTGCGCGCCTCCTCGCGCAGGCGCTTGCAGACCTCGATGCCGTCCAGACGCGGCAGCATCAGGTCGAGCACGACCACGTCGTAGTTGTTCTCCGCGGCCAGACGATAACCATCGAGCCCGTCCGAGGCGTAGTCGACCTCGAATCCGCGGCCTTCCAGGTATTCGCCGACCATTTCCGAGATGTTGCGGTTGTCCTCGACGATCAGGACAAGACCGCCCGGTTCCTGCGATCCGCGCATGGGCACTCCCAATAGTTTGAAAGGTGGACAGCGGCTTCCGCGGTGGGGCGGCTTCAGCTTTGTGAAAGGTGCCGTGGCCACGGTGGAGGGTTTGTGAAGGCGACCATCCCAGTGCCCGGCCTGTCCGTGACCAGTGCAGAAGCCGAAGCGCTCATGCCAGGCATGCCTCCGCGCCGGGGAGGGGCGCGTGTGGCTTGCGAAGAACGGCCTCGTCGTGGCTTTCGACAACGATCAGAACTTGATCCTTCCGCTCAGCACGTCCTTGAACATGATCCAGTCCCCAAGGAACGAATACAGCGGGTGCTGGAACGTGGCCGGCCGGTTCTTCTCGAAGAAGAAGTGCCCCACCCAGGCGAAGCCGTAGCCGCACAGCAGCGCCGCCAGCAGCCACCAGCCGTTGGCGGTGGCGATCGCGACCCCAACCAGCGACAGCACCCCGACGCTGCCCACGACGTGCAGCCGCCGCGAGGTGCGGTGGCTATGTTCGCAGAGGTAGTAGGGATAGAACTCGCGGAAACTGGAGAACCGCCGGCTCATCCTGACTCTCCCGACTTGGCGCGCTCCCAGTAGCGATCCTGCGCCTCCAGCGCCAGCTCCGCAAGCGCCACCCCGTCTGCCCGGGCCAGCGCCTCCATGGCGCGGAAGCGGCGTTCGAACTTGGCATTGGCGCCGCGTAGCGAAGTGCCGACATCAACCTGCGCATGCCGCGCGAGGTTGGCAGCGACGAACAACAGGTCGCCCAGCTCCGCCTGCAGACGTGCGCGCGCCGCCTCGTCCGCCGGCGCGCGTTCCAGGGCCGCGAATTCCGCGCGCACCTCCTCGACCTCCTCGAGCAGCTTGTCGATCACCGGCGCGGGGCCCGGCCAGTCGAAGCCGACCCGGGCTGCGCGGTCCTGAAGCTTCACCGCGCGCTGCCACTCGGGCAGGCCGCGGCCGAGGCCGGCGAGCGCCGATCTGTCGGTCTCGCCGTCCGCGGCGCGCTCCTGGCGCTTGATCTCTTCCCAGCTGCGGCGCACCGCGTCGGCGTCGTCGCGGTCGGCGTCACCGAAGACATGCGGGTGCCGGCGCAGCATCTTCTCGCTGATCGCCTCCACCACGTCGGCAAAGGCGAAGGCGCCCTCCTCCTCAGCCATCCGCGCGTGGAACACCACCTGCAGCAGCAGATCACCGAGTTCGTCCTTGAGCGCGGCCAGGTCGCCGCGCTGGATCGCGTCGGCGACCTCGTAGGCCTCCTCGATGGTGTAGGGCGCGATGCTGGAGAAATCCTGCGCGACGTCCCACGGGCAGCCGCGCTCGCGATCGCGCAGGCGGGCCATGATGTCTAGGAGTCTGGGGATTCCGTTGTCTGTCATGGGGATTCCGGGAGGCAAGTGGACGTTCGCGAACGCAGCCGTTGCCGACAGGGCAATGGCTACGCGCGTTCGTTCACCCACTCTCGCCACGGCAATTCGGGGTCGCCCAGCGCGATGAAATCGCCGTTCAGAAGCGTATCGCGCTGGTTGTAGCGAAACGGCCGCCCCCGCGGGTCGAGCACACGGCCACCCGCGGCCTCGAGGATGGCCTGCCCCGCGGCGATGTCCCATTCGCTGGTCGGTCCGAAGCGAGGATAGACATCCATCGCACCTTCAGCGAGCCGGCAGAACTTCAGCGAAGAGCCCAGCGCCATGGGTTCGATGTCGCTGCCGGTGTCCGCGGCGATCCGCGCCATCAGCGCGGCCGTGCGTGGGTCCAGATGCGAGCGACTGCCCGCGACCCGCAGCGGCGCGGTGGCCGGGATCCGGGTACGCAACGCGATCTCGCCATCAGCATCGCGTCGGAACGCACCTTCGCCGGGGGCGCCATGCCAGAGCGTGCCGGTCACCGGGGCCTGGATCACCCCGAAGACCGGCGCCCCCGCTTCGATCAGGGCGATGTTGACCGTGAATTCGTCGTTGCGCGTGACGAACTCGCGGGTGCCGTCCAGCGGGTCCACCACCCACAGTTGCTGCCAGCCACGGCGAAGGTCCGCCTCCACGCCCTCGGCGGATTCCTCCGACAGCACCGGGATCTCGGGCGTCAACGCCTGCAGGCCGGCGACGATGCAGCGGTGCGCGGCGAGGTCGGCCTCGGTCAGCGGGCTGGCGTCATCCTTGCGGGCCACGTAGAAGTCGCGGGCGTAGACACCCAGGATCGCCGAGGCCGCGGCGTGAGCGATCGCGATGACTCCCTCGCGAACCTCAATCGCGACCGGCATGGTGCCTGAGCCAGTCGCGTACGATGAACAGCGCAGCGATCGAGCGCCCTTCCGAAAACTCCTCGCGCAGCACCAGTTCGTGCAGGGCGTCGAGCTTCCAGGGCACCACCTCCATCTCCTCGGGCTCGTCGCCGGGCAGGCGCTCGGGATAGAGGTCGCGGGCGAGCACGAGGTGGGTCTGGTGGCTCATGTAGGTGGGTGCCAGGCTGAGCGCGCGCAACCGCAGCAGCGAGCGCGAACCATGCCCGGCCTCCTCCTTGAGTTCGCGGTCGGCGGCTTGCTCCGGGGTCTCGCCGGGATCGATGCGCCCCTTGACCAGACCCAGCTCGTAACGGTGCACGCCGGCGGCGTACTCGCGCACCAACAGCACGGTGTCGTCGTCGAGCATCGGCACCACCACCACCGCGCCCGCCCCCTGCGCGCGCACCCGGTAGAACAGGCGTCGCTCGCCGTTGCCGAACTCGAGGTCGACGTCTTCGATCACCCGGTCGGGCGATTCATGGCGCGTGTGCACGCCGTGGATGATGGGCAGCGGCCGGCTCATCGCGCCGGCTCCGCGGGCCTGCAGGACGACGCCGCCCGGGCAATAATGGCGGGATGGAGCCTTTGCATCATCACACCATGATAAGCGACGCCGAGCACTGGCGTGCGCGCGACCTGGCCGTGCTCTGGCACCCCTGCACGCAGATGCGCGAGCACCATGCACGCGATCCTCGCGACGCCCTGCCGCTTCTGCCGGTAGCGCGCGGCGACGGCGCCTGGCTGGTCGGCCATGATGGAAGCCGCACGCTCGACGCGGTCAGCAGCTGGTGGACCAACCTGCATGGGCACGCCGAGCCCCGGATCGCCGAGGCGATCGCGCACCAGGCGCGCACCCTGGAGCAGGTGATCCTCGCGGGATGCACGCATCCACCCGCGGTCGAGCTGGCCGAGCGCCTGCTGGCGCTGGCGCCACGCGAATCGGGGCGGGCGCCGCTGGCCAAGGTGTTCTACGCCGACAACGGCTCTGCGGGTGTCGAGGTGGCACTGAAGATGGCCTTCCACTGGTTCCGCAACCGCGGCGACGAGCCTCGACGGACAAAGTTCGTGGCGCTGGAGAACGGTTACCACGGCGAGACTCTCGGCGCGCTATCGGTCGGCGACATCCCGCTGTATCGCCGGACCTATGCTCCGCTGCTGACCGAATGTCTGTTCGCAACATCGCCAGACGCCTATGCCGCGCGCGACGGCCAGAGTGCTGCGGGCTGCGCCGAGGACGCCGCCGACGCGCTGGCGCGGCTGCTTGACGACCATGCCGGTGAGATCTGCGCGCTGATCCTGGAACCGCGAGTGCAGTGCGCCGGCGGCATGCGCATGCACGATCCGGTTTACCTGCGGCGCGCGCGCGAATTGTGCGACGTGCATGGGGTCTTGCTGATCGCCGACGAGATCGCGGTCGGCTTCGGTCGCACCGGGACCATGTTCGCCTGCGAGCAATCAGGCATCCAGCCCGACCTGCTGTGCCTGTCCAAGGGCTTGACCGGCGGGTTCCTGCCGCTGGCTGCGGTGCTGGCCACCCAGGCGATCTACGACGGTTTCCTCGACGATTCGCGCGAGCGCGCGTTCCTGCACTCGCACAGCTACACCGGAAATCCCCTGGCCTGCGCAGCGGCGTTGGCGTCGCTGGACATCTTCGACAGCGACGACGTTCTGGCACGCAACCGCCGCACCGCGCAGCGGATGGCAGCGCTGGCCGCACCGCTGGCCGCCCGTGCGCATGTTGCTGAAGTTCGCCAGGCGGGCATGATCGTCGCCTTCGAACTCACCCGCGACGGCGACCAGAGGACGCCGTTCGATCCAGCACAGCGCGTCGGCCTGCAGGCCCACCGCGCCGCGCTGGAACGCGGCGTGCTGCTGCGGCCGTTGGGCGACGTGCTGTACTGGATGCCTCCCTACTGCATCGACGACGACCAGCTGGCGCTGCTGGCGGCGGTCACCGACGCGGCGATAGGCGTGGCGACCGCATGAGGGGCCCGGGCGCGCAGCTGCGGGAAGTGTGTCTGCGACTGCCGATGCGGCACGGTCGCATCGGGGCTGCGACGCTTTCCGTCAGCGCACGACAGCACAGCCAGCGAGCAGACGCATGCGCGTGAACCGCGCCCATGTCGACGCGCCGCTTGCCGCCGGCGTCCGGGTGTCGCTTCCCGACAACGTCGCCGCCCACCTGCTGCGCGTGCTGCGACTGGGGGTGGGCGACGCCTGCGTGCTGTTCAACGGCGACGGCCGCGACTACGACGCCCGCATCGTCGCCGCCGGCAGGCGCGATGCCGCCGTCGACGTCACCGCCAGCCGTGCCGTCGACAACGAGTCTCCGCTCCGCATCGTGCTGCTGCAGGGCATCGCCCGTGGCGAGAAGATGGACTGGATCCTGCAGAAGGCGACCGAGCTCGGCGCCGCCGCCTTCCTTCCGGTCAGCAGCGAGCGCAGCGCGGTCAGGCTCTCCGGCGAGCGTTCCGCCAGGCGGCTGGAACACTGGCGGCAGGTGGTAGTCGCCGCCTGCGAGCAGAGCGGGCGCGCCCGGGTGCCGGAGGTCGCGTCGCCGCAGGCGCTTCAGGATGCGGTGGCAAGGCTGCCCGACACCGCCCTGCGACTATTGCTGGACCCACAGGCCAGTGCTGGCACGGAGTCGTTGCCGGAACCCGGCGCCGGAGGCTGCTGCCTCGCCATCGGCCCGGAAGGCGGCTGGTCGCCGCGTGACCGCGTCGCCCTCGAGGGGGCTGGCTTCGACGGACTGCGCCTGGGCCCGCGCGTGTTGCGCACCGAAACCGCGGGCATCGCAGGCATCGCCGCCCTGCAGGCAAGATTTGGTGACCTCTCTGCGTAGGCTGGGCCTGGGCCCCGAGCAGCATCGCAGCGAAGAAATCGTGGGCCGAGGCCCACCCGACGGCAACAACCCGTTCAGGCAGCCTGCGCCAGCACCCCGCGGATCGCCTGCTCGATGCGGTCGATGTCCGGGACCAGTGCGGCATCGTCGTTGAACAGGACACGCACCAGCACGCCGTCGGCCAACGCGCCATCCTGGTGTTCCACGGCCAGCGCAGCGCGCGACACGGTGACCAGGCGCGGGAAGCCCTGGGTCAGCAGTGCGAAATGCGGGAGCTTTGCGTCGCCTCCCATGGCCTTGAGCACCACCACCTTGCTGCCCAGCCCCCCCTCTTCCTGGGCCAGGCCGCTGAGTCTGGCGAAGGACAGCAGCGGCAGCTGCCAGCCGCGCCAGCGGATGCGGCCCAGCAGCCAACCCGGTGCACCCTCGATGGGTTCGGGATCTGCGAACGACAGCACCTCGGCGATGGTGGCGTTGGGCAGCAACAGGCGCGCACCCTCGACCTGGATCAGTACGCCGCGGATGTCCGGGCTCTGCGTGGCTTGGCTGGTCATGCTCATGCGGATCCCGAATTCAGTGCGCGCGCGGATGGTGCGCCGGCGATGGCCATCGCTGCATGAGGCGTTCGGCGAGTTCCGCCACCACGGCCGTTTCGCCCCCGCGCGCGCTCAAGGCGGTCGCCGCCGCAGGTTCGTAGCACTCTTCTACCGCCTGCGCCGCCACCAGGGCCCCCGTCCAGGCCTGGCCGAATGCACTGTCGACCATGGCAACCGCACTGCCGCTCAACAGCAGGATCGCACTGTCCCTAGCGGGCAGCACCATATGCAGCGCGGGCACGGCGCCAGTGGATGCAGCAAAGACGAGGCCACCGTTCTCGTAGGCCAGCGTGGTGGTGGTGTCGAGGAAGTACACCGTTCCCGGATCCGCACTGCGGCCCGCCTTGGCGAGCACGACCGGCATGCTCGACGCGCGCGACATCTGCTTTACCAGACGATCGTAGCGGCCCCCATCGAGCTGCAACCTGACCAGGATCGGTCGGGGAAAGGCGTGCGGAAGCGCTGCCAGCAGCTGGCGCACGGCATCGGGCGCACCGATTCCGCCTTCCACCAAGATCGCTCCGAGGGGTTCGGCGCCATCGCCCACGGATTCCGCCTGATCGTCATTGTCGACCAGGGAGAGCACGCCGAAGACGCTACCGGGTTTTTCGGTGGCTCCCGGGTTCTGGTGGGCGACAGGCAGCGCGGGGGTTGCGCCCGCGTCCTCCGGGTCCACGGCGTCCACCCCGACGATCATGAGCGCTTCCTGACCGCTGCGATCGGGGCCCAGATAATCGTCATCCCTGGGCACCCCGCCGGCGCGTGCCTGCGCTTCCCCCGCGAAGGCGGTGATGTCGAGTTCGCCCAGGTCGGCGCGGGGTGGCAAGGGCCCGGGCAGCGGCCAGTCTGTCTCCGTTTCGCGGCCGGGCGGCAGCACGTCGTCGTGGCGGTGGAGCTTGGCGGCGAGATGCCGGACCCAGCGTGCCATGTCCCAGCCCTCACGCTGCGCAGCCAGTTCGGCCTCGTCGAAGATCACGGTGACCGCGGGGTCCGACAGCAGCTCTTCGAAACGCTGCAGCGACTCCTCGACCAGCGGATCCAGCGCCACCAGCACCGCCTGCGGCTGTGCTGCGACCGCCTGCTCGGCCCCGCCGTCGGTCGGGTCGATGACGCATGCGATCTCGGCACCCGCCTCGCGCAGCGCCTCCTCCAGCCGGCCGCAGGCCTCGCCGGGACGCGCCAGCAGGACCACCCGGGGCGCGTGCTCACGCATCGTCGTGCTCCAGCTCCAGCAGCTCGTAGACATTACGCACCAGTTCGTTCTCCTGGTACGGTTTGCCGAGGTAGCGTTGCACGCCGATTTCGAAGGCGCGCTGCCGGTGCTTCTCGCCGGTGCGCGAGGTGATCATCACGATCGGCACGTTGCGCAGCCGCGGGTCGGCCTTCATCTGGATGGCGAGCTCGTAGCCGTCCATGCGCGGCATCTCGATGTCGAGCAGCATCAGGTCCGGCACGCGCTCGGCCATCCGTTCCAGCGCATCGATGCCGTCCCTCGCGGTGACGACCTCGAAGTTGTGGCGCTCCAGCACGCGGCCGGTGACCTTGCGCATGGTCACCGAGTCATCGACCACCATCACCAGCGGCACTGCGCGCTGCTCTACGGCCGGCGCCGGGACATGGTCGCGCGGCAGGGTGGCCTGGCGGCGCACCAGCGGGGCCACGTCGAGGATCACCACCACGCGGCCGTCGCCCATGATGGTGGCGCCGAAGATCCCCGGCACCGAAGCCACCTGCGGCCCCGCCGGCTTGACCACGATCTCGCGGTTGCCGACGATCTGGTCGACCGCCACCGCGGCACGCAGGTCGCCTGCGCGGATCAGCAGCAGCGGCATCTGCAGCTGGCCCTCGGCCTTGGCCGGGGCATGTCCCACCAGCCCGCCAAGGTCGTGCACGGTGTAATCCTCGCCGCCGTAGGCGTAGCTGGCATCGGGCTTCATGAAAGCGTCGCGGCCGATGCGGCCGACGCCGCGCACCGAGGCGATCGGCACCGCGAAGCTGGTCTCACCGATGCGCACGAATACCGCCTGGGTGACCGCGAGCGTCTGCGGCAGGCGCAGGATGAAGGTGGTGCCCTCTCCCTTGCGCGTGGCGATGTCCAGCGTGCCGCCGAGCTGCCGCACTTCGGAGGCGACCACATCCATGCCGACGCCGCGGCCGGCCAGCCGGCTGACTTCATCAACGGTCGAGAAGCCCGGCTCGAAGATCAGCATGTCGAGGTCGCTGTCGGCCAGCACCGCGTCCGCGCGCAACAGGCCGCGTTCTTCGCCGCGACGACGGATGGCCACGCGGTCGAGGCCGCTGCCGTCGTCGCCGACTTCCAGCACCACTTCCGACCCCTCGCGGCGGACCGCGATGTGCACCGTGCCCTCCTCGCCCTTGTTCGCCTTGCGACGCTGCTCGGGCGTCTCCAGGCCGTGGGCGACGGCGTTGCGCAGCATGTGCTCCAGCGGAGCGGTCATGCGTTCGAGCACGTTGCGGTCGAGTTCGCCCTGGGCGCCATCGAGCCTGAGCTGCACCTGCTTGCCGGTCTCGCCCGCGGCCTGGCGGACGATGCGGCGCAGGCGTGGCACCAGGGCGTCGAACGGCACCATGCGCGTGCGCATGAGGCCTTCCTGCAGGTCGGAGCTGACCCGCGACTGCTGCAGCAGCAGGATCTCGTACTGTCGGGTCAACTCGTCGAGCGTGCCCTGCAGGCTGGCCAGATCGGCCGCGGACTCGCCGAGGCCGCGCGAGAGCTGCTGCAGGGTGGAGAAACGATCGAGCTCGAGCGGATCGAAGGTCTCGTCGCCGACCTCGTGCTCGCGCTGGTAGCGGGCGATGATCTGTGCCTCGGTCTCGCTGTCGAGGCGACGCAGCTGGTCGCGCAAGCGGGCGTTGGTCTGTTCCATCTCCGCCATCGCCGAACGGAACGCGCCGAGCTGCTGTTCAAGCCGGGCGCGATAGATGGCGACTTCGCCGGCGTAGTTGACCAGGCGATCGAGTAGGTCGGCGCGGATTCGCACCTGCTCCTGTGGCGCCCGCACGCCGACGTCGTCGTCCTCCACATCAGCCATCTCGCTGATCGGCGCCGACAGCGGCTTCAGTTCCACCTTCGGCGCCGGCATCCGCGCGGGCATCGCTTCGGCCGCGGCACGCTCCGCCGCCGTGATCCCGCGCGAGCGCGCATCGAAATCGTCCACCAGTGCCTGCGAGGGACCGATCGCGCGGCGGGCACCGGCCCGGGTGACCATGGCATGCAGGCGGTCGAACCCGCGCTCCAGCAGCGGGATGCCGTCGCGCCCGAGCTCGCTGCGCTGTTCGACCACGGCCTCCAGCAGCGATTCCATCGCGTGACCGAGCTCGCCGATGGCCATGATCCCGGCCATCCGCGCGCCACCCTTGAGGGTATGCAGGTCACGCTGGAGGCCGACCAGCGGTTCGCGCTCGTCCGGCGCATCGCGCAGCTGGGCCAGCAGGCCGTCGGCATGGTCAAGCAGGTCGCCGCTCTCCTCCACGAAGATGTCGATCAGCTCGGGGTCCAGGCCGATGAGGTCCAGCGCTTCGTCGGGATCCTCGGCGCCGTCCTGGGCCTGGGCGAGCATTGCAGCGACCGTGGGGTCGAGCGCTGCTGTTCTGGTGTACGCGGTTTTCTTTGCGGCAGCTTCCGGCTCCGATGCGGCTGCGGCGGTTGACTCTGCCTGTACGCGGACAGCTTCGGCAGCGGCCTGCTCGGCGGCGCGCTCGGCTTCAAGGCGCTCGGCTTCGAGACGTTTGGCTTCGAGACGTTTGGCTTCAATCCGGGCGGCCCCGGCATGCTCGGCTTCGATGCGTTCGGCTTCGATGCGCTCGTGTTCGCGCTGTTCCGCAGCCGCGCGCTCAAGCTCTGCACGCTCGTCCTCGAGTCGCTGCGCCTCGATCCGCGTCTGCTCAAGCTGTTCGGCAGCCACGCGCTCGGATTCGACTCGCTCCGCTTCGATCCGGGCGGCCTCGGCATGCTCGGCTTCGATCCGGGCCGCGTCGGCACGCTCGGCTTCGGCCTGTTGCTCCCGTGCGATGCGATCCTGCTCTGCGTATTCGGCTTCTAGGCGCGCGTACTCAAGGCGCTCCGCTTCTTCGGTGCGGGCCGCTTCGGCGCGCTCGGACTCGAGCCGTTCGGCTTCGATGCACTCGTGTTCGCGCTGTTCCGCGGCCGCGCGCTCGGCCTCGAGTCGGTCGGCCTCGAGTCGTTGGGCCTCGATGCGCGCCTGTTCGAGTTGCTCGGCAGCCACGCGCTCGGATTCAATTCGCTCTGCCTCGACCCGCTCGGCTTCGAGTCGCTCGGCCTCGATCCGTGCCTGTTCGAGTTGCTCGGCTGGCTCCTCGCCGGCACTGGAAGTTTCCCGCGCGCCTTGCCAAGCAGGCTCTGCGCCTTCCGGCATGCTGTCAAGGTCGCGATAGGCAGCCAGATCCACCGCCGTCAACTCGACTTCGGCAAGGTCCGGCAGGGATTGCGCGACCGCGTCATCCTTCGCAGACCCGAGTTGCACCGGCGCCACGTCAGGCAGCGAATCGCGAAGGCTGAGCAGCTGCGCTGCCAACGCCGCGCCGACGGGCACATGCGGACTCGGATCATGCAGACCCACGATGGCGGCGCGAACCAGTTGCGCGAGATCGCCAATCACTGCGACACCCTGCTCCGTCGGGGTCTGGCCTGAAGCCAGCAGGCGGCGGACAAACCCTTCCGCGGGCGACAGCACATCGCTGAGCGCGGGAACCTCGGTCATCGCAAACGCGCCGTTCATGGTATGCACGGCGCGCAGCAGTGCTTCGCTGGCAGGGTGCGGGTCAACGCGTGACTGAGCCACCCATGCGTCGACACTCTCCAGGTGACCCGCCACTTCACTTTCCAGGATTTCGAGCAGCAAGGCATCGACCGCGGCGGGAACGGTATCGATTGCGACGCCGGCCGTTGCCGCAGCCTCGTCCGCGGCCGATTCCGCATCGACCGGCGCGGTCACCTGCGACGCGATGGCATCGTCGGCTGCGACCGGCTCGGGCGCACCGGCAATAGCGTCGACCACCGGTTCCGGCATGGTTTCGTCGCCCTGGGCGATGCGCTCTGCGGCCGCCTGGATCCGCTCGAGGTCGGCGCGAACGACGCCATCGCCGCGCAACGTCGCCTGCAGCTGGGGCAAGGTGTAGAACGCCTGGTCGACCATCGCGACAACCGCCGCACTCGCCGGCCGGCTACCCTCCAGGACACGATTGAGCAGGGTTTCGATCTTCCAGCTGAATTCGCCCAGGGTCCGCGCGCCAACCAGGCGCCCGCTGCCCTTGAGGGTATGGAACACGCGTCGGATCGGGCGCAAGCGCTCCAGGTTGTCCGGATCGGCGCGCCACAGCGGCAGCAGTTGGTCGAGGTTGTCGATCTCTTCGGCGAACTCCTCGAGAAAGACCTCGCGGATCTCGTCGTCGATCTCGTCGCCGGTGGCCTCGAAGCCACCACTTTGCTGACCTGCCGGGGCCACCGGGGCCGGCGCATGCACCGGTTCGGCGGGTGCCGGGGCTTGCGCACCCGCGGCGGGCGCCGCGCCGTCGGGTTGCCTGGCATGGACGGCGGCTCGGCCCAGCAGCTCATCGACGGCGCGCTGCGCGCCGTCCGGGTGTCGAGCGGACGGGCCAGCGTCCGGAATCTTCTCGACCGCCGGCTGCACCGGCCTGTCGGGCAACGGCCAGTAGCCCAGGGATTCGAGGCTGTTGCGGGTCACGTCGAGGATGTCGTCGCGGTTGAGCCGGTTGTCCCGTAGCGCCTCCAGGTAGTATTCGAGGCTGGCCAATGCGTCGGCGAAGGTGTCGAGTTGGCGCCCGTTGGGCACGCGCTTGCGCGACAACAGTTCCGACTCCGTATAGAGACGCACCGCCGTCAGGTAGTCGGCCGGTTGCAGCAGCTCGAGCATCGAAAAGGCACCGGATACCTCCGCCAGCAGCCGCGGCACCTCGACCAGTTCGCCATGGTCCCAGTTGGTTTCGACGAACGCCACAAAGGCCTGGCGGGCGTCGGCGAAATTGGCGATCGCCTCACGGACGATGACGCCGAGCAGCTTGTGGGATTCGGACGCGAACACCACCCCGCCATCCTCGGCCGGGGCGTCGTCGACGCCGAGGTGGGCCACCTGGTCGTCGAGCAGCGCATCGACGTAGAGCAAGGCGCCGGCGACATCAAGCAGTGCGCCCTCGTCAGCGGGCCGGTACCCCTCGACGATGGCGCGCAGGACCTCACGCTGCTCCTGCACGACATTGCGTGCCACGCCCAGACCCAGCATTCCCACGGTGTCGGCGATCCGACCCAGCAGGTCGACCTGAGGCTGCAAGTGGGCAACCTCCGTTTCGCCGGTGCGCAGGTGCAGGTCGAGTGCATCCTTGACCCGCAGCAAGTCGTCCTTGATCGCGGCCGACACTGTGTCGAGCAAGGCGCGGTTGCGTCCGCTCAGGCTGCCCTGCGCGTGGCTGAGCTCGGAGGCGGTAGGCAGCTGCGCATCGAGGTTGAAGATCTGCCGCAGCTCCCGCAACACGGCGTGATCGCCGCCGCCATGGGCCACGTGATAGAGCAGTTGTCGCGTCGGCTCCTGGGTGGCGTCGGGCCGCGGCAGGGCGACAGCGTCGTCGGTGCCAGGAAACATCCGGCGCACTTCGCGCTCGACGCTGGCATAGGCCTGGCGGAGCCCGGGGCTGGCAGCGAGCCCACCATCGCGTAGCACCTGCGCCACCGAGCCGGCCACCCAGAGCATCCGTCGCGCCGACTCGTCAGCTGCGTGCGGCAGCAGCGCCAACAGCAGCTCGGAGAGCGCAGCTGCATCGTCTGGCTTGTCATCCTCGGTCCACCCTGCCAGCTGCTCGCGCAGTTCCCCCAGCTGCGTCTGCAGCGGGGAAGCCGACGCTTCGCTGTCCTGCGATGCAGGTACCGAGGCGGGCAGCTGGCGGTCGAGGTCCGGCGCAAACAGCACGCTCTCGCTCAATCCGGCCTCACCCCGCGCGGCGCGCAATTCGTTGAGCAATGGCAACAGGACGATGGGGATGTCCTTGTGCCCGCTCTGCAGCCGCTCCAGGTAGTCGGGCAGCAGAACCGCCCCCCGCATCAGGGTGGCGCAAGCACTGTCATGGTCGCCCATGCCCTTGTGCAGCGCCTGCGCCAGCTGCTCCATCTCCTCGGCCACCATCGCCGGCGCGTACAGCTCCACCATCCGCAGCGTGCCCTGCACCTGGTGCAGGTAGCCGGCGCAGAAGCGCATGCGACTGCTGTCGGCGGGATCCTCGGCGTAGCCTTCTATCTCGATCCGCGCCTGGCGCAGGGTCTCGTCGAGCTCGGGCTTGACCCAGCCCAGCGTGGTGTAGTCGATGGCGTCGCGCAGTGCGGTCACGCGTTCGCTCCCGGCGAACGGATCGCCACCGCTCCGCGGTCAGGGAGCCGGCCACCGAACGGGCGACGGACGACAACGCCCGAGCCCGGCAGAATCATCGCTTTCATCAGGCGCGCTCTTTCCTGCTCACGCCGGCAACTTGAAGTCGGCAACCGAGCGCCGCAGGTCGGCGGCCAGCTGCGCGAGGTTGCCGATCGATTCGGCGGTCTGGTTGGCGCCCTGCGAGGTCTGCGCGGTGATGGACTGGATGGTGTTCATGGTCGCGGTGATGTTGGTCGCGGCCGTGGACTGCTGTTGCGAAGCGCTGGAAATGCCTTCGATCAGCGAGGCCAGGTTGGTCGACACGCTTTCGATCTCACCCAGCGCGGTGCCGGCGTCCTCGGCCAGTCGCGCACCGGCGACCACCTCGGTCGTGGTCTGTTCCATCGAGCTGACCGCCTCGTTGGTGTCGGACTGGATGGTCTGCACCAGGGTCTCGATGCGCTTGGTGGCGTTGGACGCGCGTTCGGCGAGTCGCTGCACTTCGTCGGCGACCACCGCGAAGCCGCGGCCGGCCTCGCCGGCAGACGCCGCCTGGATCGCCGCGTTCAGCGCCAGGATGTTGGTCTGCTCGGAGATGTCGTTGATCAGTTCGACGATCGAGCCGATTTCCTGCGACGACTCGCCCAGGCGCTTGATGCGCTTGGAGGTCTCCTGGATCTGGTCGCGGATCGAGTCCATGCCGGCGATCGTCTCGCGCACCACGCCCGCGCCCTTGGTCGCGATCTGCACCGAGCGCTGGGCCACGTCGGCGGACTCGGCGGAGTTGCGCGAGACCTGGTTGATGCTGGCGGCGATCTCGTTGATGCGGTCCGAGGCCGAGTTGATCTCCTGCGCCTGGTGCTCGGCTGCCTCGGCCAGGTGCATCGCGGTGGCCTGGGTCTCCTGCGCGCTGGAGGCGACCTGCACCGAGGTGTCGGTGATGGTCTGCACCAGGCTGCGCAGCTGCTCGACCGCGAAGTTGATGGAGTCGGCGATCGCGCCGGTCATGTCCTCGGTCACGGTTGCCTTCACCGTGAGATCGCCCTCGGCGAGCGAGCCCATCTCGTCCAGCAGGCGCATGATCGCCTCCTGGTTGCGGTTGTTGAGCTCCATCGTGGTCTCGTAGCGCGTGCGCTGGGCCCGGTTGAGCGACCACAGCAGGCCGGCGATGGCGATCAGCGCGGCGAGACCGGACAGGATGCTGATCCAGATGTTGCCTGCGAGGCTGGTGTCGCGGAGCGAGCCGAAGGCGGTGAAGGCGCGGAACAGCGACTCGCTGTCCGCCAGCAGGCGGTCGGAGCCGGTGGTCAGCACCGCGGCCGCGGTTTGCGCACGGAACAGGTTCTGCGAGCTCGACAGGATCGCATCTAGATCCTTCTTCATCTCCACCCACAGCGTGTTGGCCTGGCCGAGCGCGGCCAGCGCCGCTGCATTGGTCAGCGGCTGCACGTTCATGGCGTCGTCGCCCGAGCGCAGGCCGGTCAGGACCTGCTCGAACACGCCGGCGTCGCGAACCAGCGCATCGCCTGCAAGCGCGGCGCCTTCGCCGCCGGCGCGGATCTCGGTGACCCGGCGGGCCATGGTCGAGGCCAGTACCACCTCGCGCAGGGCGATGTAAATCTGCGACGACGGCGAACCGCTGGCCGACATCGCGCGCACCACCTCGTCGAGCTGCGCCTGCAGCTGCGGCACGCGCTGGGTGAAGCGGTCGGCATTGCCGGCCAGCGCCAGCACGGCCGGCTCGCTGGCGATGAGCTGCTCGGCGTTCTTGGCCAGTGGCGCCCAGGTCTCGGTAACTTTCGCGATCGGGCCGGAGAGCCCAGCCGTGTCGCCGAAGTTGCTGTTGAGCCCGGCGATGTCGCCGTCGATGCGGGCCTTGGTGGCCTTGAACTCGGTGAACGACTCGGCGCTGCCCGCGGCGGCGTCGCGGCCCTGGTTGGCGAGCCGTTGCGAATCCACCTGCAGGTTGGATGCCGCGGTACTCGCTCCGCCCAGGCGCGCCGCCTTCCAGGTTGCATACCCGGTGTTCAGGCCGAAGACCAGCACCGCCAGGCCAAGTACGACCAGCCAGAAGTTGGTGCCCAGGTTGCGGCTCTTGCCGGCAACGGTATCAATCACAGTGCTCATGGTGTCCCTCGACCTTGCGTGTGTGCGGCCCTCAGGCCGCGGCTTGTCTGAATTCGGGCGTGCGGGCCAGTCGGTCCAGGCTAAAGACCCCCCACGAATGGTCGGCCAAGGCGAAAGCCCGGTCGACGAAATGTGCATAGCGGCCGTCCGCCAGACCCTGCTCGGACAGGCGCTCGGCGGACAGCTGCTGCTCCTCCAGGAAGCTGCGCTGACCGAAGAGTTCGTCGATGGTCACCGCAACGTCGCCGCCGGGCTGGCGCACGATCAACACGCGCTGGCTCTCGTGCAGCACGGTGCGCTCGCCTTCCAGGAACTGCTTGAGGTCGACCACCGGCAGCAGGCTGCCGCGGATGTTGGCAACGCCCATCATCCACGGCTGCGCCCCGGGCACCGGGGTCACCGGCGGCATCGGCAGGATCTCGACCACTTCGTCGAAACCCGAGGCCAGGCGGCGCTTGCCGATGCGATAGCCCACGCCGCGCCACAGGCCGGGCGCGTCGAGCTGCTCGGGCAGGCCGGCGACGTGCGCCAGGCTCCGGCGCTCGTAGTCGGCCAAGACCTCGAAAGGGTCCAACTGCGGCGCGGGTTGCGCGTGCTGCGCGCCCTGCTTGCGTCCCTTGCCCATGCTTAGCCGCCGAGCAGCGCGTTGATGCGGTCGATCAGCTCGCTCTCCACCGGTGGCTTGACGATGTAACCCTTGGCGCCCTGGCGCAGGCCCCAGGCACGGTCGGTCTCCATGCCCTTGGTGCTGACGATCAGCACCGGGATCGCGGTGGTGGCGCTGTCGCGGGAGAGCGCACGCGTGGCCTGGAAGCCGTTCATGCCGGGCAGCACGACATCCATCAGCACCAGGTCGGGCATTTCGCGCTTGCAGACCTCAATGCCGTCCTCGGCGCTGGTCGAGGCCAGCACTTGGTGGCCGTTGCGTTCCAGCAGCTGGGTGAGCACCGCCGTATCGGTCGGCGAGTCTTCGATCAACAGGATGCGTGCCATATGGTGCCTATTCCCCGGGTCAGGCGTTGACGTGCTTGCGGATCGCGTCGAGGAGTTCCTCGCGCGTGAATGGCTTGGTGACGTACTGCTCCGAGCCGACGATGCGGCCACGCGCCTTGTCGAACAGCCCGTCCTTGGACGACAGCATGATCACCGGTGTGGACTTGAACATCTGGTTGTTCTTGATCAGCGCGCAGGTCTGGTAGCCGTCCAGGCGCGGCATCATGATGTCGACGAAGATGATCTGCGGCCGCTGATCGGCGATCTTGGCCAGGGCCTCGAAACCGTCGGTCGCGGTCACCACCTCGGCGCCCTCGCGCTTGAGCAGGGTCTCGGCGGTGCGGCGAATGGTCTTCGAATCGTCGATCACCATCACGCGCAGGCCATTCAGGCTGCCGGCGCGGTTGTCGTCTTGCGTCATCATGTCTCCCCGGTGCGCGGCGCTTCGTGACTGCTGGCGTCGCTGCAAGCCGTCTTATATCCCAGTCTGCCGGCGTAGTGTCAAGTTTCCCTGAGGAGATTTGCGCAAGCCATCGGAATTCCTGGCGTCAGTCGCCGAGGCCTGCTGATAACATTTGTCACTTACTGCCGTGGATGGCTCGCATGTCGCTCGATGTCCTCGTGGTGATGGACCCGATCGGGTCGATCCGGATCGCCAAGGATTCCACCTTCGCCATGCTGCTGGAGGGCCAGCGGCGCGGATACCGGCTGCATTACGTGATCCCGGGCGGACTGGCGATGCGCAACAGTCAGGCGATGGCGCGGATCGCGCCGCTGACCGTGTGTGACGATCCCGCAGGCTGGTTCGAACTGGGACCGGCATCACATCGTGCGCTGGGGTCCGGGGACCTGGTGCTGATGCGGCGCGACCCGCCGGTCGACGCCGCCTACCTCCACGACACCCAGATCCTGAGTGCCGCGCAACGCGCGGGGGCACGGGTGATCAACGACCCGCAGGGCCTGCGCGACCTCAACGAGAAGCTTGCGGCACTGGATTTCCCGCAGTGCTGCCCGCCCACCCTCGTCAGCCGCGAGGCCGCCGCGCTCAAGGCTTTCGTCGGCGAGCAGGGCGACTGCGTGCTCAAGCCGCTGGACGGCATGGGCGGTCGCTCGATCTTCCGCACCCGTGCGGGCGACACAAACCTGAACGTGATCCTGGAAACACTGACCGGCCACGGCCGCGAGTTGGCGATGGCGCAGCGCTACCTGCCCGAGATCACGCTGGGCGACAAACGCATCCTGCTGGTCGACGGCGTGCCGGTGGACTACGTCCTTGCGCGGATCCCGCAGGGCGACGACTTCCGCGGCAACCTCGCCGCGGGCGGTCGCGGCGAGGGCCGGCCGCTGTCCGAACGCGACCGCTGGATCGCCGCCCAGGTCGGGCCGGAGATGCGCCGCCGCGGCATGCGCTTCGTCGGCCTGGACGTGATCGGCGACTGGCTGACCGAGGTCAACGTCACCAGCCCGACCTGCATCCGCGAGCTGGATGCGCAGTTCGGGATCAATATCGCGGGGATGCTGTTCGATGCGTTGGAATCCTCGAGCGGGTGACCGGGCCCCCTGCCCGGCATCCGCGCGCCGCGTCCAGTACAGGCCCGGACTACTCGGCGCATCGTTGCGCCTCACCTTTGCTTCGCAAGGGCCAGCTTCGCTGTTCGGCCGCGCCCTTGCGAAGCTCGTCGGCTCCGTCGGCGTGCAAGCACGCCGTCGTGCAGGCCATCTGTGGCCTGCGACTGCGTATCGTTGAACGATGAGCGCTGCCGCCCTCCCCCCGACGGCTCGCCACGGACCTGCCGTCGGTCCCGACCAGCGCCTCGGCGCCACCCTGGTGCTGTCGCTGCTCATGCACGGCCTGCTGATCCTGGGCGTGGGCTTCGCGCTCGAAGATGCCGCGCCGGTGCTGCCGACCCTCGACGTCATCCTGACCCGGACCCAGAGCACGCTGACCCCGAAGCAGGCCGATTTCCTCGCCCAGGCCAGCAACCAGGGCGGCGGCGAGCACGACCAGACCACCCGCCCCCGCGATGTCCAGGCGGGTCTGGCGCCACAGGCTGAGCCGGGCGTGGCACCGCAGCCGATGCGGGCGCAGTCCCCAGCAC
>JALZMP010000176.1 GCA_030858145.1 Pseudomonadota bacterium
GCATGCCGAACTCGCGCGCGTGGATCCGGTCGCCGCCGCCCGGATCCATACCACCGACGCGCAGCGCATCCAGCGCGCGTTGGAGGTGTACCGGCGCAGCGGCCGCGCGATCAGCGACTGGCAGGCCGCTTCCGGCCCGCTGCAGGGCTTGCCGTGCCGTGTACTCAAGCTGGTGGTGGCGCCCCGCGACCGCGCGCTGCTGCATGCGCGCATCGAACACCGCTTCGACGCCATGCTTGCCGCCGGCTTCCTCGACGAGGTGCGCGGCCTGCGCGCGCGGCCGCAGCTGCAGGCGCATCCGTCGCCGAACGAACTGCCGGCACTGCGGGCGGTGGGTTATCGCCAGGCATGGGAACACCTGGACGCTGGCAGCGACGCCACGACCTTCCGTGCGCGCGCCATCGCAGCCACCCGCCAACTGGCCAAGCGCCAGCTGACCTGGCTGCGCGGCGAACTCGACGCGCGCTGGTTCGACGCCGGGCACGACGGCGCCGCGCTCGAGACCGCGCTGCGTCTGTTCCTGCCAGCCGGGAAATGAGCCTGCAATCGCGGAGGCCGGAGCCGGACCTGTGCGCTCGGTCACACACCCGTGCGCACGCGGGATTGGCCTCGTATAAGATCGGGGCGTCGCCGCCGGGGAGCGGGTCGGGCGACACGACGGGGCCAGCGTGGGTTCCGCATCGTCCGGCAGCATCGGGCGGTGCATTGGATCGCAACACCATCCTGGCCCGTTGCACACCACAACAATAACCAAGCCGGGGAAAACCAGATGTCCAAGGGCCAGTCTTTGCAGGATCCGTTCCTGAACGCGCTGCGGCGCGAGCGCGTGCCGGTGTCGATCTACCTTGTCAACGGGATCAAGTTGCAGGGCACGGTCGAGTCCTTCGACCAGTTCGTGGTGCTGCTGCGCAATACCGTCAGCCAGATGGTCTACAAGCACGCCATCTCCACCGTGGTGCCGGCGCGCAACGTGCGGGTGGGGCCGGGCGGCGGCGTGGTGCAATCCGCCGAGGATGACAACGGCAACGGCCATGGTGGCGCCGAACCGGGCCACGACGAATCCGAATAGCCTGGCCGCCGCTGGGGCAGCAGCTGGCTGCGGGTGGCCGGGGCTTGCAATGCCGGCGATCGCCGCCATCTTGGCCGGCATGAGCCCAGCGGACGCCCACGCCCTTGTTTGAACGATCGCGCAAGGGCGAGCACGCGCTGCTGATCCAGCCCCATGCCGGCGGGCCGGCGGATGAGGGCGCCCTGGAGGAGTTCTCCGACCTCGCGCGCTCGGCCGGCGCCGGCATCGCCGCGGTGCTGACTGCGCGCATCGACAAGCCCAATGCCGCGCTGTTGATCGGCAAGGGCAAGCTGGAGGAGGTCCGGGCTGCCGCCGACGCCACCGGCGCCGACCTGATCCTGGTCAACCACCCGCTGTCGCCCAGCCAGGAACGCAACCTGGAAAAGGCGCTGGAACGCCGGGTGGTAGACCGCACCGGCCTGATCCTCGACATCTTCTCGCAGCGCGCGCGCAGCTTCGAGGGCAAGTTGCAGGTCGAGCTGGCGCAGCTGCGGCACATGTCCACGCGCCTGGTGCGCGGCTGGACCCACCTCGAGCGCCAGCGCGGCGGCTCGATCGGCCTGCGCGGGCCTGGCGAGACCCAGCTCGAGACCGACCGCCGCCTGCTGCAGAAGCGGGTCGAGGCGCTGCAGAAGCGGCTGGACAAGGTCGAGGTCCAGCATACCCAGCAGCGCCGCGCCCGCGTGCGCAGCGAATTGCCGCGCGTGGCCCTGGTCGGCTACACCAACGCCGGCAAGTCGACCCTGTTCAATGCCCTGACCGGCGCCGAGGCCTATGCCGACGACCGCCTGTTCGCCACCCTCGATCCCACCGTGCGCCGGCTGCCGCTGCCCAGCGGCGCGATCGTGCTCGCCGACACCGTCGGCTTCGTCCGCGACCTGCCCCACGCGCTGGTCGCGGCCTTCCGCTCGACCCTGAGCGAGGCGCGCGAGGCCGACCTGCTGCTGCACGTGGTCGACGCCGCCGATCCGCAGCGCGGCGAGCGCATCGAACAGGTCGACGCGGTGCTCGCCGAGATCGGCGCCGAAGCCATCCCGCAGCTGCTGGTCTACAACAAGCTCGACCGTGTCGAAGGCGCACAGCCCCGCCACGACCGCCCCGGCGGCGACGATCCCGAGGCCACCGTGCGCGAGCGTGTCTGGATCTCCGCGCGCGACAGCAAAGGCCTCGATCTGTTGCGCGACGCGCTCACCGCCCGCCTCGGCCTGCACCGCATCAGTGCAGAACTGCGGCTGCCGGCCAGCGCCGGGCGCCTGCGCGCACGCCTGCACCAGCTCGATGCCGTGCGCGGCGAGTCGCATGACGAGGACGGCTGGCGGCTGGACATCGACCTCGCCCTGGCCGACGCCGCGCGGCTGGCAGCGCACGACGACGGCGCGCCGATCCGCGGGCTGCTGCCGGAAACCGCCGGCATCGACTAGGGACGCACCCTCACCCCAACCCCTCTCCCGCACGCGGGAGAGGGGCTAAAGCGCGCATGCGTGAAGCTGGC
>JALZMP010000013.1 GCA_030858145.1 Pseudomonadota bacterium
ACAGCCTCGGGCGGCCGCTGGGAAGCACCACCGGCATCGACAGCCTGAGCTACGCAGCCGCCGTGCAGTACGACGCCCTGGGCAGGCCGTGGAAGGCGCAGGATGCGTCCGGACGCTGGGCAAAAACCGCATTCAACCCCCGGGGCATGATCGAGGCGGTATGCGAAAGCAGCGCCGCCGATAGCTGGGGCGGCTGTCCGGCCGACGCCAGCACCTACCAGCGCACCCTGGAAACCGACCCGTGGGGCAACACGCTCAGGGAGCGGCGCGGCAACTCGGCGGCGATGGACGTTACGCGCACCTTCTGGGCTTCTACTGGCCGGGCCGCGTCCATCTGCGCCGGAGATGCCACGTCCTGCAACCTGGTCAAGGAGCTGTACGCCTGGGACAACGCCGGCAACCTGTCCACGCAGCAGAAGGAAGGCCGCTACCTGGAGCAGTTCAGCTACGACAGCCTCAACCGCCTGCGCACCGGCACGGTGACGATGAAGGACGGGGTGGCCGTGAACACGCTGGTGCAGAGCTTCGAGTACGACAAGCTCGGCAACCTCTGCCGCAAGGCCGGCACGGGCGTGGTGGTGACCTACGTCTACACCGGTCGCAGCGGCTGCGGCCTGGGCGGCGCCAACAGCCTTTATGGCGGTGGCGGAACCGGTACAACGGGTGCGCACCAGGTCCGGGACCTGAGCGGGGTCTTCTATTACTACGATCTGCACGGCAATCAGACCGTCATGGACGCGCCCGGCACCTCGGCCGACCGCACCATCAAGTACAGCCTGGACGACAAGGCCTACGAAGCGACCTCCGGCAGCACCCGCACCCGCTTCTGGTACGGCAGCGACGGTGCGCGCTACAAGCGCATGGACGGCAGCAAGCGGACCCTGTACCTGGGCAACGTGGAAGTGGTGACCGACGGCGGCGTCACCACCGTCAAGCGCACCGTCGCCGGGGTGATGCTGCAGACCATCGTCGGCAGCACGGTGACCAGCCACTACCTGTTCCATGACCAACTGGGCAGCCTGGCCAGACTGACCAATGCCACGGGCACCGCGATCAACAGCCAGGATCATGCGGCCTTCGGCGCGCGGCGCTCGTACACCGATCCCAATTCGGCCGGCAGCGCGCCGACCCTGACCACACGCGGGTTCACCGGTCACGAGATGGTCGACGGCGTGCTCGGGCTGATCCACATGAACGGTCGGATCTTCGATCCGCGGCTGGGGCGTTTCCTGCAGGCCGACCCCTTCATCCAGGCACCCGACAACACCCAGAGCTGGAACGCGTACACCTACGTGTTCAACAACCCCTACCGCTACACCGACCCCAGCGGCAATCTGGGGCTGGAGGAGCGGCAGTGGATCGGCGCCATCGTCATGATCGCCGCCCTGGTCATCGGGCAGCCGTATATCGCCAGCGCAACTTACGTTGGGATCATGGCGACCGCGGGATTCCTCGCGGGAGCGATCACCACGCAAAGCTGGCGCGGCGGGCTGCTGGGTGCGATGACCGGCACCCTGTCGGGCGGCATGGCCGTTGGTCTGGCCGGCGCGAGCGGCTTCGCGGCCTGGGGCATAAGCACCGCCGCCGGCGGCGTAATGGGCAGCATCCAGGGCGGCGGTTTCGGCCACTCGTTCCTGAGCGCCGGCCTGACCGGGGGCCTGATGCCGCACGTGGGTCATATCGGGAACACCGCCGGCAGAACCGTCGTCGGCGCGTTGGTTGGCGGTACGATTTCGAGGATCACCGGCGGGAAGTTTGCCAATGGGGCTGTGAGTGGGGCAATTCGAGCGGCAATGAACGGCGGGAGGGCGGCCTATGGAGCGGCCAACAAGGATGCTAATGCGGGCGCCGGAAAGCCGTCGCCAGACGAGGAGGCCGCAGTCACGATGAGGTGGGGGGTTTCGATTTTCAAGCACATGCGCAAGGATGGAGTTGTCGATGGGCCTCACTTCGATGAAATCGACGCGATCAACTCTGCACACCCCCCCGGCGCGTTTGTTTTCAGATATGTCGGCGAAGGACGCGGCGCAAGAAAATTGCCGCACTCGAAGCCTTCGCAGACAAGCTCGTAAACAAACTCGATGCGCAGGATGCCGGGCAAACCGAACGCGGTCGCAAAGCCAGTGATCGTGGTGCCTACAGCCGCTTCCAGAATACCGTCGCCAAGGCCAAGCTGACGCGCTTCGTCCGCGCCGATTATCAAGCCGAGCGCTTTTCCTACGACCTCAACGAGACCGCCATCGAAGACGCCGAACGCTTCGACGGCAA
Organism: Pseudomonadota bacterium; assembly: GCA_030858145.1. Classification (GTDB taxonomy): domain Bacteria; phylum Pseudomonadota; class Gammaproteobacteria; order Xanthomonadales; family Xanthomonadaceae; genus Luteimonas. The sequence continues at coordinate 2,269 of JALZMP010000013.1, forward strand.
GCTGGTCTTGCTGACCAACGTCACCGAGTGCCGCGAGCGCAGGATGCGCAGGAGCGGCCATCGCCCCCGTCTTCCATCGATTGCCCGAGCGCATCCGCGCCCACGCGCTGATCTGCTTCCTCGCCCTCGTGCTCCATCGCGTCATGCGCATGCGGCTCAGGGCCAGCGGCAGCAAGCTATCGCCGAACGCAACCCTG
>JALZMP010000024.1 GCA_030858145.1 Pseudomonadota bacterium
CCTGCAGCCTCACCATCGAGTGCCAGCAGTCGCGCATCGACATGCGCCTGAAGACCCGCTACGTCGACGAGCAGGCCGACGACCTCGACGACGCGCTCGCCCGCATCAAGCACTACACCGAAGCCGGCGAAGCCAAATCCATCGCCCTGCTCGGCAACGCGGCCGAGGTGCTGCCCGAACTGGTGCGCCGAGGTGTCAAGCCCGACGCCGTCACCGACCAGACCAGCGCCCACGACCCGGTGCACGGCTACCTGCCGATCGGCTGGACGGTCGAGCAGTGGCTCGCCGCGCAGCAGGCAGAACCTGATCGCGTGCGCGACGAAGCCAAGCGCTCCATGCGCGTGCACGTCGAAGCCATGCTCGCCTTCCAACGGCAGGGCATCCCCACCTTCGACTACGGCAACAACATCCGCCAGATGGCGCTCGACGAGGGCTGCAGAAACGCCTTCGACTTCCCCGGCTTCGTCCCCGCCTACGTGCGCCCGCTGTTCTGCCGCGGGATCGGCCCGTTCCGCTGGGTCGCGCTGTCCGGCGACCCGGAGGACATCTACAAGACCGACGCCAAGGTCAAGGAACTGATCCCCGACGACCCGCACCTACACCGCTGGCTGGACATGGCACGCGAGCGGATCGCCTTCCAGGGCCTGCCCGCGCGCATCTGCTGGGTCGGCTTGGGCCAGCGCGACAAGCTCGGCCTGGCCTTCAACGAAATGGTGCGCAACGGCGAGCTCAAGGCCCCGGTGGTGATCGGCCGCGACCACCTCGACTCCGGCTCGGTCGCCTCACCCAACCGCGAAACCGAGGCGATGAAGGACGGCAGCGATGCCGTCAGCGACTGGCCGCTACTAAACGCGATGCTGAACGTCGCCGGCGGCGCCACCTGGGTCAGCCTGCACCATGGCGGCGGGGTGGGGATGGGTTACTCGCAGCACTCGGGGGTGGTGATCGTGTGCGATGGCAGCGAGGCCGCTGACAGGCGGATCGCGCGGGTGTTGTGGAACGACCCGGGGACTGGGGTGATGCGGCATGCGGATGCGGGGTATGCGATTGCGAAGGCGTGTGCGAAGGAGCAGGGCTTGCAGTTGCCGATGGGGTAGTCACAGCCCTTCTCACGCTAGTGGGAGAAGGGACCGGAAGGGCGGATGAGGGGGTTTGATACCAGTACGGCAATGCCGTATGCTTGCAGTCGGCGGAAAGAAGTCTGCGGATGTTTCATCGAGTCCTCGGTGTTTGGCCGGTACGTATATGACTACTTGACCGACGACGAATATTCCGCGTTGCAGTGATATCTGTCTGAGCATCCGGAGGCAGGCGATCTGATCCCCGCTTCAGCAGGTTGCCGAAAACTGCGCTGGGGCGCGGAAGGCAGAGGCAAGCGCGGCGGCGTGCGTGTCATCTACTACGTACAGACCGCCACGGGCCTGATTTCGCTGTTGGCGATCTACGCCAAGACCACGCAGGAGAACCTGCCTGCGCACGCGATCCGTCTCTTGAAAGATCAAATGGCGAAACCATGAAGAAACTGACCAAAGAAATTCTCGAGCGTGACGCCAAGCGCGACATTGGTGCTGAGTTGCTGGAAGCCGTTCGCGAGATCAAGGCGGGCGGCGGTCGACGCTTCACCGTGCAAGTGACGCAGGCCGGTGAGGCGCGCTTCAAACTTGGCATGTCCCAACCCGAGTTCGCCGACATGCTCGGCGTCTCGGTGCGAACCCTGCAGGACTGGGAGCAGGGCCGCCGGCAGCCTAGCGGCGCCGCCAAGGCGCTGCTGAAGGTCGCTGCGAAAGCGCCCAAGGCTGTTCGAGACGCGCTGCGAGCCGCTTAAAGCTTCGCTCTGACCCCTGTTATCGCGCAGCACAGTGGCATCGGCATCGTCTGTGATGGCAGCGAGGCGGCCGACAACCGGATTGCAAGGGTGCTGTGGAACGATCCGGGCACCGGGGTGATGCGGCATGCGAATGCGGGGTATGCAACCGCGGAAACGTGCGCGCGTGAGAAGGGGTTGAAGCTTCCGATGCAGTGAGGGCTGGGAAGTGAACCTGGCCCCGTTCTTGCCGGCAAGAACGAGGGCGCGGAGGGGTTCACGATGCGTGCTCCTTATCGTCGCGCAGCACCCGGGGCAGCACGCCCACCACGACCAGGGCGACGACGGTGGTCACCAGGGCGACGATCTCCATGCCCATGCCGGCAGCCATGCCGATGGCCGCCGTCATCCAGATGCCGGCGGCCGTGGTCAAGCCCTCGATGCGCTCATCGCGTTGGAGCTTGATGATCGCGCCGGCGCCGAGGAAGCCGATGCCCGACACGATGCCCTGCATCACGCGGGTCACATCGGCGCCGTCGATGCCCGCCAGCAGCGGTGCGAGCACGAAAAGTGCCGAGCCGATCGACACCAGCACGTGCGTCTTGAGCCCCGCTGCCCGGCCCTTGCTCTCGCGCTCCCATCCAACGAGCGCGCCTAGCCCGGCCGCGGTAAGCACGCGGACGGCGATAATGGTCGCCTCGCCGGCGTCGGGCAGCGCGAATTCCGCGGCCAGCGCCGCAGCAATCTGTTGTCCCACGGTCATATGCGGCATTCCTGCGCAGGGGGCCGCATTTGTAACAGGTCCCGCGGCAACCTGTCGTGCAGATCAGCGCCCATGGAAGGCCGGCCAATCCAGACCAGGTTTCGAGGTCAAAACCGGGGTCGGAGCCTGTCTTTTCCGTGATTCGATCCCCTTAGTCCCTCCCGCACCCTGGTCTCCACCAATCTTGCCGGTAGCACCAGCGACTCCTACCAGCCCAGGGAGCACCTCTCGAGGGGGAGGACGACCGGCAGGCCTTCCTGCAGGACGTGCAACTCGGTGCCGAAGGACGCCGCCTTCAGGGTAACGGTCACCATGATCGCATCGCGCAGCTAGCACGCGCTAGCGGCGCGCCAGGATCCCGCCATCACGCAGGAATTGCTCGACGATGACGACGAACGCAGGCTCGAAGTAGGGGCAGTCGTTGTGCCCGCAATCCAGCGTCACAAGTTTGGCATCGGGCGCCGCTTGCGACAGGGCCTGCGCGTGCGCGTATGGAATGATCCGGTCGCGGCGCCCGTGGAACAGCAGTACCGGTCGCGGATAGCGTCGCAGTGCTGCGGCATTGTCGTAGCGGTCGCGGAGCAGGAAGGCCGGCGCGCCCATGCCGTGGGCGAAGCCGTCGAGCGCGGAGAACCCCGACAGCAGCACCAGCGCGGCCACCGGCCGCTCGGCGGCGAGCGCCACCGCCGGGCCGGCGCCGATGGAGCGGCCCATGGCCACGATCCGCGTCGGGTCGACATCCTCGTGACCCGCCAGCCACTCGTAACCAACGCGCGCAGCCTCGTTGAGTGAATCACGTCCGGGCGCACCGTCGCTGCCGGCATAGCCGGGATACTCGACGATCAGCACGTGCATGCCAGGTCGCTCAGCGGCTGCAGCAGCGCGACGTTCTGTACGGCGAGCTCGGCGTTGCCGTGGAAATACAGCAGTGCCGGCGCGCTGGCGGACAACGGGGCGCGGAGGTAGAAGCCGCGCACCTGCCCGAACGCGGCCGGGATGGCCACGGCCTCGGCACCCGCTACGAGTGGGTAGCGACCGACATCGACCTGCAGGCCTGTGTCCGGGAACATCATGCTGCGCTGTCCGACATACAGCAGCGCCAGCCACGCCGCGTAGGCGGCGAGCAGCGCGGCAGCGATCAGCATGAGCGTGCGCATGCCTCCACCTTAGCCCGTCGCTGTGATCGGCGCAGGCGCGGACCGCGGGCGTGGAGGTTGCCCTCCCCTTGGCACCTCAAGCCGCCCGATCCCTGCTGCGGTCCCACTGGATTGTCACCATCATGTTGGTTAGGGTTGAGGCGTCATATGCCAAGCCTGCCGCAGGACATCGATGCCTGAAGCGAATGATTGCTTGACACCCATGAAGGCCTGCAATCCCGTGCAGTCATGGCTGCGGACATGACGGCCCTGCTGCAGCGGCTGTTCAACCTGCGCCGCGAGGAAGTCGCCCCGGTCCTGTGGGCGGTGCTGTATTTCTTCTGCATCCTGACCGCGCTGATGGTGCTGCGGCCGGCGCGCGATGCACTGGGGATGCAGCGCGGGATCGAGGCGGTGCGCTGGCTGTTCATGGGCACGGCGCTGGTCACGCTTCTGGCCAATCCGGTCTTCGGCTGGCTGGTCAGCCGTTACCGCCGCATGCAGTTCATCGCCGCCACCATGCCTCCTTCGCGCTCATCCTGCTGGCGTTTTACCTGCTGCTGGTGCTGGCGCCGGAGGCGGTCGGGATCGGCAGCGGCCAGGTGTTCTATGTGTGGTTCAGCGTGTTCAACCTGTTCGCGACGATGCTGTTCTGGGCGTTGATGGCCGACCGCTTCTCGCTGGAACAGGGGAAGCGCTTCTTCGCGCTGGTCGCGGTGGGCGGAACGCTGGGTGCAATCTTCGGGCCGTGGCTGGCTTCGGTGCTGGCGCAGCCACTTGGGACGCCGGCGCTGCTGCTGGTGGCGATCGGGTTCCTGGCGCTCGCGGTGCTTGCAGCGTGGGCGGTGACGCGCAGTCAGCCGCGGCGCACGCCGGCCGATGCCGGCGACGATCGGTCGGCATTGCCGGAACTAGACGTACGCGCCGTCATCGGCGGCAGCGCCTGGGCCGGCTTCAAGGCCGTGTTCCGTTCACGCTACCTGCTGGGCATGGCCGGTTACATCGTCATCCTGACGATCATGGCGACCTTCCTGTATTTCACCCGCTTGCAGATGGTGGCGGCGCTGGGCGACGACCTCGACCTGCGCACCACCGTCTTCGCGCGCATCGATCTGATCACCCAGGTCGCGACACTGGTGCTGCAGGCGCTCATCGCCGGACACCTGATGCAACGGCTTGGGGTGCACGTCGCGCTGGCGTTGCTGCCGGTGACGGTGGCGCTGGGATTCATCGGGTTGGCGATCGTCGGCTCGCTGGCGGCATTGATCGTGTTCGAGGCCGTGTTCCGCGCGCTTCAGCGTGCCATCACCCAGCCCGCGCGCGAGACGTTGTATACCGTGGTCAGCCGCGAGGACAAGTACAAGTCCAAGGCCTTCATTGACACCTTTGTGTACCGTGGCGGCGACGTTGCTGGTGCACAGGTGGAAGGCCTTCTGGCACGATTGGGCATGGGTCTGGCGGCGCTGGCGAGTGTCGCGGTGCCACTGGCGTTGGCCTGGGCGGCACTTGGCGTGTGGCTTGGCCGCGCGCAACGGCGCATGGCCGTCGATGGAGAGACCGTGCGCTCCTCGGCGATGCCGGCCACATCGAAGTAGACAACCTGCCATCAAGGAGACACCCATGATCAGCCGTCGTGACTACCTCAAACTCTCCCTTGCCGCCGGCGTCGCGCTGGCGGTGAATCCCCGCCTGTTGTGGGCCCACGAAGACCAGGCAGTCTCGCTGATCACCCGCGCGGTACCGTCGTCTGGCGAACGCTTGCCAGTGGTGGGCCTCGGTAGCTCGGCCACCTTCGCCAGCGTCGCCCGCGGCGAGGATTCCGACGCGCTGCGCGAGGTGCTGCGTGCGATGAACAAGCATGGCGGCACGGTGTTCGATACCGCGCCCAGCTACGGCGCGTCGGAGCAAGTGGCTGGCAGGCTGGCGCGCGAACTGGGCCTCACCGACAAGATCTTCTGGGCCACCAAGGTCAATGTGGCCGGCCGCGGCGGCAACAAGGCCGACCCGGCTGCCGCCCGCGCGCAGATCGAGGCTTCGTTCGCAAAAATCGGCAAGCCGGTGATCGACCTGATCCAGGTGCACAACCTGGGCGACGTGCCCACCCAGCTGGGCCTGCTGAAGGAGCTACGCGAAGCCGGGCGCATCCGCTACCTTGGCGTCACCACCACCAATCCGGCCCAGTATTCGGAGCTGGAAGCACTGCTGCAGCGCGAGCGGCTGGATTTCATCGGCATCGACTACGCCATCGACAACCGCACCGTGGAGGAGCGCATCCTGCCACTGGCGCGCGAGCGCGGCACCGGCGTGCTGGTGTACATGCCGTTCGGGCGCACCCGTCTTTGGCAGCGCGTGCGTGGCCAGCAGTTGCCGGACTGGGCGGCCGAGTTCGAGGCAAGTTCGTGGGCTCAATTTTTCCTGAAGTTCGTCATCGCCCACCCGGCCGTGACCGTTGCCACACCCGCCACCAGCCAGGCCCGGCACATGGTCGACAACATGGGCGCGGCGCTGGGCAAGCTGCCGGACGAGGCCATGCGCCGGCGGATGATCGATCACGTGGCGACGCTGTAAGCCAGTGCGTGACGAACCAGGATCGACACGCGGTCATCCTGATTCGTCAAAGCCACCACGGCCGTACATCGGGCCGGGAGCCGGCCCGTCATGTGTCGCCTGCTCCGCCCTTGCGTGAGGTGCGGGCAGCACGCGTAGTGACCGGCCGCGCGATCAGTCTTCGGCGCGCGTGAACGCCAGGCGGCACATGGTGCGGCAGCGCTGTCTCCGGTGGGAATGTGCCGAAAGGCGAGGTGACCCATGGAGCCGCTGAGGCCGCAATGGCGACCATTTGGCGCTGGCCGTCGACGCGCGGGTTTGGGCGCGGCATTGTCTGTACCCTGACGAGCGTCTTGTCCGAGCCTCGACTTGCCCATGTCCAATCCGCTTTCGATCTGGTCTGCCCTCGCGATGTTCGGCGTGTTCAATGTCCCCGCTGGCGCGCAGGCCTCACCCACGGTGGCGCCACACGGCAGCTGGGCGAGCCCGATTGGCGCCGAGCAACTCGCGGCCGGCGGGATCGGGCTGGCCGACCTGCAGGTGCACGGCGGCCACCTTTACTGGCGCGAGAGCCGGCCCGACGAAGCAGGCCGCCAGGTGCTGATGCGGATGGCGCCGGACGGGCGTCCCGAACAGCTGACGCCGGATGGCTTCAACGTGCGTACCCGGGTGCACGAGTACGGCGGCGCTTCGTACGTGGTGCTGGACGGCGATGCGGTGGTGTTCAGCGAGTTCGCCGACCAGCGCCTGTACCTGCAGCGCGGTGGCGTGGCGCCGGTGGCGATCACCCCGCCGGGCTACCGCTACGCCGACTGCCAGCGGCACCCGATCCGCAACGCGCTGCTGTGCGTGCGCGAGGACCACACCGATTCGACCGTCGCGGCCAACGGCGAGGAACGCAACGAGATCGTGCTGGTCGCGCTGCCGGAGGACGGCGAAGGCGACTTCGTGCCGTCGCCGGGCCGGGTGCTGGTGACCGGCACCGACTTCGTCGCCTATCCGCGAATCAGCCCCGACGGGCGCCGGCTGGCCTGGTTGTGGTGGAACCACCCGGACATGCCCTGGGACAGCGCGCGGCTGTCGCTGGCGGAACTGGAGGGGGACGATGTCGGCACGCCCACGACGATCGCCGGCGGCGCCGACCAGGCGGCGCTGGAACCGCAATGGGACGCCGACGGCCGGCTGCACTTCATCGACGAGCCGACCGGCTGGTGGAACCTGTATGCGTGGGCGGACGGCGGCGCGCGGCCGCTGGCGCCGGCGGCGCGCGAATACGCCGGCCCGCTGTGGAGCCACGGTGCGAGCAGCTATGCGCTGCCCGGCGACGGTCGGGTGCTGGCGGCCAGCAGCCTGGCCGGCGTCGACCGGCTTGAACTGGTGCCGGCCGCTGGTGGCGAGCCGCGCGCATTCGAACTGCCGTACGTCGCCTTCGCCGGCGTGCGCC
>JALZMP010000031.1 GCA_030858145.1 Pseudomonadota bacterium
CCACTACGTTGGCGGAAACGCCGGAACCCACGACCACGTGACCGATGTCCGGCAGCATCGTTGCATGGACCTTCACTGCGTCAATGACCGACCGGTCCGCGATGCTCTCCAGGTAGCGGCTGGCCATCTCCAGCGGGCGCCCGCCCTGCCACACGTCATCGAACGTCTGTGGGGCGATGGCGGCCTTCACGAACGGTTCCACGTCGAAGCTGCCCAGGCGTTTGTCTAGCGCAAAGCAGACTCGATCACGGTCCTCATGTACGAGCATTTGGTGCGCCACGGTAAGGAAGTTCGCGGCGAGGCTGTGCTGGCGCTGTTCGACGCGCAGCCGCGAGTCGATGGCGAGTAATTCGGGCGATGCGCTCATTGCAGATTCCGTGATTGACCAGGGTCCAGCTTGCCACCGGCCCGCACTTGTGCCCATTGCGTTGGCTGCGCTTACGTGCACTTAGATGCGGCGACTTTCGCGCCACTCGGCCAGGTCCAAAAGGTGCACGCTGACACGGTGGCCGGCACCGCCGAGTCTGTAGGTCGGCGGTCCCTTGCCTTCGGCAACAAGGTTGCGCAGGTGACCAGGTGAAAGGCCCAGCAGGCGGGCGGCGTCGCTCAGGCCGACTCGGGAGTCTGAGCTAATCCAGAATCCGGCCTCACGCGCAGCGGCGAGTAGGACCTGGGCGCAGGCCTCGATGGCTCCCGTTCGCTCATTCATGGCGAATCTCTACATTCGGCCAGCGCCTCACCAAGTCGGCAATCGGTGATGGGTTCCATTGCCTGGTCAGTGGTGTCCGGCTCACGACTCCACGCCCTGCGCCTGTTCGAACACCAGCCGCATGAACTCGCAGTGCACGTCAGCGCGCACGTCGGCCAGCTCCAGTTCACCCGCCACGATGCGGTCGCCCAGGTCGGGCCGCAGCCGCCGGACTGCTGCGCTTTCCTGCACCAGCGCGGGCTTGATCTTGCTTGTCGCGCAGATCGCCATCAGGTGCTGCAGGCGCGCAGGGTTCCGATGCAGCCAGGTCCGGCAGCGTGGCGAGCAGGTGATCGCGTGACTGCGATGCGAGTCGGCCAGCAGACCGCAGGCCAGGCAAACGAAAACCCGTGGCCCTTTTCTGTAACGGTTTCGCGTATCCGTTACGCAGCTCATGGCGAATCCCCACTTGCGGCCCATACAGCCGTGGTCTGGGTCTCCCCCATAGGAAGTGCAACATCCGCAACATCCGCAACGCTGGCCGATTCCGTTGCACTTGTTGCGCTTGTTGCGCATCCTATGTGGGGCTCCGAGAGATATCTCGCCCAAGGGTCATGGAGGTCTTCACGACGATAGCCGCGTGGGGTTTTGTCCCCTACCCGGATGACGGTAGGACGTACACCATAAGGACGCAGGCGGTTGCCCAGTCCACGCGAATCCAGGGGCTTGCCCCGAAGATCGCCCCAAGGTGACTCCTCTATCGCGTGCAAGCGCTCAAGAATGACTTCCGTAGCATGGTGGTCGGCGTCGCCAAACACCTTACGAAGGTCCGATAACAGCAGGACGCCTAGGCTGGGTGTCCCCGCCTTAGACTCCGCAACAAGCGCAACAGCCGCAACACGGGCCAGCTCCGGCCATTCCTCGCCTGCAGCGTCGGCTATCGCCAGGAGCGCTTCCCACACGTCCGCGTCACGGTCCTTGATCCCCTCTGGCATGGTCGGGAATACGTCGGTCACGTTGTCGGCGATGCTGCTAGCCCACTCAGCCAGGCGCGCTCCTATCGCCTCCGCCGCCGGCCCATTGACTCGGCGTCGATACGGTTCGACAACCTCGCCAGGTGCCCGACGACGCATCCGCACGATAATGCTGCGACTCAGGATCGTATCGGGCAGCCCGCCCAATCCAGCCAGGGCGACCGCGCAATACGCCGGGATCTCCTCGGTGAAGACCTCCTTACCGCGCACGACGCACCGCCCTGCTACTGAATGCTTGCGGTGCCCAGCGTTCAACAGTCCGCGGATCTCCTCGTTTTCCTTTGCGCGCGGGCCGAATACGGTATCGATCTCGTCATAGAGAATGGTCGGCCTGCCTTCCTCTGCCCCGACTTTGCGGAACAGGTAGGCCGGAGTCACATTCACCGCCTCGACCGCGCGCGGCACCATCAATTCAGTCACCTCAAGCGCCCGGCTTTTCCCGCTGCCCGGCTCCGGTGACAGAAACGCTAGCCGCGGCGTGGAGTCCCACGCGTCCATCAGGTGCGTGTGCGCGATCCATAGGGTGTGCGCCACCTTGACGTGCATCGATGGATAGGCCACGAAGCGCCCGAGGTAGTCATACACCGCGCGCAGCACCTCAGCGCCATCAGGATGCAGACGGCGCGTAGCTGCAGATTCAATATTCATGCCCTGGGCCTCCATGCCTGTGCTTCGACGAAGACCGCCGCCGCGTGGTCGATACGCTCGACGGCCAGCGCCAGGCGTGCGTCATCCTCTACAGACAGCGGCTGCCAGCCACCCAGCTGCCGGGCTGCGATCAGTGCCACCGTCGCCTCCATGGCGAGCGTCTTCAACGCAGCCGACCAGCCAGTCTCCCGGATGGCACGACGCGCTTGGCGCCGCTCCTCTGGACTCTCCGGCCAGTTGCGCGGCGGCATGATGTCGCCCCAGGACAGCCCGACCGCCTGCAGCACCTCGACCGCTTGGCAGCCTCCGAAGCAGTGCAGCAGCACTCGACCTTCGCGCTCGGCAACGGTCAACTTGCGGGACGTGCCGCCACATGCGGGGCAGCGTGCGCGCCAGCCGTTGCCAGACTTCTGGACCGCATCCAGACGTTGCAACAGGGGCTCAGGGCTGGCATGCTGGACGTGGAATCGACGCTCCCCTGCCGACTTTCCAGAAGCCCCGGCCCAGCAGCCGGGGTTTCGTTTTGTAGGGTCAGGCTGCGTCATCGAACCGCCCTCCCTCGATCTCGCGCAGCAGCGCCTCGCGGAGTCGGAGTACCGCCAAGCGCGCGGCATCGAGGTTCAGGGCGAGCCTTTCGGCTGCGTCTGGCGATGGCCGCAGATGGAGCTGTTCGAATTGAGCCTGGAGACCGCTGCCAATCTCGGGCAGCTGCCGACGCAGGGGCTCCACCTGGGGCTGGCCGTAAAGCGCGCGCAGTGCGGCAATCTCGGGCTCATTCATTGCGCACCGCCTTCGCTTCCTTCCACCAGCTTGCGAATATCGGCAATGCGCCAAGCCGTGGTCGCCGGACCCAGCTTCACCGGCTTTGGATAGCGGCCTAGTCTGACTCCACGCCACCAGCTGGAGCGACTGACTGGGATGATTGGCGGAATCGGCGGGTCCGCCTTGTCGTCGCCGATAATCTGCGCGAGGCGCAGTAATCCTTCAGGTAAAGCCACGTTGGTCTCCATTGCCCGGGATGGGCTCCGTTGCTACGTGGCGAACCCTAACTATTCTTAGTGGATCAAATTAAGGGCGGATTCCTCGAATTTATAAAAAATCGTTACCGGGAGTTGCAAAGCCTTCGCACAAGTCTCTCGTCGATGGATACATCGTCGAAAAGAACTTGTGCAATGGCTGCTATCGCGCCAACAGAAGCGTCCGAATAACGCCTCATCCGTACAATGAACGCAGCACGCATACCCTTCGGGTCGCGAGGCTTTTTTAGGAGCTGCATCTCTCCTTTTTCGCAGTCAGTGTCGATCTGGATCTTAAAGAGCCGGAGTGCGTCCAATAGGGTCCACTGCTCTTCGTCAGCGGCAGCTTCGACCTCAAGCAATTTGTCCCAAAATTCCGGCGTGTCTGACTTCGGAAGCGGTATCCCAATGCGATGAAGAATGTTCATGAGAACCATGTCTCTAGCCGGGAATCCCCATTGGTCAGGGGTTAGAGGCCCTCCAACCAAATAGTCTGTGAGCTGGTCAATCGCCTTATCAAAATTCTGTTTCCAAACTTTTCGCTCCCGTTGTGTCTTTAGATCCCAAGAATCTCGCTTGATCGAATACTCATAGGCCCCGAGCAATTCAAGGACACTATCTTTGGAAAGCCCTGCTAGATAATTCCCGGCCGTTTTATCTGAAACGACGCGATCGAACGCTTCTTGGACTTCAACCGGGAAGGATTCAAATGTCCGCTTGGAGATAGTTTCGAAGGGAAGGGCTGCCTTCCCTGATCCTTTCTTGCGGCCCTTCGTGGTCGTCATATCAGCGATTCCGGAAACGATGCCGTGCATCGCCTTTGCCCCCGCCTTAGCAGGGGCTCCCTTCTTGGCCTTCTTGCCAGTCACGGCGAACCCGCACCACTCATGCTCCCCACGGCGGCAACAAGCCGTGCGCGTGATCGTGCCGGCAACGTTGCCCATAACGGATCCTGCGCATCGGCCAGGTTCCGCAAGCAGCAGCTTGACCACTCACCATAGACGGGGCCGCTGTCGAGCGTGTAGCGCACGTACGGCGTGCAATCGAACTCGACGTATGGGAACGCTTTAGGGTTCAGCCGAGTACCTGCGCGGTTGATTCGGCGGATCCTGGTCGGTACGTGACCGCCACGCTGCGCAAGCCACCGGACGAAGGCCGGCGTCACGTAGCCCCCGGTATCCGGAACGCATTGGATCCCCACTACATCCTCTACCGGGGTCAATTCCATGCCGTTGTCGCCGATTGCCATTACCATTTCAGTTGCCATGATCGTTCTCCTAGAACGGTTGTGGAAGTCGGCCGGTCGTGGTCACTCACGCCGGCCGGCGCTCTCACTAGAAACGGTTTCTAGTGAGTTACCGGGCTTCGCCGGATGCTTTGCGCTTCATGCCGACAACCTTTCCATTGTCGGCTTTGATCGCGTCTAGATAGTCGGCCCAGCCTTGCATCATTTTGCGACGCTCGGGCAGATGGGCGGTGCGGTTGTATGCGCGACCATTCGGGTCACGAACGGCGTGTGCCAGCTGGTGCTCGATGTAGTCGGGGCGAAAGTGCAATTCTTCGTCCAGCACGGTGCGCGCCATTGCCCGGAAGCCGTGCGCGGTCATTGTGTCCTTGTCGAAGCCCATGCGACGCAAAGCCGCGTTGATCGTGTTATTGCTCATCGGCCTCGTGTCGGTTCGTGCGCCTGGGAAAACGTATGCGCTTCGGCCGGTCAACGGATAAATATCCTCCAGCAAGGCAAGTGCCTGGCTCGACAGCGGCACGAGGTGGGGCAACCCCATTTTCATCTTGCGCCCAGGAATGTTCCACTCAGCCTTTTCCAGGTCAATTTCTTGCCATTCGGCATGGCGTAACTCTCCGGGTCGCAAGAAGACGAAAGGCGCGAGTTGCATGGCCGTGCGAGTGATCACGCTGCCGGTGTATCCATCAATTGCACGGAGCAATCCCCCGATTGCAGCAACGTCAGTGATGGCTGCATGGTGGCGCTCAGGCGGAGAGGCGAGGGCGCCTTTCAGGTCGGCTACCGGATTGCGATCTGAGCGACCTGTAGCGATGGCATAGCGCATGACCTGGCCGCAGTTCTGCATCACGCGGTGTGCGGACTCTATCGCTCCCCTGGCCTCTATACGCCGTGCTACGCGAAGGAACTCAGGGGCAGTCAATTCGGCAATGGGCCGGCCACCGATCCAAGGGAATACATCGTTGTCAAACCATGCCTCGACCTTGACCCGGTAGCCCTCGACCCAGTCCCGCTTGGTCAGCCATTCCCGCGCGATGACCTCGAAACTGTTAGCCGCTCTCTCAGTGCCAGCGACCCTTTCGGCCTTTCGATGCTCGGCAGGATCCACGCCCGCCGCTAGCAGCTTGCGCGCATGGTCACGACGCTCCCTGGCTAGAGCCAGCGATACGTCGGGGTAGGTGCCATGCGAGAGCCGCTTCTCTTTCCCACCGAAGCGATACTTCTGCCGCCACCATTTCCCGCCCGTAGGGGAGACCTCCATGTACAGGCCGCCTCCATCGAAAAGGCGCTGGGTCTTGGTGGTGGATTTGGCCTTTCGGACGCGCGTATCGGTGAGCGGCATTGGGGGCATCTCTGCTAGGCATTAGGCCAGTTGCCCCCAAGGTTGCCCCCACTTGCCCCCGGATTGCAATACCCACCATGGGACGGCATGGCACACAGAAAAGGGCCGGAAGCCTTGAATTACTTGGCTTTCCGACCCTTCCTGAGCCGTCCTGAGACGGGTAAATGGTGGAGGTGGCGGGAATCGAACCCGCGTCCGAAGGCACTCCATCCCCGGATCTACATGCTTAGCGCAGCGTTGGATCTCGTCCGGAGGCAGCACGCTGCGCGAAGCGCACCGCCGGACCAGCCTGTTTTGGTTAAGCCGTGGCTGACAGGCAGCCACCACGGCCGGTTCCGTGATAATGACCCTACATCCACGAGCACGGGCACAAGTGGGTTCGGGGCTTACGCCTTAAGCGGCGAGAGCGTAGTTGTCGTCGTTGGCAACTATGTGTTTGCCGCTGGATTTACGAGGAAAGCTGCCCCCTCGGCATGCACCAGGTGATTTCGCGACCCCCGTCGAAGCCAGTGCACCCCCGGGAGCGTCGATCACGCTGACAGGGTGGAGTATAGGGGCGGGGCGGGGCGGTGCAAGACCGGGGCCAAGGCCGGGCGGGTGCCGGGTGTCTTCCGGTTCATTCCGCGGCCGCGGTCCGGGTCGGTATGATTTCGGTGATGACTGCCGACCCCCCGCACTCCAAATCCCGGGCAGAGCTTTCTCCCGTGTCGTCCAGGTCTGGCTATCTGCTGGCGCTGCTGGTGCTGGTGGGATCGCTGCTGCTGGTGGCGCAGTATGCGAAGTTCGCCGGCGAGCGCGAGCAGGCGCTGGCCCAGGCGCGCTTTGTGGCCGAGGCGGAGCAGGCTGCGGACCTGATCCGTCAGCGGCTGCTGATCTACGAATTGAGCACCCGCGGCGGAGTGTCGCTGTTCGCCACCATGCGGCGGCCCACCCGCGCGCAGTGGCGCAGCTATGTCGACGGGGTGGCGCTGCGGCGTCGGTTCCCTTCGATGCAGGGGCTGGGCTTTGCCGAGCACCTGAAACCCGCCGGGTTGGTGGAACTGCAATTGCAATTGCGTGACTCGGGCCAGGGGCTGTTCGAGCTGCGTCCCAGGGGCTTGCGCGAGTCCTATGGCCCGATTTTGTACCTGGAGCCGCAGACGCCAGACAACCTGGCCGCGATCGGCTACGACATGTTCTCCGAGCCGATGCGCGCCCAGGCGATGGCGACGGCGCGCGACCAGGGCGAGACCCGGATGACTCGGGGGGTGCACCTGGTGCAGGACGCAGACCGCCCGGAAGCGCTCGGCGTGCTGATGTATTCGCCGTTCTATCGTGCCGGCGTCGTGCCCGCGACGATCCAGGGTCGCCGTGAAGCCTTCACCGGCTGGGTCTACGCCCCGTTCCGGATGCGCGAGTTCGCCGCCCATGCCTTGCATGAGCTGCCGCAGCCCATTGCGCTGCAGATCGTCGATGTCACCGACGGCGCGCCGCAGCTGCTGTACCCCATTGCCGACGACGAGGCCGTGTTCGTGCGCGACGGCAGCGCACTTTGGCATGTCATCGAGCGGGAGTTCTACGGCCGCAAGTGGCGGATCGAATTCCAGTCGCCGCCTGCGGACACCAATCTTGCGGCACGCCTGACCAGCCTGCAGATGACGCTGGCGGTCGGCCTGTTGGCGTCGTTGCTGCTGTTCGCGGTGGCGCTGTCGCTGGCCCGGACCCAGGCGCAGGCGCAACGCATTGCCGCCCGCCTGAGCGAATCGCACCGGCGCAGCGAGCTGCGCTTCCGCAACGCGTTGCAGTTCTCCCCCATCGGCCAGGCGCTGCTGGATCGGGACGGCAGGATCCTTGAAGCCAATTCGGCGCTGGCCGACATCCTGCACAGTTCCCCGGAGCAACTGGCAGGCACCGTGTTCCCCGCCTACTTCATGGATGGCAAGTGGGACCTCTCCGAGCGCGGCGAACTGCGCGTCATCGGCACCGGCGTCTACCAGGCCACCCGCGAACTGCGCCGCAGCGACGGCGAACACCGCCATCTGCGGGTGACCTTCGCGCCGGTCCCGGGCGAGACCGGAACCACGGTCGACGGCTTGGTGCAGGTCGAGGACGTGACCGACCAGCTGCGCGCCGAAGCCCAGGTCAACGCCCTGAATCGTACCCTGGAGGCACGCGTGGCACTGCGCACCCGCGAGCTGAGACAGGCCAACGAGGAGCTGCAGTCCTTTGCCTATAGCGTGTCGCACGACCTCAGCGCGCCGCTGCGTTCGATCGACGGCTTCAGCAGGCTGCTCAGCGAGCGCTATGCCGACGTGATCGACGAGCCCGGGCGTGGTTACCTCGGGCGTGTGCGTGCCGCCACCGCGCGCATGAGCGACCTGATCGACGCGTTGCTGAAGATGTCGCGACTGTCGCGCGGCGCCTTGGACCTCGCCACGCTCGACCTGAGCAGCCTGGCAGAGGAGATCGTGGCCGAGCTGCGCACCGGCGAGCCGGGGCGCGAAGTGGAGGTGGCGATTGTGCCGGGTCTGCGCGCCAGCGGAGATCCGGCGCTGGTGCACAACCTGCTGCTGAACCTGCTCGGCAATGCCTGGAAGTTCAGCCGCGATGCCCGGCCGGCGCGGATCGAATTCGGGCTGGAGGCGGACGATGGCGAGATGCGTACGTTCCACGTGCGCGACAACGGCGCAGGCTTCGCGCAGGACTACGTCGACAAGCTGTTCCGGCCGTTCCAGCGCCTGCACAGCCAGAACGAGTTCGCCGGGCACGGTATCGGACTGGCGTCGGTCAAGCGCATCGTCGAGCGCCATGGCGGCAGGATCAGCGCCGAAGGTGCGCCAGGCAAGGGTGCGACCTTCCGTTTCAGCCTGCCGGTGGAGGAGACCGACTAGCTTTCCGGTCATCTCGGCCTGGCCACACGCGCAAGTGAATGCCGAAGACACAGCGCTGGCACCGCAAACCTGCCGATCAAGGCCGCCACGTGATCTCAGCCTCGGCGTTACGCTGTTCCCGAATCCCGAGCCGCTCAAGCCTCGCGGTTGTGCCGACGCATCACCCGCTGCTTGTCGCGCGCCCAGTCGCGGTCCTTGGCGGCCTCGCGCTTGTCGTGGCTCTGCTTGCCCTTGGCCAGCGCCAGTTCGGCCTTGACCTTGTTGCCCTTCCAATACAGCGCGGTGGGCACCAGGGTGTAGCCGTCGCGCTGGATGCGCCCGACCAGCTGGTCGATCTCGCGCTGGTGCAGCAACAGCTTGCGCGTGCGCCGGTCATCGGCGACGACGTGGGTGGAGGCGGAGATCAAGGGCGTGATCTGGGCGCCGAACAGGAACAGTTCGCCGCCACGGACCACGGCGTAGCTCTCGCCGATCTGCGCCCGTCCGGCACGGATCGACTTCAGCTCCCAGCCCTGCAGCACGAGGCCGGCCTCGAAGCGGTCCTCGAGGTGGTATTCGTGGCGGACGCGCTTGTTCAGCGCGATGGTCTTGCCCCCGGAGGGGGACTTGCCGGCCTTCGTGCCACCGCCGTTTGCCTTATCCTGTGCGGCCTGTTTGCTCATCGCGGATATTGTCGCCGAAGCCGGCCTGCCTGTGGCAGCCGGCACGGCGCGGAACCCACTGCCCATGCCCACGATCCAACGCAGCGCCCTGGTCGAGCATTCTGCCGCGCGCATGTTCGCGCTGGTCAACGATGTCGCGGCGTATCCGGCGCGATTCGACTGGTGCGCGGGGGCGGAAGCGATCGAGGCCGACGACACCCACGTGGTCGCGCGCCTGGACCTGGGCATTGGTGGCATCCACACCTGGTTCACCACCCGCAATACCTTGTCGCCGCCGCACCGCATCGACATGGACCTGCGCGACGGCCCGTTCCGCCGCCTCGAGGGCCACTGGCAGTTCCACGCGCTGGACGAATCGGCGTGCAAGGTCACGCTGACTCTGGAGTTCGAGCCGCAGAGCCGGCTGCTGACACCGGCGTTCACGCTCGGATTCCAGGGCTTGGCCGACCGCATGGTCAACGATTTCGTGCGCATCGCCGACCGGGGCGAGGACTAGGCAGGCGGGCGCGATGGCCGGCGCATCCGGGATTCGAGTCGAGCTGCTCCAGGTCGAGGTGCACCGGGTCGAGGTGGTCCGCGCCTGGCCGCGCCGGCACAAGGCGGTCATGGTGGAGTTGCCTGTCGGCGCCACGGTGGCCGATGCCGTTGCGGCCAGTGGCTTCGACCTGGCGGGGATCGATGGACATGCGATCTTTGGCGAACGGGTCGACACGCAGGCCGAAGTGCGCGACGGGGACCGGCTGGAGCTGCTGCGGCCGCTGGAGCTTGATCCCAAGGAGGCGCGGCGACGGCGGGCAGCGAAAGGCGGGCCGCCGGCCTGACGCCCAGGCGGCGGACACGTCAAGTCGGCGATCAGCGCCGGCGCTGGGTCTTCTTGTCGCGGGGCAGGTTGCCGAACTTCCGCATCTCCGCGGCCAGCGCCTGGTCCTGCTCGGGGAAGTACTCGCCTTCCCAGCGCGCCAGCGCGTCGTTCTCGAACCACAGGGTCAGAGTCTTGACCTCGGTGCGGTCACGCCGCCCGGTACGCTGGCTGGCGGTGTAATCCCAGCGTTGCTGGTGGAAGGGGTCGGCGATCGAGGGCGTGCCGAGCAGGGCCATCACCTGCTGACGGTCCATGCCGGCCTGCAACTGGTCGGCGGCGGTCTTCTCGATCAGGTTGCCCTGGTAGACCGGCTGCTTGTAGAGGATGCCGCAGGCCGCGGTGGCGAGGGCCAGCAGGGCGGGCAACACGAATCTTGCTATACGGATCGGACGCATGGAGGGGCCGTCGAATGAAATCGGGTCGATGATACACTCCGGGCGAGCGCCGCGAGCCGATTTGCGCGCGCCGGCGCCAAACCGGGGACGACTCAATCGTCGATGGCTAAACCGTCCGTGAATGGGAACGGCATGGAATCGCAGGACCTCCGCAAGGCTGGACTGAAGGTGACGCACCCGCGGATGCGCATCCTCGAGCTGCTCGAGAAGAAATCGGCGCAGCACCACATGTCGGCCGAGGACATCTACCGCCAGTTGCTCGACAGCGGCGACGAGATCGGTCTGGCCACGGTCTATCGGGTACTGACCCAGTTCGAAGCCGCGGGCCTGGTGCTCAAACACAATTTCGAGGGCGGCACCGCGGTCTACGAGCTCGACCGCGGCGGCCACCACGACCACATGGTCGACATCGACAATGGCCGCATCATCGAGTTCGAAAGCGCCGAAATCGAGAAGCTGCAGCGTGAGATCGCCGAGAAGCATGGCTACGTGCTGGAGGAGCACTCGCTGGTGCTGTACGTGCGCAAGCAGGCGCAGCGCTGATCCGCAGTCGGATCGCGCTGGCTCAGGCCACGTCGTCGAGCAGCCGTTTCGCCGCGGCCCGGGCCTCGTCGCTGACATCCACGCCGCCGAGCATCCGCGCCAGTTCCTCCCGGCGCTGCGAGCCGTCGAGCAGCTGCACCTCGCTCTGGGTGACGCCGGTGGTCGCTGCCTTGCTGACCCGGTAGTGGGCGTGGCCCTGGGCCGAGACCTGGGGCAGGTGGGTGACACAGAGCACCTGTCGGCGCTCGCCCAGCGCGCGCAGCCGCTGGCCGACGATCTCGGCCACGGCGCCGCCGATCCCGGCATCGACCTCGTCGAAGACCATAGTCGGCACTGCGTCGAGGCCCAGCGCGGCGACCTCGATCGCCAGCGAGATCCGCGACAGCTCGCCGCCCGAGGCCACCTTGCGCAGCGGGCGCGGCGGCTGCCCGGCGTTGGCGCTGACCAGGAACTCGACGCGCTCGCCCCCCTGGGGGTCGGGACGCGTGTGGTCGACCGGCTCGAATGCGGTCTCGAAGCGGCCCCCGGCCATGCCGAGTTCGGCGATCAGCCCGCTGGTCGCCTGCGCCAGGCGCTGGCCGGCCTGCGCCCGCGAGGCGCCCAGGACGGCGGCTGCCTGGCGCCAGCCGTGGCCAGCGGTTTCGATCTCGCTGTCCAGCACCGCCAGCCGGGCATCGGCCTCGCGCAGCGCTTGGTGCTCGCCCGCGAGCCGCTCGCGGTGCGTGGCCAGCGCCTCGGGCGCGACCCGGTGCTTGGTGGCCAGTGCGTGCAGGCGGGCCAGCCGGCGTTCGAGCTCGTCGAACTGCGCCGGATCCACGTCGAGGTCGGTGCGGATGCGGTCGAGCAGGCCCGTGGCCTCGTCGAGCTGGATCGCGGCGGCCTCGAGCAAGGTATCGACCTCGGCCAGGCGCGGCTCGTGCGCTTGCAGTCGGGCGAGCACTCCGCGCAGCTGCTGAAGCTGGGCGGGCAGGGCGGTGGCGTCGTCGCCGGCGAGGCGGGCGATGGCGTCGTCGCAGCCGGCGATCAGGTCTGCGGCGTGCGCGTGGCGGCGGTGGCTGGCGTCGAGCTTGGAAATCGCGTCGGGGGCGAGGGTTTCACGGTCCAGCTCGTCGAGCTGGTGCGCAAGCCAGTCGATGCGCTCGGCGCTGTCGCCACGCCCGGCCAGGGTGTCGCGCTCGCGCGCCAGGGCGCTCCATTGACGTGCCGTCTCGTGCACCTGCGCAAGCAGCGGCGCGTGGCGGGCATAGGCGTCGAGCAGGGCCAGTTGGCTGCCGCGCGACAGCAGGGCCTGGTGTTCGTGCTGGCCATGGATCTCGACCAGCAGGCCGGCCAGTTCCGACATCTGCGACAGCGTCGCCGGGCGGCCGTTGATCCAGGCCCGCGAGCCGCCGTCGGCGCGCAGGGTGCGCCGCAGCAGGCAAGCGTGGGCATCGTCGAATTCCTGCGCCTGCAGCCAGTCCAGCGCGGCGGGTACGGCAGCGACATCGAAATTGGCGGCAAGTTCGGCGCGCTGCGCACCGTGGCGCACCATCGCACTGTCGGCGCGCAGGCCGGAGAGGAAGCCCAGGGCATCCACCAGCAGCGACTTGCCGGCGCCGGTTTCGCCCGAAATCACAGTCATCCCCGGCCCGAATTCGAGTTCGGTAGCGGAGACCACAGCGAAATCCTTGATCGAGAGGTGCCTGAGCATGCTGCGCGATTGTGCCGTGCCGGCAGGCAGCCTGCCATGCGCCTGACGCAGGGCCTGCGACGGCCGACAGCGACGCCGCCCTTGCGGCCTGGCCGCCGCGGGCTTATATCCATGGCATGACCCGAAGCCCCGACCGTGCGCTCGACCCCCGTGCCCGGCAGCTGCTGCGGACGCTGATCGCACGCCACATCCGCGACGGCGAGCCGGTGGGCTCGCAGACACTGGCCCGGCACGCCGGCCTGGACGTGAGTCCGGCGACGATCCGCAACATCCTTGCCGACCTCGAGGAGCTCGGCCTGCTGTCGGCGCCGCACACCTCCGCGGGGCGCGTGCCCACCACCCAGGGCTATCGCGTATTCGTCGACTCGCTGCTGCAGGTCAGGCCGCTGCCGGAGGCCGAGGTTGCGCGCCTGCGCGCACGGATGCCAGCCGGGAGCGGCACCCAGTCGCTGTTGGGATCGGCCTCGGAGCTGGTGTCGGCGATGACCCGGTTCGTGGGCGTGGTCAGCGTGCCCGGCCGCGAGCAGTTTGCCTTCCGCCACATCGATTTCGTGGCCATCGAGAACACCCCCGAGGGAAGCCGGGTGATGGCGATCGTGGTATTCGCCGATCACGAGGTGCAGAACCGGATCGTGCAGACCCGCCGCAGTTATGACGCCGGGGAGCTCGAGCGGGTGGCCAACTACCTCAACACCCACTTCGCGGGCTGCTCGCTGCCGGAAATCCGCGCCCGCCTAGTGCACGACATGCGTGACGCGCGCAGCGAGATGCAGACGCTGCTGGCGCAGTCGGTGGAACTGGCCGATCAGGCGCTTGCCGTGGAGGGTGACGACATGCTGGTCGCCGGGCAGACCCGGCTGATTGGCATGCAGGACCTGGCCGATCTCGACCGCCTCCGCGATCTGTTCGAGGCCTTTGCGCGCAAGCGCGAGATCCTGCAATTGCTCGAGCGCACGGCGAAGGCGCCCGGGGTGCGCATCTTCATCGGCGAGGAGACCGGGCTGGCGCCACTGGAGGGCGTGTCGCTGGTGACCGCCTCCTACGGCAGCGGCGGCCAGGTGCTCGGGGTGCTCGGGGTGATCGGGCCGACGCGGATGGCCTACGAGCGGGTGGTCCCGGTGGTGCAGGCCGCGGCCGACGTGCTCGGACTTGCCTTGAATCCGGAGCGGGCAGCCCCATAGCTGTCCGGTCGGCGCCCGGGCAGGGCCCATGCCGGCACCCGCGCCGATCCGGACCCCGATCAACCGATGACGACCGAACCCATCCAGGAGGCCGCCGAGGCGGCCGCGAACGACCACGACACCGCGCCCCAGGATGAACTGGAAGCGCTGAAGGGTGAACTCGAGCAGCTGCGCGCGCAGTCGCTGATTGAGCGCGCCGACCTTGAGAACCAGCGCAAACGCATGGAGCGCGAGGTTGGCAATGCCTGTCGTTTCGCCAACAAGCAGCTGTTGGGCGACCTGTTGCCGGTGATGGACAGCATCGATGCGGCGCTGGCGACCGCCGATGCCGACGACCCGCTACGCGACGGCCTCGAGCTGACCCTGCGCGAACTGCACCGCGTCGCCGCCAAGCACGGCCTGGTCGCAGTGGCGCCGGTGCCAGGCGAGGGCTTCAACCCCGACCACCACCAGGCCGTGAGCATCGTGGACGCCGAGGGCCTTGCGCCTGGAGCGGTCGCGCAGACCTTCCAGAAGGGCTACCTGCTCAACGACCAGCTGCTGCGGCCGGCGATGGTGGCGGTGGCCAGGCACGAGTAAGCCGCGGCGCTTGAACCGCCCGCCGGCGACCCCCAGATCAGCGACATCGGCGGCTACGTCGCCCACACCCACGACATTCCGCGAGGGCAACACAATGGCAAGGATCATCGGCATCGACCTGGGCACGACCAATTCGTGCGTGGCGATTATGGAGGGCGGCAAGCCCAAGGTCATCGAGAACAGCGAGGGCGACCGCACCACGCCGTCGATCGTCGCCTACACCAAGGACGGCGAGGTCCTGGTCGGCGCCAGCGCCAAGCGCCAGGCGGTCACCAACCCCAAGAACACCTTCTACGCGGTCAAGCGCCTGATCGGCCGCAAGTTCAGCGACGACGAGGTGCAGAAGGACATCGAGCTGGTGTCCTACGGCATCGTCGAGCACGACAACGGCGACGCATGGGTGCAGACCGGCGACGGCAACAAGCTCTCCGCGCAGGAAGTCTCCGCACGGATTCTGGAGAAGATGAAGAAGACTGCCGAGGCCTACCTTGGCGAAACCGTCACCGAGGCGGTGATCACGGTGCCGGCCTACTTCAACGACTCCCAGCGCCAGGCGACCAAGGACGCCGGCAAGATCGCCGGGCTCGACGTCAAGCGCATCATCAACGAGCCAACCGCGGCCGCGCTGGCCTACGGCATGGACAAGGCCGGTGGCGACCGCAAGATCGCCGTGTACGACCTGGGCGGCGGCACCTTCGACGTCTCGATCATCGAGATCGCCAACGTGGATGGCGAGAAGCAGTTCGAGGTACTAGCCACCAATGGCGACACCTTCCTCGGCGGCGAGGACTTCGACAAGCGCGTCATCGACTACCTGGTCGAGCAGTTCAACAAGGACCAGGGAATCGACCTACGCAAGGACCCGCTGGCCCTGCAGCGCCTCAAGGACGCCGCCGAGCGCGCCAAGATCGAACTCTCCAGCGCGCAGCACACCGAAGTCAACCTGCCCTACGTGACCGCCGACGCTTCGGGCCCGAAGCACCTCAACATCAAGCTCACCCGCGCCAAGCTGGAGTCGCTGGTCGAGGATCTGGTGAAGAAGACCATCGAGCCCTGCCGGATCGCGCTCAATGACGCCGGCGTGCGCGCCAGCGACATCAACGAGGTGATCCTGGTCGGCGGCCAGACCCGCATGCCCAAGGTGCAGCAGGCGGTGGCGGAGTTCTTCGGCAAGGAACCGCGCAAGGACGTCAACCCCGACGAGGCGGTCGCGATCGGTGCCGCGGTGCAGGGCGGCGTGCTGGCCGGCGACGTCAAGGACGTGCTGCTGCTCGACGTGACCCCGCTGAGCCTCGGCATCGAGACCCTGGGCGGCGTGTTCACCAAGATCATCGAGAAGAACACCACGGTGCCGACCAAGGCCGCGCAGACCTTCTCCACCGCCGAGGACAACCAGAGCGCGGTCACCGTGCACGTGCTGCAGGGCGAGCGCGAGCAGGCCCGTTACAACAAGTCGCTGGCGAAATTCGACCTGACCGGGATCGACGCCGCGCCGCGCGGGATGCCGCAGGTGGAGGTGTCGTTCGACATCGACGCCAACGGCATCGTCCACGTCACCGCAAAGGACAAGAAGACCGGCAAGGAGCAGAAGGTGGAGATCAAAGCCGGTTCCGGCCTGTCCGATGACGAGATCCAGCGCATGGTCAGCGACGCCGAGGCCCATCGCGAGGAGGACAAGAAGTTCCACGAGCTGGTCACCGCCCGCAACCAGGCCGACGCCCTCGTGCACAGCGCGCGCAGCGCGATCAAGGACAACGGCGACAAGGTGCCGGGTGATGTGATCGGCCGCGTCGAGGGCGCGATCGCCGAGGTCGAGACCGCGATGAAGGGCGACGACAAACCCCAGATCGAGGCCAAGACCAAGGGCCTGGAGGAGGCCGCCCAAGCGCTGTTCGCCGCGGCTGCAGCCGCCGCGCAGCAGGCGCCGGGGGGCGAGGGTGAGGGCCCCGAGAGCCCGGACCGCAAGCAAGACGACGTCGTCGACGCCGAGTTCACCGAGGTCCAGGACGACGACAAGAAGTGATGCCACAGCAGGCCCAACTCCGGGCCTGCTTTTTCTTCGCGAGCCGGGAACCGGTAGCGGGTAGCGGGAAAGCAGTCCGCAGCCGCTCTCCGGTTACCGGCTCCCGGTTACCGGCTTCCGGCTGCATATGAGCAAACGCGACTACTACGAAACCCTGGGCGTGGCCCGCAACGTCAGCGACGAGGAGCTGAAGAAGGCCTACCGTCGTTGCGCCATGAAGCACCACCCGGACCGCAACCCGGGCGACGCCTCGGCGCTGGAGCAGTTCAAGGCCTGCAAGGAAGCCTATGAAGTCCTGTCCGACGGCGGCAAGCGCCGGATGTACGACCAGCACGGCCACGCCGCGTTCGAGCACGGCATGGGCGGCGGCAATGCCGGCCCCGGTGCCGCCGACATGGGCGACATCTTCGGCGACATCTTCGGCAACATCTTCGGCGGTGGCGCGCAGCGCGGTCCGCGACGCGGCGCCGACGTGGGCTACGTGCTGGAGCTCGACCTGGAAGAGGCCGTGGCCGGGCTCGACAAGCGCATCGAGCTGCCAACCCTGGCCGAGTGCGAGCCGTGCAAGGGCACCGGCTCGGAGGACGGCAAGCTGGACACCTGCGAGACCTGCCACGGCCGTGGCCAGGTGCGCTACCAGCGCGGCATCTTTTCCATGCAGCAGCCGTGCCCGCACTGTCACGGCCGCGGCCAGACCTTCCGCACGCCGTGCACGGAGTGCCGCGGTAACGGCCGGGTCGAGGAAGAGAAGGTGTTATCGGTCAAGATCCCCCCCGGTGTCGACAGCGGCGATCGCATCCGCCTGGCGGGCGAGGGCGAGGCGGGTCCGGCCGGCAGCCCGCCGGGGGACTTGTACGTCGAGGTGCGCGTGCGCCCCCACGAATTCTTCGTCCGCGACGGCGATGACCTGCACTGCGAGGTGCCGATCCGCATCACCCAGGCGGCGCTGGGTGACATCGTGCGCGTACCAACACTCGGCGGCGAGGCCGAGATCCGGATTCCCGCCGAGACCCAGACTGGCAAGGTGTTCCGCCTGCGCGGCAAGGGCGTCAAGTCCGTGCGCTCACCCCGCACGGGCGACCTTTACTGCAAGGCCGTGGTGGAAACCCCGGTCAACCTGACCACCGAGCAGCGCGACCTGCTCGACCAGTTCGAGGCGACCTTCACCGGCGACAACGCGCGCCGGCATTCGCCGCGATCCAGCACCTTCGTCGACGGGGTCAAGGGCTTCTGGGAGCGGATGATCTCCTGAACGCCGGTACGCGAACATGCTGGTCCGCGCCAGCGCTTGTCGGCACCGCTGCGCACCTATAGCCTGCCTCCATGTCCGCACAGGTTCGATTGTTGATCCACGGCGCCTCGGGCCGCATGGGCCGCGCTCTGGTGCGGCTGTGCGCAAGCCACGACGCCTGCACCGTGGTCGCGGCGGTTGCGCGCAGGGTCGAGCAGCGCGTGGTGGACGGCGTGCCGCAGTTCGCGCCTCGGGAACTGCATGCGGTGCCGGTGTTCGATGTCGCCGTCGACTTCAGCTCGCCGGACGCGTTCGATGCCATCCTGGCGCTCTGTGTAAAGCGGGGCAGCGGTTTCGTGTCGGGCACCACTGGCCTGTCCGATGGCCAGCGCGAGGCGCTGACGGCCGCCTCGGGACGGATTCCTGTGCTGTGGGCGGCAAACTTCAGCCTGGGCGTCGCGGTGCTCGGCGATCTCGTCGAGCGCGCAGCGGCGGCGCTGCCAGCGTGGGATTGCGATATCGTCGAGACGCACCACACGCAGAAGAAGGACGCGCCCTCGGGCACCGCGCTCGCACTTGGCGCCTTGGCGCAACAGGGTGGTGTCGAGCCACGCTACGCCAGTTTGCGGGCCGGTGACATCGTTGGCGAGCACATCGTCCAGCTCACCGGTGCCGGGGAGCGCATCGAGCTTGTCCATCGCGCGACCAGTCGCGACATCTTCGCCCGCGGCGCGCTGCATGCCGCGGCGCGGCTGGCAGGTCGCGATCCCGGCGAATACCGCCTGCGCGACCTGCTGTAGGGTCTGCTGCCCCGGGCCATCGCCAGCAGAGCACAGCGCGATGGTTGGACGAGGCCCAGCGACGGTGGCGTTGCCGCCCTGGCCCCGGTATCATCCCCGCTCGCCTGATTCCACTCGCCTCCGGACCGGTCCAGACCGCTTCGGTGGCTTTCTGCAACCCGACGTAGGCGAAGCACGTGACCGTACCCGCAATCCTGGCCCTTGAAGACGGCACCGTGTTCGAGGGGATTTCCGTGGGCGCCGATGGGTTGTCGGTGGGCGAGGTGGTGTTCAACACCGCGATGACCGGCTACCAAGAGATCCTCACCGATCCCTCCTACGCGTGCCAGATCGTCACCCTGACCCATCCCCACGTCGGCAATACCGGATGCAACGCGCACGATGACGAGTCCGCTCAGCCCTGGGCGGCCGGGCTGGTGGTGCGCGACGTGCCGCGGCGGCCCAGCAGCTGGCGCAGCGAGGTCGCGCTGCCGGAGTGGCTACGCGCGCGCGGCATCGTTGCCATCGCCGATATCGACACCCGTCGGCTGACCCGACGGCTGTGCGATCGCGGTGCCCAGAGCGGCGCGCTGATGGCCGGCGCCATCGACGCCGCGCATGCGATCGAGGCCGCGCGAAAGTTTCCCGGGCTCAAGGGCATGGATCTCGCGAGGGAGGTCAGCACCGCCGCGGCCTATCCATGGCGCGAGGGTGCGCTGGACCTCGACAGCGGTACCTTCGCCCAGGCCTCGGGCAGGTACAAGGTCGTCGCCTACGATTTCGGGGTCAAGCGCAACATCCTGCGCCTGCTCGCCGAGCGTGGTTGCGATCTGACCGTGGTGCCGGCGCAGACGCCGGCGGATGACGTGCTCGCGCTGCAGCCCGATGGCGTGTTCCTGTCCAACGGCCCCGGCGATCCGAAACCCTGCGACTACGCCATCGCCGCGATCCGCACTTTGATCGAGCGCCGTATCCCGACTTACGGCATCTGCCTGGGCCACCAGCTGCTCGCCCTGGCAGCCGGGGCCAAGACCATCAAGATGAAATTCGGCCACCACGGCGCCAACCACCCGGTGATCGACCTCGACAGCGGCCGGGTCGCGATCACCTCGCAAAACCACGGTTTCGTGGTCGACGAATCCACCCTGCCGGCGAACGTCCGCGTCACCCATCGCTCGCTGTTCGACGGCAGCAACCAGGGCATCGCCCTGACCGACGCCCCCGCCTTCAGCTTCCAGGGCCACCCTGAAGCCTCGCCGGGGCCGCATGATGTGGCGCCACTGTTCGACAGGTTCATGGCATCGATGGAGGCGCGCTGACATGCCACGTCGCACCGATCTCAAGACCATCCTGATCATCGGCGCCGGGCCGATCGTGATCGGCCAGGCCTGCGAGTTCGACTACTCGGGCGCGCAGGCCTGCAAAGCGCTGCGCGAAGAAGGTTTTCGGGTGGTGCTGGTGAACTCCAACCCGGCGACGATCATGACCGACCCGGGGATGGCCGACGCGGTTTACATCGAGCCGATCCACTGGCAGACGGTCGAGAAGATCATCGCCCGCGAGAGGCCCGATGCCCTGCTGCCGACCATGGGCGGACAGACCGCGCTCAACTGCGCGCTCGACCTGGCTGACCACGGTGTCCTCGACAAATACGGCGTCGAACTGATCGGCGCCAGACGCGAGGCGATCATGATGGCCGAGGACCGCGAACTGTTCCGGGTCGCCATGGGCGAGATCGGACTGGACTGTCCCAAGGCCGAGATCGCGAAGAGCTTCGCGCAGGCCGTCGACATCCAGTCGCGGGTCGGTTACCCGACCATCATCCGCCCCAGCTTCACCCTTGGTGGCAGCGGCGGCGGCATCGCCTACAACCGCGAGGAATTCGAGGACATCGTCAAACGCGGGCTGGAGCTGTCGCCGGTGCACGAGGTGCTGGTCGAGGAGTCGATGCTGGGCTGGAAAGAGTTCGAGATGGAGGTGGTCCGCGACACCGCGGACAACTGCATCATCGTCTGCTCGATCGAGAACCTCGACCCGATGGGCGTGCACACGGGCGACTCGATCACCGTGGCCCCGGCGCAGACCCTCACCGACAAGGAATACCAGCGCCTGCGCGATGCCTCGATCGCGGTACTGCGGAAGATCGGCGTCGACACCGGCGGCAGCAACGTGCAGTTCGGCATCAACGCGAACGACGGCCGAGTCGTCGTGATCGAAATGAATCCGCGGGTGTCGCGCAGTTCGGCGCTCGCGTCGAAGGCCACCGGCTTTCCGATCGCCAAGGTCGCCGCCAAGCTCGCGGTGGGCTACACCCTGGACGAGCTGACGAACGAGATCACCGGGGGGCAGACGCCGGCATCGTTCGAACCCAGCATCGATTACGTGGTTACCAAGATCCCACGGTTCGCCTTCGAGAAGTTCCCGCAGGCCGATGCGCGGCTGACCACGCAGATGAAATCCGTCGGCGAGGTGATGGCCTTCGGCCGCACTTTCCAGGAGTCGTTGCAGAAGGCGTTGCGCGGGCTGGAGACCGGCAAGTTCGGGCTCGATCCCACCGGCCTGGACTTGGCCAGCGAGGACGACCTCGTCACACTGCGCCGCGAGATCAGGGAGGCCGGCCCTGAGCGGATATTCTTCATTGCCGATGCCTTCCGCGCCGGGATGTCGGTGGAAGAGGTGCATGCGCTGTCGTTCGTCGACCCGTGGTTCCTGGACCAGATCGAGGAGATCGTGGCGACCGAGGCCGAGGTCGCCGCCGCCGGCATCGACGCGCTCGGTGCCGCCCGCCTGCGCCGGCTCAAGCGCAAGGGCTTTTCCGACGTACGCCTCGCACAGTTGGTCGGCAGCGACGAACAGGCAGTGCGCGCTCTGCGCCGCGCCCACGGCATCCGGCCCGTCTACAAGCGCGTGGATTCCTGCGCCGCCGAGTTCGCCACCAGCACCGCCTACCTGTACTCGACCTATGAGAACGAGTGCGAGGCGGAACCGACTTCGCGCGACAAGATCATGGTGCTGGGAGGCGGCCCCAACCGGATCGGGCAGGGGATCGAGTTCGACTACTGCTGTGTGCACGCCGCGCTCGCGCTGCGCGAGGACGGTTTCGAGACCATCATGGTCAACTGCAACCCGGAGACGGTGTCGACCGATTACGACACCTCCGACCGGCTGTATTTCGAGTCCCTGACCCTCGAGGACGTGCTCGAGATCGTCGCGCTGGAAAAGCCCAAGGGCGTGATCGTGCAGTATGGCGGGCAGACGCCGCTGAAGCTGGCCCGCGCGCTGGAGGCCAACGGCGTGCCGATCATCGGCACCTCGCCGGATTCGATCGACCTAGCCGAGGACCGCGAGCGTTTCCAGCAAATGGTCGAAATGCTCGGCTTGAAGCAGCCCCCGAACCGCATCGCCCGCAACGCCGAGGAGGCGCTGGCGCTGGCCAAGGACGTGGGCTATCCGATGGTGGTGCGCCCCAGCTACGTGCTCGGCGGCCGTGCGATGGAGGTGGTGCATTCCGACGCCGACCTGGCGCGCTACATCCGCGATGCGGTCAAGGTATCGGAGAAGTCCCCCGTGCTGCTCGACCGCTTCCTCGACAATGCGGTCGAGGTTGACGTCGACGTGATCGCCGACAAGGACGGTCAGGTGCTGATCGGCGGCGTGATGGAGCATATCGAGGAGGCGGGCGTGCATTCCGGCGACTCCTCTTGCTCGCTGCCACCGTACTCGCTGACCGCCGCGGTGCAGGTACAACTCCGCGAACAGGTGGTCGCGCTGGCCCGCGCGCTCGACGTGGTCGGCCTGATGAACACCCAGTTCGCGGTGCAGACCGACGACGAGGGCGAAGCGGCGATTTACCTGCTGGAAGTCAATCCTCGCGCCTCGCGCACGGTGCCCTTCGTGTCAAAGGCCACCGGCGTGCCGCTGGCCGCAATCGCCGCTCGCTGCATGGCCGGCAAGACCCTCGCCGAGCAGGGCGTGACCCGAGAGGTCGTGCCGGACTATTACTCGGTCAAGGAAGCGATCTTCCCGTTTGCAAAGTTCCAGGGTGTGGACCCGATCCTCGGGCCGGAGATGCGCTCCACCGGCGAGGTCATGGGCGTGGGCCGCAGCTTCGGCGCCGCGTTCGCGCGCGCCCAGGAGGCCGCGGGCATCCAGGCGCCGCCGGTCGGCAAGGCGTTCCTGTCGGTGCGGGATCCCGACAAGCCGCGGCTGCTGCCCGTCGCCGAGGCGCTGGTGCGCCGAGGCTATACCATCGTCGCCACCGGCGGCACCGCGGACTGGCTCCGCGGCAACGGCGTCGACTGCGAGCGCGTCAACAAGGTCATCGAGGGCCGGCCGCACATCGTCGACCTGATCAAGAATGGCGAGATCGCTTACATCGTCATCACCACCGAGGGCCGCCAGGCGATCGCCGATTCGTTCTCGATCCGCCGCGAGGCGCTGCAGCAGCGGGTGACGTACTCCACCACCATTGCCGGTGCGAAAGCGTTGCTGCATTCTCTGGAGTACCGCGGCACCGGAC
Organism: Pseudomonadota bacterium; assembly: GCA_030858145.1. Classification (GTDB taxonomy): domain Bacteria; phylum Pseudomonadota; class Gammaproteobacteria; order Xanthomonadales; family Xanthomonadaceae; genus Luteimonas. Next base: position 23,306 of record JALZMP010000031.1, read on the forward strand.
CGGTGCTCGCCCTGCAGGACTTGCACAAGGAACTGGACATGCATACCAAGGACACGCCATGAGGGCGCCATTGACCGCCGAAGGTGCCGCGCGCCTGCGCGGAGAACTCGAGCAATTAAAGTCGGTGCAGCGCCCGGCGGTGATCCAGGCCATCGCCGAAGCACGCGCCCACGGCGACCTCAAGGAGAACGCCGAGTATCACGCCGCTCGCGATCAGCAGGGCTTTATCGAGGGTCGGATCAAGACCCTGGAGTCCGAGTTGTCGCATGCGCAGATCATCGACCTGAGCACGATCGACGCCGGCAGCCGGATCGTGTTTGGCGCCCGGGTGGTGCTGGCCGACGAGGCCACCGGCGAGGACGATCCCAATAGAATCCGGCGCTACCAGATCGTCGGCGACCTCGAGGCCGACATCAAGCAGGGCCTGATCGCCATTTCCTCGCCGGTGGCACGCGCGCTGATCGGCAAGCACGAGGGCGACATCGCCACCATCGAAGCGCCAGGCGGCACCCGCGAGTACGAGATCGTCGAAGTCAGCTACGGCCGCTGAGCCGTGCACATCGGTATCAATCCCGGCTGGGGCTGCCACCCCGACAGTGTCCGGCACTGCCCGCCGGCCATGGTGCCCCGCCGAAATGAATCACCCGAGGCATGACGCGTAGCATTCTTCTGCTTCCGGAAGGCGCATGCTTTGGCGCGCAGCGACTGTCGACGGCGGCCGCCGCCACGCTCGGGCGCGCGGACGTCGTGGCCGCAGCGCCGGGCAGGCGCGCGCAGTTGCGTCGCCACTTCGCACTGCCCTCGGA
>JALZMP010000038.1 GCA_030858145.1 Pseudomonadota bacterium
CACGCGCTCCAGGTCGGTCCCGAGCCGGACAGCCTCGCCCCGCGCCATCAGCAGACCGTCGCCGCTGTGGCTCCAGCTGACATCGGTGCCGGCATGCGGCGGCCCCAGCGTCGGCCGGCCGCGTGCATCGCGTTGCAGCGGCAGCGACTGCGCGCTCGACTGCAGCGGGCCCGCCAGCCACCGGCGCACCACCGGCTCCGCCGGCGTGCCATGGGGGTGGGGACGCCAGGCGCAGCACACCGGTCCCAGCGAAAGGTTTGCGGCAGTGGGCAGCATGGGCGGATGGTCGGGCGGCACGGCTTGGCGCAGGGCGGGGCTGCCAGCGTAAGCTAAGGCCCGGCCCTGCAGGCGCTGACGCGCCGGGCCACGCGTGGCGTGCAGGAGCGCCCGGGAGCATTACGCCATGTCGGCAGCCATCCAGTCATCGCAGCCCGGCGCAGCGCCGGTACCGTCCACGTCGCCGCTGGCGAGCGGCGCCGGCGGACGTGCGATTGCCTTCGGCCCGGCGGGCGCGGTGGCGCTGTCTACCTTTCTGGCGCACGTTCGCGGCCTGGCCGTCCGCCTGCCCGCGCAACCGTTCGTACTGAACCTGTGCGAGGACCGCTACCGGTTCCTGGTCGCATTCTGCGCGGCCGCGCTGCGCGGACAGGTCACCCTGCTGCCACCGGCGCGCACGCGGACGGCGATCGACGAAGTCCGCCTGCAGCATCCGGAAAGCTATTGCCTGGGCGATGGCGACCCCTGCGGGTGCGAAGCGCTGTCGTCGCTGTCGCACTACCTGCGCGTGCCGGAAGCACTGACCTCCTGCGAGGGCGGGCCGCTGCGGATTGAGGACGATGCGGTGGTCGCGATCGGCTTCACCTCCGGCAGTACCGGCGCGCCAGGGCCCAACCCGAAGACCTGGGGTGGATTCCGCGTCAGCAACACGCAGAACCTGGCGGCGCTCGCCGACCTCTGGCCGGCCGGAGCCGTGCCGCAAATCGTCGCTACCGTGCCGCCGCAGCACATGTACGGCATGGAACTGTCGGTGTTGCTGCCTCTGCAGGGCGGCGCGGCGGTGCATGGCGGGCGGCCGTTTTTCCCGCAGGACATCGCACGGGCGTTGCAGGAGGCCGCAGGCCCGCGCCTGCTGGTGACCACGCCGGTGCACCTGCGGGCGCTGGTCGACGCCGCCGCGCAGGCGGACACGATGACGCTGCCGCCCCTGGCGGGCATCGTCTCTGCCACCGCACCGCTGCCGCAGGCGCTTGCGGCCGAGGCCGAGGCGCGTTTCGGTTGCGAGGTGCGCGAGTTGTTCGGCTCCACCGAGACCTGCATCATCGCGCGGCGCCGCAGCGCGCGCGAGGAGGCCTGGACGCCGCTGCCCGGGGTGAGGCTGCAACCCCAGCTTGACGGCACCCTGGTGCACGCCGCCCACCTCGCAGCACCGGTGGCGCTCGCCGATCTGGTCGAGAGCGAGCCCGATGGCAGTTTCCGCCTGCGCGGCCGCCAGGCCGACCTGCTGGAGATCGCCGGCAAGCGGGCTTCCCTGGCCGACCTCAGCCGCCGCCTGCTGGCCATTCCCGGGGTCGAGGATGGCGTGGTGTTCCAGCTCGATGCCCGCGGCGCCGGCCGGGTCGGGCGGATCGCCGCCCTGGTGGTGGCGCCCGATCTGAGCGAGGAGCAGATCACCGCGGCCTTGCGGGCCGCGGTCGACCCGGTGTTCCTGCCGCGCCCCCTGCGCCGCGTGCCGGCGCTGCCGCGCAACGAGACCGGCAAGCTGCCGAGGGCGGCCCTGCTCGGAATGCTGCAGGGCAACATCGACGGATCGCCCCGTTCCCATTAATGTCCGCCTGACGGTTGGCTTAACGACGCTGCCGTCACGGAGTGCCCGCGAGACTGGCGGCCGCCCCATACGGGGAATCTGCAACCTACACGCACAGGACAGGAGAGACGCATGAATTTCATCATTTACCTGATCGTCGGCGGTATCGCTGGCTGGCTCGCCAGCATGGTCATGAAGACCGATGGCCAGCAGGGCATCATCCTCAACGTCGTGGTCGGCATCATCGGCGGTCTGCTCGGTGGCTGGCTGTTGCCGACACTGGGACTTGGATTGGGCGGCGGCTGGATCGGCTTCCTGATCACCGCACTGATCGGCGCCATCGTGCTGCTCGCGATCGTCAACCTGTTCCGCCGCGGCAGCGTGCGTTAAGCCCCAATAAGACCAAACAGATAAGACCAAACAGACCCGAATTACTGTTCCAACCTTGCATGCAAAGGCCCGGCATCGCCGGGCCTTTGCTTTTGTGCGTTCGCCCCTCGGCATTAGTCCCCGGGCTTGAGCGGCGACGCATCATCCTGGGCGTTCAAGCCTGCAGCCGGACCCACGCCGGAGCGTGATCGCTGGGTCGCTCCCAGGTGCGAGGCTCGCGGTCGATGTCGGCCATCATCGTGCCATCGCGCAGCGCGTTGGAGACCAAGGTCAGGTCGATGCGTAGGCCCAGGTCGCGGCGGAAGCCCGCCTGCCGGTAATCCCACCAGCTGAAGCGGCCGCCGTCGGCGTGGTGCAGGCGGAAGGCGTCATGCAAGCCGAGCGCGTACAGGCGCCGCAGCGCCGCGCGTTCGGCGGCCGAGGTCAGGATGTGTTGGTCGTGCCAGACCGCCGGATCGTGCACGTCGCGGTCGTCGGGGGCGATGTTGAAGTCGCCCAGCACCACCAGCCGCGGATGCGCCTGCAGCTCCTGCGCCAGCCAGTTGTGCACCGCCTCCAGCCAGCGCAGCTTGTAGGCGTACTTCTCGCTGCCGACGGCCTGGCCGTTGACCACATACAAGTTGACTACGCGCAGGTCGCCCACGGTGGCGGCGATCACCCGTTGCTGCGGGTCGTCGAAGCCGGGAATGCCGGCCTGCACGGCATCGATGGCGTGCCCGCGCGCCAGCAGCGCGACACCGTTGTAGGTCTTCTGCCCGCAGAACACGCTGCGGTAGCCGAGCGCGGCCAGTGCCGCTTCGGGGAACTTCGCGTCCTCGAGCTTGGTTTCCTGCAGCCCGACCACGTCGGGCGTGGCATCTTGCAGCCACTGTTCGAGGTGCGGCAGGCGCACGTTGAGCGAGTTGACGTTCCAGCTGGCGATCTTCATGGCTCGCGATCCTGTGGATGATCCGCGGCCGGCAATGCTTGCCGCGGGCCGCGGCGACAAGGCGTCCACGCTACCATCGCGGCATGGACTGGATCGACCTGCGCAGCGACACCGTCACCCGCCCCACCGCCGCGATGCGGGCCGCGATGGCAGCAGCCGAGGTCGGCGACGACGTCTACGGCGAGGATCCCACCGTCAACGCGCTGCAGCAGCGGCTGGCCGGCGATCTCGGTTTCGAGGCCGGGTTGTTCGTGCCCAGCGGCACCCAGTCCAACCTGCTGGCGCTGATGGCGCACTGCCAGCGCGGCGACGAATACATCGTCGGCATGGACGCGCATACCTACAAGTACGAGGGCGGCGGCGCCGCGGTGCTGGGCTCGATCCAGCCGCAGCCGATCCCGCAGGACGAGGACGGCACCCTGCCGCTGGGCGCGGTCGAACGTGCGATCAAGCCCGACGATCCGCATTTCGCGCGCAGCCGCCTGCTGTGCCTGGAGAACACCTGGCACGGACGGCCGCTGCCGCTGGACTACCTCGCCGCCGCGCGCGCGCTGTGCGACCGCCGCGGCCTCGCCTTCCACCTCGACGGCGCGCGGCTGTACAACGCCGCCACCGCGCTCGACGTCCCGGTGCGCAGCATCGCCGCGCACTTCGACAGCGTCTCGGTGTGCCTGTCCAAAGGCCTGGGCGCGCCGGTCGGCTCCGTGCTGCTGGGTTCCCGGGCGCTGATCGACGAGGCGCGGCGCTGGCGCAAGGTCACCGGCGGCGGCATGCGCCAAGCCGGCATCCTCGCCGCCGGCGCGCTGCATGCGCTCGACCACCACGTTGCGCGCCTGGCCGACGACCACGCGCGCGCCTCGGCGCTGGCCGCTGCGCTGCGCGGGCTGCCGGGCGTCGAGGTCACCGCGCAGCACAGCAACATGGTGTTCCTGTCAGTGCCGCTGGACCGGCACGCCGCGCTCAAATCGTGCATGGACGACACCCGCGTGCGCCTGTCGATCGGCTACGCGCCCGACATCCGCATGGTCACGCACCTCGACATCGCCGACGCGGCGCTGGAACGGACGGTCGCTGCGTTCCGCATGTTTTCCAGCACCTGACGCCCGGCTCAGCGCGCGAGCCTCCGCACCATGCGGTCGACCAGGCCGCGATACGGCGGTCGCAGCAGGTCGCTGGCGGCCCAGCGCCCCTGCCACAGCACCGGCATCATCTTGGTCATGCCGTCGAAGCCGGCGCGGCCGTGGTAGGCGCCCATGCCGCTAGCGCCGACCCGCCGAAGGGCAGCGCGTTGGCGGCGAAGTGCAGCAAGGTGTCGTTGACGGTGACGCCGCCGGCCAGCACCCGGCCGAGGATGGCCTCGACCGTGGCGCGGTCGTGGCTGAAGGGATACAGCGCCAGTGGGCGGTCGCGTGCGACCACGTAGTCGATGGCCTCGTCGAGCGTGGCATAGCTGCGGATCGGCAGGATTGGGCCGAAGATCTCCTCCTGCATCAGCGCGGCGTCGTCGCCCGGTTCCAGCACCAGGGTCGGTGCGATCAGGCGCTCGGCCTTGGCACGCACGGGGTCGAGGTCGACGAGCTCGATCACCTCCAGGCCGCGCGCGTGCATCGCCGAGATAACCACGCAGCCGCGTGTATTGCGCTTGGTTGATGATGCGGGTGTAGTCGTCGGCATTGGCCATGGATCCGTAGCGGGCCTGGGCCTCGGCGCGCAAGGCTGCGACCAAGGCATCGCGTCGTGCCCGTGCCACCAGTACATAGTCAGGCGCGATGCAGGTCTGGCCGCCGTTGAACCACTTGCCGGTCGCCAGCCGTGCGGCGGCCTTCTCCGGCGGATAGGCCTTGGCGACGATCGCGGGCGACTTGCCGCCGAGCTCTAGCGTCAGCGGCGTCAGGTTCGGTGCGGCAGCGGCCATCACCTTGCGGCCGACGGCGGTGGAGCCGGTGAATACATGGTCGAAGGGCAGCGCCGAGAACGCGCCGCCGAGCTCCGCGCCGCCGGTCGCGACCGCGATGCGGTCGTCGGGGAACACGTCCGTCAACAGCGTGCGCAGCCAGTCGCTGGTGCGCGGGGTGTGTTACGACGGCTTCAGGTAGACATGGTTGCCGGCGGCAATGGCGGTGGCCAGCGGGATCAGCGCGAGGTTAACCGGGTAGTTCCACGGCGACATCACGCCGACCACGCCCAAGGGTTCGCGGCGCACCTGCGCGCGTGCCGGCCACAGCTTCCAGCCCGCGCCGACGCGACGCGGGCGCATCCAGCCGCGCAGGTGGCTGCGCAGGTGGTCGATCTCGCCGAGTACCGTCATCGCGTCTGAGGTCAGCGATTCGTGCACGGAGCGGTGGCCGAAGTCGGCGCATCGCGGCCGTCATCGCGCCGATGCGCGCGCGGAAGGCTTCGCGCAGGCGGTCGAGGTCGTCCAGGCGCTGGCGCGCATCCGGGCGCTGCCGCAGCCAGGCGGCGCGCAGGCGGTCGAGAGTGGGACGCAGTTCGCTGGCAGGCGTGTCCATGCCCGCCAGTGTAGGCCAGCCATTGTCGGGCGCTGGCCGCGTGCAACGCTGGCCCTACAATTGGCTGATGAACATCACGCGCCCATACCGCGACAAGCTCCCCGAACTCGGCGCGCGCGCCTACATCGATCCGGCTGCCAGCGTCATCGGCGACGTCGTGCTTGGCGACGACGCCTCGGTCTGGCCGTACACCGTGATCCGCGGTGACGTTAACTACGTCCGCATCGGCGCGCGCACCAACGTGCAGGACGGTACCGTCATCCACGTCAGCCACGACGGACCGCACGCGAAACTCGGCGGCTTCGCCACCGTCATCGGCGACGACGTCACCATCGGCCACAAGGCGATCATCCACGCCTGCCGGATCGAAGACGCCGCACTCATCGGCATGGGCGCGATCGTGCTCGACGGTGCGGTGGTGCGCAGGCATGGCTTCGTCGGCGCCGGCGCGCTGGTCGCGCCGGGCAAGGAGGTCGGCGAGCGCGAACTCTGGCTAGGCAACCCAGCGAAGAAGGTGCGGATGCTGACTGATGCCGAAGTCGAGGCGCTGTACTACTCGGCGCAGCATTACGTGCGCCTGAAGGACGACTACCTGGGCGGCGGCGTCGGCTGAGCGCAGGCCCCGCGTCGGCGCAGTGGACTGCTCAGTCAGCGGTGACCAGGCTGTCCTGGCGTTCGCGCAGCACGGTGTAGACCTCGTCGGTGTCCGGACGCACGCCGTGCCAGAGCCGGAAACTCTCCGCGGCCTGCTCGACCAGCATGCCGAGACCGTCGACGGCGTCGTGGGCGTTGGCTGCGCGCGCCCAGGCCAGGAACGGGATCGCGGCCTCGCCGTAGTTGAGGTCGACGCAGGCGGTGCGGCGTCCGACCAGCGACATCGGCAGTTCGGGCAGACCGCTGTTGCGCGCGGCCGAGGTGGCATTGACGATCAGCGTGAATTCGCCCAGCTCGTCGAGGACGTCGAAGTAGCGTGCATGCACGCGGTCAGGGAGGCCTAGCCGGTCGACCAGCGCATCGGCGCGCGCGGAATCGCGGTTGACCACGTACAGGTCGCCTATACCGGCATCAAGCAGCGCCGGTGCGATTCCAAGGGCGCCCCCGCCGGCTCCCAGGAGCAGGGTGCGGCGTTCGCGCAGGTCCAGACCCTGGCGGTTGCGCAGGTCGCGCAGCAGGCCCAGGCCATCGGTGTTGTCGCCGCGCCAGCCGTCGCCGTCACGGATCAGGGTATTGACCACGCCTGCTGTCCGGGCGCGCTCGTCGACGCTCGCACACAGCGCCAGCGCGGCCTCCTTCAGCGGCAGGGTGACGTTGGCTCCACCGCCGCCACCGGCGGCAAAGGCATCCAGCGCGGCGGGAAAGTCCGCGGCCGTGCAGTCGATCGCGGCGTAGTCCAGCGCGATGCCGACCTGCCTGCCGAACAGCGCATGGATGCGCGGCGAGAGCGAGTGCGCGACCGGGTGGCCGAACAGTGCATGGCGGGCAGCGGTGCTGGACATCGAGAGCCTTGTGTCGAAGGGACCTGCTGCTGATGCTACGCGAGCGACGGTCCCGGACCCACCCGCGCGCGCAGCGGGCACGTGCGTCGTTGCAAGCTCGGTCCGGCGCTGGCCGGATCTGCACCGCTAGTCTGCGTCGCGCAGCCAGCGCGCGGCGTCGAGGGCGAAGTAGGTCAGCACCGCGTCGGCGCCGGCGCGCCGGATCGCCAGCAGCGCCTCCAGCAGGCAGGCGCGCTCGTCGAGCCAGCCGTTGGCCGCCGCGGCCTTGAGCATTGCGTACTCGCCACTGACCTGGTAGGCGAAGGTCGGTGCGCCGAAGGTCTCCTTGACCCGTCGGACGATGTCCAGGCACGGCAGGCCGGGCTTGACCATCACCATGTCCGCGCCCTCGTCGAGGTCGAGCCCGACCTCGCGCAGGGCCTCGTCGCTATTGGCCGGGTCCATCTGGTAGCTGCGCTTGTCGCCCTTGCCCAGCGCCTCCGCGCTGCCGACCGCATCGCGGAACGGGCCGTAGAAGGCACTGGCGTACTTGGCGGCGTAGGCCAGGATGCGGGTGTGCACCAGGCCGGCCTCCTCCAGCGCCAGCCGGATCGCGCCGATGCGGCCGTCCATCATGTCGCTGGGCGCGACCACGTCGGCACCGGCGTGCGCGTGCGACAGCGCCTGCCGCACCAGCGCCTCGACCGTGGCGTCGTTGACCACGTAGCCGCGGTCGTCGACCAGGCCGTCCTGGCCGTGCGAGGTGTAGGGGTCGAGGGCGACGTCGGTGATCACCCCGAGGTCGGGGAAGCGCGATTTCAGCGCCCGCACCGCGCGTTGGCAAAGGCCGTCGTCGGCCCAGGCCGCGGCGGCTTCGGGTGACTTGGCCGATGGTGCGGTTACGGGGAACAGCGCCAGGGCTGGAATGCGCAGTTCACAGGCCGATTCGGCGACCCGCAGCAGCTCATCGACCGAGCACCGCTCCACCCCCGGCATCGAGGCCACGGCCACGCGGCCGTCGGCGTCATGCACGAACACCGGCAGGATCAGGTCGTCGACCGAAAGCGTGGTTTCGCGCATCAGCCGCCGCGAGAAATCATCGCGGCGCATGCGGCGGAAGCGGGTGTCGGGATAGGCCATGCCGGGATTCTACGTCGCCGGTGCCACGTCGCCCGTCAGATGATGCCGCCGCCGATGCCCAAGCGGATGATCGCGACCACGATCACCAGTGCATTGAGCACCAGGCCGGCCTTGGCGCGGCCACGGCGCTCGCGCGGGGTGGTGGCGATGCCGATCGCGGCGATGATCGCGCCGAGGGCGGCAAACGGGATCAGGAACCAGTTGCCCCAACCCAGCAGCGGAATCAGTGCCACGATCATCCACAGCAGGGCGAAGATGCCCCAGAGCAGGCTGATCAATCCCATCGCTTGCTCCCCGCTCTGGTCGGAGCACACAGGATACGCGCTGGAGCATCGCGTCGCTGCATCATGCCGGTGGATGCCGTCCATGGCGCTGCATGACGGGCTCCGGATCGTCCGGCGCGGCGCAGCGTGCCGGGCGTTCACCCAAGGCGCGAGGCAATGCCACGCCAGCGCCTCGGGTTCACCCTTGGCCGGGCGTTCGCGGCCACAGCAGATGCCGATAGGGCATCAATCTGGGGATGGTTCTGTGGCTGCCATCCCTGGCGAGGCAATGCCGATTCCGGATTGTCCGGCCCGGCCATCCATGGCCGGGCGTTCGCGGCCACAGCAGATGCCGATAGGGCATCAATCCGGGGATGGTTCTGTGGCTGCCATCCCTGGCGAGACAATGCCGATCCCGGATTGTCCGGCCCGGCCATCCATGGCCGGGCGTTCGCGGCCACAGCAGATGCCGATAGGGCATCTGCTGAGCGTGGCCGCTCACCCATGGACGCCGTCGATCTCCACAGCCAGCTCGCGGCGGCAGATCGCGGCGTGCAGCAGCAGCCGCGGCACGGTGTCGCCGAAGCGGCGGTCCAGCGCCTCGGCGACGGTCTGCAGGTCCTCGCGGTCGCGGACATAGACCTTGAGCCGGGTGCCGCTGCCGAAGCGGGCCGGCAGCAGCGGGGCATGCTGGCGGGCGGCGCCGAGCAGGCTGTCGAAGTTGCTGAAGGTCTCGTCGAGTTGCGCCAGCAGGGCGCCGGCGTGCTGCGAGGCGTGACCGACCACGCTGGCCGTGCCCGACAGCAGCAGCGGCATCGCGCTGCCCGGCGGCGGCAGCATGGCGCGGGCGAAACTCGGCGACTGCGGGCCGTACTGGCGTGGGTAGCGGTAGGCGCTGACCTGGCGCGGGTTTTCCACCTGCCTGCCGGGTTCGCACGCGGCCAGCCAGTAGACCTGGATGGTGCGGGCGTCGTCGCAGCGGCCGATCGCGGTGGCCGCTGGCAGCGACTGCGCGTCGAAGTCGCCCAGCCCTCGCGCACGTCCGACGCAGAACGCGCGGTAACGCTCGGCATCGCCTTCGCCCTGGGTGATCGCGTCGATATAGTTCCAGATCCGCAGGAGGTGGGGCGTGGCGCTGTCGCGAGTGAAGGCGACCATCGCCGCGTAGGCCGCAGCGGCCGCGGTTTCAATGCTGCCGGCGCAGGCGTCCTCGTCGATCTGGATCGCGCCGAACAGCAGCTGTCCGTCGCTGGCCCAGCGGATGTCGCCGTGGTGTCCACGATGCACCGGGGCGTTGGCATGCCAGACTTCGTAAGGCGCATGTGCGGCGTGGCCGGGATGGTGTGGCTGCAGCGGCACGCGCAGCCAGCGCGGATCGTCGAGCAGCGCGCCCGCGGCACCGAATCCCAGCACGGCCAAGGTATCCGCGCCGAGCAGTTCCGCCGGTGAGGCGGCATGCGCGTATTCCACCTGCAGCCGTGGGCGCGCCTGGCCAGGCAAGGGAAGCAGGGGGCGTGGCCTGCTCACTGCTTGCCCACCAGCAGGGGAGCCGCCGCGCCGCCCGCGGGGCTGCCGCCGGTGGCCACCACCTCGGTCTTGACCGGTGGCGCGGTGGCGGTATCCCTGTTTCTCGTGACGTCATGGCATTGCGACATTCGCGGAGCCTGCGTGCCCATGCGATCATTCCGGGCGCGAATGATAGCGCGGCCACCGCCCGCGCCCTCGCTGCCCGACCCACGCGGCGGCGGCGCCACGCCCCGACCACCGCACCAGGAGCCTGCCGCGCATGTCCACCCAAACCCCCGCCGAACGTGAACTGGCCGAACTGATGGTCGAGAGTCTGAACCTGGAGGACGTCGAAGCCGCCGCGATCGACCCGGACGCGCCGTTGTTCAACAGCGGGCTCGGACTGGATTCGATCGACGCGCTCGAACTGTCGCTGGCGATCAGCAAGCGCTACGGGTTCCAGCTGCGCTCGGACAATGACGACAACCGCAGGATCTTCGCCTCGCTGCGCGCGCTGTCCGCGCACATCGAGGCCAACAAGGCGCCTTGACGCGCGGCCTTCCCCACCCTCGTCCCCGGTCCGTCCTTGATCCTCGCATTGCAGGTGGTGCTGGCGGTGGCCTACGCGCTGCTGGCGCACACGGCCAGCCTGCGCCAGGACGATACCTTCGCGGCCTGGGCGCTGCTGGCACTGGTGCTCATGCTGCTGGCAGCGCCCTTGGCCGCGCGTCGGCCGTGGGCCTGGCTGCTGCTGCCACTGATGCTCGCGGCAACCTGGGCCCTGCATCGTGGCGGCCAGGCCGGCCTGCCGTTGCTGCTGGTACCGGTGGCGTTCGTCGGGCTGATCGGCAGCTGGTTCGGGCGTAGCCTGCGTCCGGGGCGGGTGCCGCTGATCACCCGCATCGTGGCGGCGCTGGAGGGATTGCCGGCCGACCAGGTCGCGGCCGACCTGCGTGCCTACACGCGCGCACTCACCGCCGGCTGGGCGCTGCTGCTGGGGCTTCTGGCCGCCATCAACCTGCTACTGGCTCTGATCGCCAGCCCCGGTGGGCTGCTGGCCAGCGCCGGCATCGCCTCGCCGCTCACCATCAGCCGCACGCAGTGGTCGTGGTTTGCCAACCTGCTCAACTACGGCATCGTCGGCGCGGCGTTCGTCGGCGAATACTGGGTGCGCAAGCGGCGCTTCCCGGGACGCTACCGAAGCTACGCCGATTTCCTGCGCAAGCTTGCCGCCCTCGGCCCGGCGTTCTGGCGCGACTTCCTGCGCTGAATCCCCGGCTGCACCGCACGGTCGGCACCGGGTTGGGTATGCTTCCTGCCATGCCCCTGTGTGTCGAAGATCGTCGGCGGAACCCGGGCGCGCAGCCGCGTGCGCCGGCCGTCTGGCTGCGGCATGGGCAGTGAGGCCATGGCCGGGCCCAGCTTCCGCATCGACCACGACCATCCTTGCCTGGCGGGGCATTTCCCGGGGCGGCCGGTGGTGCCGGGGGTGGTCATCCTCGACCGCGTGCTGCAGGCGATCGAGCGCACCCATGGTCCGCTCGGCGCACTGCGCCTGGCGCAGGTCAAGTTCTTGCAGCCGCTGTTTCCCGCGGAAACGGCCAGCGTCGTCCTTGAACCCGTCGACCGCGCGCGCTGGCGCTTCCGCGTGCTCCGCGGCGCGGTGGTGCTGGCGAGCGGCGAGGTCTGCGCATGAGGGTTGTGCCGCGCGCCGACAGGCACCGGCCGCGCGCGCGGCACGGGCTCTCGCATCGACCGAGCGTGCTTCGCGGGCGGGCCAGCGGCGAGGCCGTGGCGGCATGAGCGTGGAATGGAAGCGTCGTCGCGAGGGCGGCGGCTGGTTCGCGATCTGGCTGATCACCAGCATTGGACGTTTCGGTGGCCGTGCGTTGGCGCGCGGATTCCTGTATCCGATCACGCTGTATTTCGTGCTGCGCCGCGGCGCCGAACGCCGTGGTTCGCGTGACTACCTGACCCGCGCGCTGGGCCGGCCGGCCACGCTGCGCGATGTCGCGCGCCATATCCACACCTTCGCGGCGACCATACTGGATCGCGTGTTCCTGCTCAGCGGACAGACGCATCGCTTCGACGTCACCCTGAGCGGCCTCGATGGCGTGCATGCGCAGCTCGACCAGGGGCGGGGGGTGCTGCTGTTCGGTTCGCACCTGGGCAGCTTCGAGGTGCTGCGGGTCGTGGCGCGGCAGCGGCCGGACTACACGATCCGCGTGGTGCTGGACAAGGCGCACAGCCCGGCCCTGACCCGGATGTTCGACGCGCTGGACCCCAGGATGGCGGCGAACGTCATCGACGGCAGCCAGGATGGCCCCTCGATCATGCTGGCGATCCAGCAGGCCGCGGAACAGGGCGACATGGTGGCGCTGCTGGTGGATCGCGCGCAGCCCGGCCATCCGACGGTCGAAGCGCCGTTCCTCGGCTCCCCCGCGGAGTTCCCGAGCGCACCCTGGCTGATCGCAGCGGTCCTGAAGGTGCCGATTGCCCTGGCATTCGGGCTATATCGTGGCGGCAACCGCTACGACCTGGTGTTCGAGACGTTCAGCGACGGCCTGGACATCCCGCGGCGCGAGCGGGCGGCGGCGATTCCGGCGCTCATCCGCCGTTACGCCGCGCGGCTGGAAAATCATGTCCGCAACGCCCCCTACAACTGGTTCAACTTCTATGACTTCTGGGAACGCAGTGGCCACGACCAGCACGACGACCGCGGTACGTCGCAAGCAACGAGCGAGGACGCGCGCGCGGTCGTGCCTGTTCGCACCCCTGGCAGCCCTGCTGTCGTTCGCGGCGATCCCGCTGCCGGCGACGGCGCAGGCGGCGACTGACGCCACGGCCGGGTCGGTCGACGCCGGCTGGATCCTCGACAGGCTCGCGCGCCCGGCGCCGATGCGCACGTCTTTCGTCGAGGTGCGCGACTCGCCGATGTTGAAGACGCCCCTACGCATCGAGGGCCTCTACATACGCCCGGACGACGACACCCTCGTGCGCGAGGTGCGCGCGCCCTATGCGGAAACCACCACCATCCGCGGCGGCCAGGCCAGCATCGTGCGCGAGGGCCGCGCGCCGCGCCGCTTCGCGCTGTCGCGGGCGCCGGAACTGGCCAGCCTGCAGGTCAGTTTCGGCGCGCTGCTCTCCGGCGACCGCGTCGCGCTGGAGCAGGCGTACCGGATCGACACCCGCGGCACCCGCGAGCGCTGGAGCATGACCCTCGTCCCCCGAGATGCCCGGCTCGCCGCGCGCATCCACCACCTCGCGCTGCATGGCCGCAACGCCGAACTGCTCTGCATCGAAACCCGGCCGGTCAAGGGCGACACCCAGCGCACCTTGCTCTCCGCGGCCGCGCGCAGCGCAGCCGACGTCAACGATCCCGGCAGGTTGCTCGCACTGTGCCGGCAGGGCGACGTCGACGCCTGATCGCTGCGTATGTCAGCCCAAACCAGCAACAGTCGTGGGACCAAGCCCGATGCCGCGCGCGGCTGACTTTGCTGGGCGCCCGGCGCGCATCCCTGCCGGCCTGTGTACGCTGTACCGATGAGCGCAAGTTGGCGTGTGGCGGTGATGCTGCTGTGGCTGGCGCTGCTGGTGCTCGCCGGCTGGATGGTGTCGCAGCGCCTTGAACTCAGCGGTGATCTTCGGAAGTTCATGCCCGCCCAGACCGGAAGCAGTCGTGCGACGCGGTCCGATGCCGCGCGCGCGGCTGGCGCGGCCCGGCGCCCGGCGCGCATGCTTCTTTCCGCCCCATGTACGCTCTGCCCATGAGCGCAAGTTGGCGTGTGGCGGTGATGCTGCTGTGGCTGGCGCTGCTGGTGCTCGCCGGCTGGATGGTGTCGCAGCGCCTTGAACTCAGCGGTGATCTTCGGAAGTTCATGCCCGAAGCCCGCACCCCGGCGCAAAAACTCCTGATCGACGAACTCGGCGAGGGCCCCGGCTCGCGCCTGCTGCTGATCGGACTGGCCGGCGCGGACGCGCAGACCCTGGCGGCGCAGTCGCAGGCCATGCGCGAGCGCCTGGCGGCCGATGCCCAGTTCACCCTGGTCAGCAACGGCAGCGATGCCTCGCTGGCGGATTTCCCGGCGGAACTGCGCGTGTATCGCTACCTGCTGTCGCCGACCCTGGACACGCAGGCCTACGACAGCGCTTTCCTGCGCGCCGCGCTGCAGGATCGGCTGCAGGACCTGGGCTCTCCCGCCGCGGCGCTGGTGGAGCCGTTGCTGCCCTCCGATCCGACCCTGGAGACCTTGGCGCTGGCCCAGGCCTGGGAACCGGCCGGCGCCCCCCAGCGCCTGCACGAGGTCTGGTTCGACCCCGCCGGCCGCGAGGCGCTGCTGGTCGCGCAGACCAGGGCCGCGGGCTTCGACCCCACCGGCCAGCGGGCGGCGATCGACGCCGTGCAGCGGGTGTTCGCGGAAGCACGTGGCGATTCGGGCTCGCGCCTGACCCTCACCGGACCGGGCGCGTTCTCAGTTGAGATCGGCGGCCGCACCGCGCGCGAGGCGCAGCTGATCGCCGGCATCGGCAGTGTCGGCCTGGTGCTGCTGTTCCTGTTGGCCTATCGCAGCATACGTATCCTGCTGCTCGGGGCCTTGCCGCTGGCGTCCGCCGGCTTGGCCGGGCTGGGCGCGGTCGCCGGCCTGTTCGACAGCATGCATGGCATCACCCTGGCGTTCGGGTTCACCCTGATCGGGGTCGCCCAGGACTACCCGGTCCACCTGTTCAGTCATCAGCGGCCTGGCCTGTCGCCGCGCGACAGCGCGCGCGCGCTGTGGCCGACGCTGGCGACCGGGGTGGCCTCGACCTGCATCGCCTACCTGACCTTCTTCGTCTCCGGCGTGGAGGGGCTGCGGCAGCTGGCGGTGTTCACCATCGTCGGGCTGGTGACGGCGGCCCTGTGCACGCGCTACCTGCTGCCACCGCTGCTGGGCGCGCCGCGTCGCGACGCCGCGGACTCGGCACGGATCGCGCGCTGCTGGCAGGCGATCGAACGCTTGCCGCGGCCGCGCCGGGCCCTCGTCGTCCTCGCCGTGGTGGCGCTTGCGGTGCCGGTGCTCGCCCCCGGTCCGTTCTGGCAGAACGATCTTTCCAAGCTGACGCCGGTCCCGGAGGCCGCGTTGGCCGACGACGAGCGCCTGCGCGACGCACTGGGCGCACCTGACGTGCGCTACGTGCTCACCGTCTCCGGCGCGGACGCGGAGGCGGCACTGCAGGCTTCGGAGCGGCTGGTGCCGGCGCTCGATGCGCTGGTGGACGAAGGCAGGCTCGCAGGCTACGAC
>JALZMP010000050.1 GCA_030858145.1 Pseudomonadota bacterium
TGACGCTGTCGAAGGCGGTGGACAGGCGCGCGGCCGGCTGGCCGACGGACAGGTAATGGAAGCGGCGGTTGGTGCGCTCGGGCGTGCCCTCGCCGGCGAACATGCGGATCGGGTCTTCGCCGGTGCGGCGGTAGGGGTAGACGCCGCCGGTGTAGGGGTAGCTGCCCGGCAGGTTTTCCTTGCCCAGGAAGGTGAGCAGCTCGCCCCAGGACTTGTAGGTGGGGGCGGCGATCTTGGGGATCTGCTGGTGGGACAGCGACTCGCGGTAGTTGTCGACCTCGATGACCTTGCCGCGGACGTGGTACTCGGTGGTGTCGTCGGTGATGGATTTGAGGCGTGCGGGCCAGTCGCGCAGGAGTTTGAGGGCTTCGGCGTCGAGGGACCCGATGGCGTCGTTGTAGCGCTGGCGGAGGGTGAGGAGGGTGCGGTCGGGGGGAGTGTCGGCATCGGGGCGAAGAGCGCCCTCACCCGCGCCTTCGGCGCGACCTCTCCCGCTTGCGGGAGAGGTGTTGGAGTCGGGGCTGGCGGGAGAGGTGCTCTCTGCCCCCTCTCCCGCCTGCGGGAGAGGGTTGGGGTGAGGGTGCGTCAGGTGGTCGCCGTCGTAGAGATCCAGCGGCTTCGGCAGCTTCGGGTCTTCCAGTTCATGCAGCGCCTGCCAGAAGGCCTGGGCGCGGTCGGCGGCCTCGGCCTGCTTGTCGATTCCGGCGTTGATGCGGCGGCCCTGCTCCGCGATCTCGGCCAGGTAGCGCACGCGCGCGCCGGGGATGAGGACGGTGGCGCGGGGTTCCCTGAGGCTGGTGTCGAGCGTCGGGCGGAAGTCGCAGCGGGGGGAGGAAAAGGGGTCAGAGTCCTTTTTCGGGTCATCTTGCCCCGGTAACTCGCTCTCTTTCCCCGAAAAAGGACTCTGACCCCTTTTCCCTTTCTCGCGCAGCAGGCGGCAGAGGTTGGTGAACATCCAGCTGATGCCGGGGTCGTTGAACTGGCTGGCGATCGTCGGATAGACCGGCACGTCCTCATCCGCGGTCTTGAAAGCGACGCGGTTGCGCTTCCACTGCTTGCGGATGTCGCGCAGGGCGTCCTCGGCGCCGCGCTTGTCGTACTTGTTGAGCACGATGAGCTCGGCGTAGTCGACCATGTCGATCTTCTCGAGCTGGCTGGCGGCGCCGTAGTCGGAAGTCATCACGTACATCGGGAAGTCGACCAGGTCGACGATCTCCGAGTCGGACTGGCCGATGCCGGCGGTCTCGACGATCACCAGGTCGAAGCCCAGCCCCTTGAGGAAACCGATGCAGTCCCTGAGCACGGCGTTGGTAGCGACGTGCTGCCGGCGCGTGGCCATCGAACGCATGTACACGCGGTGGCTGCGCAGCGAGTTCATGCGGATACGGTCGCCGAGCAGCGCGCCGCCGGTGCGACGGCGGGTTGGGTCGACCGAGATCACTGCGAGGCGCATCGTCGGGAAGCTGGCGAGGAATCGGTTGAGCAGTTCATCGGTGACCGACGACTTGCCGGCGCCGCCGGTGCCGGTGATGCCGATGACCGGGGTCTTGCCGCCGGCGAGCTGCCATTGTTTGCGCAGCTTCGTCAGTTCGGCATCGGAATAGCTGCCGTCCTCGATCGCGGACATGACGCGGCCGATGGCGATTTCGTCGTCGATGGCGGGGGAAACGGGGGAAACGGGGTCAGAGTCACTTTTCGGGGAAAGGGAATGGGCTGCCTCCGGATCACGCCCCGAAAAGTGACTCTGACCCCCTTTCCCTTTCTCTTTCTCTCTTCCCTCGCCGGCGCGCTTGACCACGTCCTCGATCATCTCCACCAGCCCCATCTTCATGCCGTCGTTGGGGTGGTAGATGCGCTCGACGCCATAGGCTTCGAGCTCGCGGATCTCCTCGGGGGTGATGGTGCCGCCGCCGCCGGCGAAGACCTTGATGTGCGGCGCTCCGCGCTCGGCGAGCATGTCGACCATGTACTTGAGGTATTCGACGTGGCCGCCCTGGTAGGACGACAGCGCGATGGCGTCGGCGTCCTCCTGCAGCGCGGCGCGGACCACGTCCTCGACCGAGCGGTTGTGGCCGAGATGGATGACCTCGGCGCCCTGGGCCTGGATCAGCCGGCGCATGATGTTGATCGCCGCGTCATGGCCGTCGAACAGGCTGGCGGCGGTGACGAAGCGCAGCGGCGTGGTGGCCGGCCGGGTGGCGGTCGATGCGTCCTCGTGGAGGCTGGCGGCGGGCAGGCTCATGCGCGTATCCGGGGGCGATTGCTCATTCGCCCGATTGTAACGCGGTGCCATGGACGCCCTGTCCGCCGGCCCGCGCAGATCCGGGCAAGCCGCGGACAGCGAGATCTCAGCTCGCGTCGATATCGCCCAGCGCCCGGATCAGGCGCCGCGCGCGCTTGTCCGGCTTGCCCTCCGGCGCACGATAGCCGGCACGCGCGGCGCGCAGTTCGGCCAGCCTGGTTTCGCGCGCGAGGCGCGAGGGGTCGGATTCGAGATACAACCCGCGGGCAACCGCCGCCGGACCCCGCTGCGCACTGACCGCGAGCACTTCGATCTCGAAGGTCTCCTCGCCTCGCACGACCCTCATCGCCTCGCCAATGCGCACTGCGCGCGAGGGCTTGGCGCGCTGGCCTGCGATCTCGACCTTGCCAGCCTCGACCGCCTCCTTTGCCAGGCTGCGGGTCCGGTAAAAGCGCGCGGCCCAGAGCCAGAGGTCCAGGCGAACGCCGGGCGTGGGCACTACGGAGTGAGTCATCTGAAGAATCAGTCAGCCGACATTGGCGATGGCCACGATGATGGACGCGCCATGACCGCCACGCAAAGTCGAGCCCGGTGGCCGCAGCACAACGCAAAACGGCCGCCTGGGGCGGCCGTCGGCGTGGGTCAGGACCAGTCCCTACTCGGCTGCGGCAGCCGCGGCCTCCGCCTCGGCCTTGGCGCCGGCCCGGGCCTTGGCCTGGGCGGCAAGGTCTTCGCGGATGCGCGCCTTCTTGCCTTCCAGCCCGCGCAGGTAGTACAGCTTGCCGGCGCGCACCGCGCCGTGGCGCTTGACCTGCACCGACTCGATGATCGCACTGTGGGTCTGGAACACGCGCTCGACGCCGTAGCCGTGCGAGATCTTGCGCACGGTGAAGGCGGAATTGAGGCCGGCATTCTTCTTGCCGATGACCACGCCCTCGTAGGCCTGCACGCGCTCGCGGTTGCCTTCCTTGACCTTGACGTTGACCACGACGGTGTCGCCGGGGCCGAAGTCGGGCAGCTTGCGCTGGCTCTGGGCGGTCTCGAATTCCTGCAGCAGTGTGTTCAGGGAGGGCTTGTTCATGGGGCGGCCTGCGTGTGCTTGTGGCGTGGTGGTCCGGGCAGCGGGCCGCGATGCGCAGCATGTGCCGGACTGACGGTGGGATAGCCGCGCATTATAGCGGGGATTTTGCGCGGATGGGTAGCATGGGCCTTGGCCCAGCGCTAGGGATTGTCGGTCTTGAAGGCCTCGAGCAGCCGACGGTCCGCGTCCGACAGGCCGGCCTCGTCCAGCAGTTCGGGGCGCCGCTGCCAGGTCCGTCCCAGCGCCTGCATCCGCCGCCAGCGCGCGATCTCGGCGTGGTTGCCGGACAGCAGCACTTCGGGCACCCCCCCGAGCGCGTGTTCGAGCGGCCGGGTGTAGTGCGGGCAGTCCAGCAGGCCGTCGCCGAAGCTGTCCTGGGCGGCGGACTCGGCATCGTTCAGGGCGCCGGGCTGCAGCCGGGCGACGGCATCGATGATCACCGCTGCCGCCAGTTCGCCGCCCGACAGCACGTAGTCGCCGATCGACAGTTCCTCGTCGACCTCGGCCGCCACCAGGCGCTCGTCGATGCCCTCGTAGCGGCCGCACAGCAGCAGCAGGCGCCCGCGTCCGGCGAGTTCGCGCACCCCGGCCTGGGTCAGCGGCCGCCCCTGCGGGCTGAGGTAGGTCGTGGTCACCGGCGCCGGATCGGCCGCGCGCGCGGCCTGCAGCGCGGCGCGCAGCGGATCGATCAGCATCACCATGCCCGGGCCGCCGCCGAAGGGGCGGTCGTCCACCCGGCGGTAACTGCCCTGGGCATGGTCGCGCGGGTTCCAGCCGTGGATCGAGAGCAGGCCGCGGGCCTGCGCGCGCGCGACCACGCCGTGGCTGGCCATCTGCGCCACGAACTCGGGGAACAAGCCGACGATGTCCACCCGCATCAGAAGTCCGCCTCCCAATCGACGGTCACCACGCCCGCTTCCAGATCCACCGAGACCACGTAGTCCGGCTGCAGGAAGGGAATCATGCGCTCGCGCTCGCCCTGCGCCACCAGCACGTCATTGGCGCCGGTGGAGAACAGGTGCGACACGGTGCCGAAGGCGATGCCGTCGGTGTTGACCACGCGCAGGCCTTCGAGGTCCACCCAGTAGTACTCGCCGGGCGCGGGTGGCGGCAGCGCGCTGCGCGGCACCCAGAGTTCGCTGCCGCGCAGGGCCTCGGCGGCATCGCGGTCCTCGACTCCGGGGACGGTGGCGACCAGGCCCTTGACGGTCTCGCGCCCGCGCGCACCGCTGATCTCGCGCTCGCGCCCCTGCACGTCGCGCAGCGTCCAGGGCTGGTAACTCAGGATCGCAGCCAGCGGATCGGTGAAGGACTCGAGCTTGAGTTCGCCACGCACGCCGAAGGCGCCATGGAGCCTGCCTAGCAGGACCCTGGCCTCGGGAGGCGGCTGCGCCTCGCGGGTCATCGTGGTGAACGGTCGCGCAGCGCGCGACCACGCATCAGGCGGCGATGGCCGGCTCGGCCTGGCCCGCCTGCTGCGACGCTTCGCGGTAGAGATTGCGCACCTTGTCAGTCAACTGCGCGCCCTGCCCGACCCAGTGATCGACGCGGGCGGTGTCGAGCACGATGCGCTGCTCGCCGCCGGCGGCCACCGGGTTGTAGTAGCCGACGCGCTCGATGTTGCGACCATCGCGCGCGCTGCGCTGGTCGGTGACGACGATATGGTAGAAGGGGCGCTTCTTGGCGCCACCACGCGCAAGGCGGATCTTGACCATCTGGAATGCTTCCTGTGTTGCCCGGTCGCCAGGACGGCGAGGTAAGCCGGACATTGTAAGCCAGCCCGGGGCCTGAAGGAAATCGCCCCCAGGCCTCAGATCGCCTGCCACGGCCGGGTATCCAGCGCCCGCTGCAGCCGCTCGATGCGCCCGGGATCGGGTGCCCAGGCCACGCCGTCGATCGAGGCCACGGCCTGCACGCCGCGGCAATTGGCGGTGAAGGCGCCCTGCAGCCCATCCAGGTCCTCCAGCCCGACCGGCCGCGTGGCCTGCCCTACCCCTCGCTCCGTCAGGCCGGCCTGCAGCAGCCGCTCGCAGGTGCCGCGCAGCGCCGGGGCCTGAGGCCAGACGACGGTGTCGTGGTCGAAAAAACCGATGTTCCAGAACGTGCCCTCGGCAATGCGGCCGGCCGCATCGACCAGCAACGCATCGTCGCAGCCCGCCAGCGCGGCCTGGCGCCGATGGTGGAACAGCGCAAACGTGCCGATGTGCTTGAGGTGCGGCAACGGCCGGGCGTAGGCGACGGACTTCAAGCGCAGCGGATGCGTGCCCGGGGTCCCCGGGGGCGCGATGCGCACCAGCAGGTCGACCGCACAGGCCGCGTCCAGCCGGGCCGGATCGAAGCCACGCACGTGCACGGCCAGGCGCAGGGTGCAGTCGTCCCGGGTCGATGCTGCCAAGGCATCACGCATCGCGGCGCGGATGCGCTCGGGTGCCAGCGACTGGTCGAACAGTTCGCGGGTCGCGTCCTGCAGGCGCTGCAGGTGGAGGTCGAGCCCCTGCGCCGCGCCGCCGCGCACCTGCAGGGTGGTGAAGTGGCCGTAGGTCGCGGCGGCGATCGCGGCGAGGTCCGCGGCCGTGGCCGGCACCCCGTTGAGCCAGGCCTGTCCTTCTAGCGGCGCCACCGCCATGTCAGGGCAGCAGGGTCATCGCGGGACTCTCATCTCGGGAGTCTCATCGCGGGAATGGCTGCCCGCGCCCGCCCATCATCCCGCTCAGGCCGCGCATCATCCCCTTCATCCCGCCGCGTCCCAGCTTGCCCATCATCTTTTCCATCTGCTGGTACTGCTTCATCAGCTTGTTGACGTCGGCGGGGGTGACGCCCGCGCCGCCGGCGATGCGCTTGCGGCGCGAACCGTTGAGCAGGGTCGGGTTGCGGCGCTCCTTCCGGGTCATCGAACCGATGATCGCCATCATCCGCGGCACTTCCTTTCCGGTGACCTGGTTCTTCACCGCGTCCGGGATCTGGCCCATGCCGGGCAGCTTGTCCATCAGCCCGTGGATGCCGCCCATGCCCTGCATCTGCTCGAGCTGGTCGCGCATGTCGTTCAAGTCGAACTTGCGCCCCTTGGCGACCTTCTCGGCCAGCTTCCTGGCCTTGTCCTGGTCGACCTGCTGCTCGACCTGCTCGACCAGCGACAGCACGTCGCCCATGTCGAGGATGCGGCTGGCGACGCGGTCGGGATGGAACACGTCGAGGCCATCGGGCTTCTCGCCGGTGCCGATGAACTTGATCGGCCGGCCGGTGATGTAGCGCACCGAGAGCGCCGCGCCGCCGCGCGCGTCGCCATCGGTCTTGGTGAGCACGACGCCGGTTAGCGGCAACGCTTCGGCAAAGGCCTTGGCGGTGTTGGCCGCGTCCTGGCCGGTCATCGCGTCGACCACGAACAGGGTTTCGACCGGGTTGGTGGCCGCGTGCAGGGCCTTGATCTCGGCCATCATCGCTTCATCGATGGCAAGGCGGCCTGCGGTGTCGACGATGAGTACGTCGGCAAACGATTTGCGCGCATCGATGATCGCGGCGCGGACAATGGCTTCCGGCTTCTGCGAGGCGTCCGACTCGAAGAACGGCACCCCGACCTGCGCGGCCAGGGTGCGCAGCTGCTCGATCGCGGCCGGTCGGTAGACGTCGGCCGAGACCACCATGACTTTCTTCTTGCGTTTTTCCTTCAGGTGCTTCGCCAGCTTGGCGACGGTGGTGGTCTTGCCGGCGCCCTGCAGGCCGGCCATCAGGATCACGGCTGGCGCCGGCACGTTGAGGTTGAGGTCGGAGGCCTGCGCGCCCATCACCGTGGTCAACTCGTCGCGCACGACCTTGATCAGGGCCTGGCCCGGGGTCAGCGACTTGAGCACCTCCTGCCCGACCGCACGCAGCTTGATCCGCTCGATCAGCGCCTGCACCACCGGCAGCGCGACGTCGGCCTCCAGCAATGCGATCCGCACCTCGCGGGTGGCCTCGCGGATGTTCTCCTCGGACAGGCGGCCGCGGCCACGCAGGCGTTCGATGGTGCCGGACAGGCGTTGGGTGAGGGACTCGAACATGCGGGGCTTGGCCTGATCGGCGACGGGGAATGCGAATTATAGAGTGGCGGGTTCATTGGCCCGCGCATGGGCGGGCGGGCCGGGCCGTGCGGCTGCGGACACACCCTCACCCCGACCCTCTCCCGCAAGCGGGAGAGGGTGCAAGCACGGGTTCAGCCGGGCCGTGCGGCTGCGGACACACCTTCACCCCGACCCTCTCCCGCAAGCGGGAGAGGGGGCAAGCATGGCTTCAGCGCCGTCATCCACCATCCCTTCTCCCGCCTGCGGGAGAAGGTGCCCCGAAGGGGCGGATGAGGGCGCGCGCCGACACGGCGCGCATGCTCCGACAACGCCAGCGATCACCGGCATGGGCGGCGGGGCGCCGGCTTTTCGCAGCGGTCGCGGCTTGTGCCAAACTGCCGCGATGACAATTGTTCTCATCGCCGTGCTCCTCTACCTCGTCGCGTTGGGGCTGCTGGTGCGCAGCGTCGACAAGCAGGCGCGGCTCGGCCTGCGTGCCTGGCACGCGCCGGCCTTTGCTGCTGCACTCCTGCACGGCGCCTACCACTTGGACGCCTGGCGCGAGGCCGGCGGCGCAGACCTGCATTTCTTTGCGGCACTGTCCCTGGTATCGCTCGGGATGGCGCTGCTGACCCTGGCCGTGGGCACCCGTGGGCGCATGGCGGCGCTGGGCGTGGTGGTGTTCCCGCTTGCTGCCGCAGCGCTGGTGGCTTACGCCGCGCACGGCCCTCGCACGGCGGAAGCGCTCGACTGGAACCTGCAACTGCATGCCTGGTGCGCGCTGTTGGCCTACGCCACGCTGGCGATCGCCGCCCTGCTGGCGATCATGCTGTGGGCGCAGGAGCGCGCCTTGCGCCGGCGCGAATTCCACCGCTGGCTGCGCGCCCTGCCGCCGCTGACCGAGCTCGAGACCCTGCTGTTCCGCACCATCGCGGTCGGCTTCGTCCTGCTCACCGCCACCCTGCTGAGCGGCCTGCTGTTCGTGCAGGACTTCCTCGCCCAGCACCTGCTGCACAAGACCGTGCTCAGCGCGCTGTCGTGGCTGGCCTTCGGCGCGCTGCTGTTCGGCCGCTGGCGCCATGGCTGGCGCGGTCCGATGGCGGTGCGCTGGACGCTGGTGGCGATGGCCCTGCTGGTGCTGGCGTTCTTCGGCAGCAAGTTCGTGCTCGAACTGGTGCTGCAGCGCACGTAGGGCGGGCCTGGGCCACCGCCTTGCGCGGGCGATCATCCGTAGCAGGTGGGCCGACGCCCCGCCTACGCGGCGTCGAGGGCCTCGGCGAGCCGCTCGACCGCGATGACCTCCAAGCCCTTGTAATGGGCGCTTTTCGGCGCATTCGCCTTCGCCACGATCGCGCGCTTGAATCCGTGCGTGGCGGCTTCCTTGAGCCGCTCCTCGCCGTTGGGCACCGGGCGGATCTCGCCGGAGAGGCCCACTTCGCCGAATGCGACGGTCTTTTCCGCCAGCGGCTGGTCGCGCAGGCTCGACAGCACCGCCAGCAGGACCGGCAGGTCGGCGGCGGTCTCCTGCACGCGGATGCCGCCGACGATATTGACGAACACATCCTGGTCGCCGACCGCGACACCGCCGTGGCGATGCAGCACTGCCAGCAGCATCGCCAGGCGGTTGCCCTCCATGCCGACCGCAACCCGGCGCGGGTTGGACAGCGGCGAGGCATCGACCAGCGCCTGCACCTCGACCAGCAGCGGCCGGGTGCCTTCGCGGGTGACCATCACGCAGCTGCCGGGCTGGCGGCCGTCGCCGCCGGACAGGAAGATCGCGGAAGGGTTCGGCACCTCGCGCAGGCCACGCTCGCCCATCGCGAACACGCCGAGCTCGTTGACCGCGCCGAAGCGGTTCTTGAATGCGCGCAGCACGCGGAAGCGGCTGCCGCTGTCTCCCTCGAAGTACAGCACCGCGTCGACCATGTGCTCGAGCACGCGCGGGCCGGCGATACCGCCCTCCTTGGTGACATGGCCGACCAGGAACACCGTGGTGCCGGTCTCCTTTGCGTAGCGCACCAGGCGGGCGGCGGACTCGCGCACTTGGCTGACCGAACCGGGCGCGGCGGTCAGGGTGTCGGTCCACAGGGTCTGCACGGAGTCGGCGACGATCAGTTTCGGCTGCAGGGCGGCGGCATGGTCGAGGATGCGCTCGACGCCCGTTTCGGCCAGCGCATGCAGTCCGTCGAGCGGCAAGCCCAGCCGCGCCGCGCGCCCGGCGACCTGGGCCAGCGACTCCTCGCCGGTGACGTACAGCCCCGGCAACGTGTGCGCCATCTGCGCCATCGCCTGCAGCAGCAGGGTCGACTTGCCGATGCCCGGATCGCCGCCGACCAGCACCACCGCGCCCTCGACCAGGCCGCCGCCGAGCACGCGGTCGAACTCGCCGATGCCGGTCGAAACCCGCGCGTCCTCGCCATGACGCACGTCCTTCAGCGCGGTGACCTTGGGCCCTTCAAGCTTGCCGGCCCAGCCGCTGCGCCGCGCGGCGGGCGAGGCTGCGGCGGCGGCGGATTCGAGCACGATCTCGCTGAGCGTGTCCCAGGCACCGCAGGCGGCGCACTGGCCCTGCCACTTGCTGTAGTCAGCGCCGCATTCGCTGCAGACGTAGGCGGTGCGGGATCTGGAGGCGGGTTTCGCCATCAACTCGACTCTGGCCGGGAAGACCGCACTCTATCCGGATGCGGTCGCAGCCGGCGAGATCCGTCCAAACCCATCACTCGCCGGACCGCACGACGGGCGCGACTCAGGGGCTGGCGGACTACGCCTCGGCGCTGTCGTCCTGGCCGTTGTCGTTGGCCCTGGCATTGGCGCCCCGCTCTTCCACGATCTTCGCCGCCTGGGCGTCGGCGGCCACCCGATGCTGCAGCGACTTGGCCATCTCGATGCCGGCAGTGGTGAGCCGGGCGCGGCTTTCATCGTCCTCCTCCACCAGGCCGCTCTCCAACAGCCGGCTCCTGATCTCGGTATCGCCGGATTGCATCGGCATGCACTGGTCCACCCGCTGCAGCACTTCCAGCAGGGCCAGTTCCTCGATCGAGATGGGTTCCATGGGCGACAGCCTCCGTGACTGCAAGACCCGGGCGTGATGGTGCCGGAAATAGGAATCGAACCTACGACCTACGCATTACGAATGCGCCGCTCTACCAACTGAGCTATTCCGGCAGGGGCGCAGATGGTAGGCGCGGCGCCGGTCGCGGTCAATCGACGAGCTGGACGCGCAGTTCCCGCGGCAGGGCGAAGACCATGTCCTCGGGCTCGCCGCGCAGCTCGCGGACGCCGCCGGCACCCAGCGCCTGCAGGCGCGCGATCACGCCATGTACCAGCACGTCCGGCGCCGAGGCGCCGGCGGTGACGCCGACGTGGCGGCGCCCGACGACCCAGTCCGGGTCGATCTCGTCGGCGCCGTCGACCAGGTAGGCCTCGACACCGTCGCGCTCGGCCAGCTCGCGCAGGCGGTTGGAGTTGGAGCTGTTGGGCGACCCGACCACCAGCACCAGGTCGCATTGCGCGGCCAGTTCGCGCACCGCGTCCTGGCGGTTCTGGGTGGCGTAGCAGATGTCGTCGTTCCGGGGCCCCTGGAGGGCCGGAAAACGCTCGCGCAGGGCCGCGATCACGTTGCGGGTGTCGTCGACCGAGAGGGTGGTCTGGGTGGTGTAGGCCAGGTTCGCAGGCTGGTCGACTTCGAGCGCGGCCACGTCCTCGACGTTCTCGACCAGGTAGATCCGCCCGCTGCCGCGTTCGCGGTCCCACTGTCCCATGGTGCCCTCGACCTCGGGATGGCCGGCATGGCCGATCAGCACGACGTCGCGGCCGGCACGGCAGTGGCGCGCGACCTCCAGGTGGACCTTGGTCACCAGCGGGCAGGTGGCGTCGAAGACCTTCAGCCCGCGGCGGGCGGCCTCGCCGCGCACCGCCTGCGAGACGCCATGGGCGCTGAAGATCACCGTGGCGTCGTCGGGGACCTCGTGCAGTTCCTCGACGAACACGGCGCCGCGCGCCCTCAGGTCCTCGACCACGAAACGGTTGTGGACCACCTCATGGCGCACGTAGATCGGCGCGCCCAGGGTCTCCAGCGCCCGCTTGACGATCTCGATGGCGCGGTCGACGCCGGCGCAGAAGCCGCGGGGATTGGCGAGGACGATGTCCATGAACCGAAGTGTAGCGAAGAGGCAGATGCCAATGGATGAATGATGGTCGCCGAAGCAGATCCCGCATGGCGCCGACACCCCTCCCCCGCCTGCGGGGGAGGATGGGAGGGGGTAAGCCGGACGCAGTGGCTACCGCGTCAACGACCCTCCCCCGCCCTGCCCTTCCGGCCCGGCAGCAGGCCGAACAGCACGATCCCGATCGCACCGCCGACGATCGCGGCATCGGCCAGGTTGAAGGCCGGCCAGTACCAGTCGCGCCAGTACCACTGGATGAAGTCGATGACGTGGCCGTGCAGCAGGCGGTCGATGACGTTGCCGATGGCGCCGCCGATCACCAGCGCGAACGGCAGTGCGGTGCACCAGTCCTGCCTGGGCGTGCGCGCCAGCCAGACCGTCAGCAAGGTGCAGATGCCGAATGCGAGCGCGGTGAAGAACCAGGTCTGCCAGCCGCCGGCGTCGGCGAGGAAGCTGAACGCCGCACCGGTATTGTAGGTGCGGTACCAGTTCCAGAAGCCTTCGATCACCACGATGGGCTGGTACTCGGGCAGGCTGGTGAGCACCCACTGCTTGCTGAGCTGGTCGAGTGCGATCACGACCGCGGAGAGCAGCAGCCAGATCAGGGCATTGGGTTTGGGGTGCGTCGTGGTCATGGGGTGATCGCTGGCATCGGTCGTGAGCCCAGGAGGAACAGGAGGCATCGCGAGCGGGGGCCGCAGGGTCCGGCGCAGTCGCTCCCTGAGACTCGCTTGGTGCGCCGGACCCTGCGGCCCCCGCGCCAGACATGGTGGGCGCGCAGCGGCGGGCAAAGGCCGGGTGCAGCCACAAGGGTCGCCGGATTGCAGACCGAGACAAGCTTCAGAACCACCGTCGATCCTCGCCCGGACCTTCGATGTTGGACATGCAACGCGCGCACAGCGCCGCATGCGCCACGTCGCTGCCGACATCGGCGCGATGGTGCCAGCAGCGCACGCACTTCGACTTTTGGCTGACCGCGGCCTCGACCTGCAGGCCGGCGCCGTGCGCATCCAAGCGCACCTCGACGTCGCCGCTGATGAACAGGAATCGCAGCTCGTTGGCCAGTGGCGCCAGCCAGGCGTGCGCGGCCGGGTCGCCGTGCACCACGAGCTCGGCATCCAGCGCCGCGCCGATCTCGCCGCCGGCGCGCATCGGCTCCAGCACCGCGGCCACCTGCTCGCGCAGCGCCAGCAGCGCATCGAACTGTTGCGCCGACAACGCGGCACCGTCGTCCAGCGGCGCCAGTCCCGTGTACCAGGTCGCGAACAACACGTTGTCCTCGCGCGCGCCGTCGGCGGGCTGCGGGAGATGGCGCCACATCTCGTCGGCGGTGAAGCCCAGGATCGGCGCGATCCA
This sequence comes from Pseudomonadota bacterium, assembly GCA_030858145.1. Lineage (GTDB taxonomy): Bacteria > Pseudomonadota > Gammaproteobacteria > Xanthomonadales > Xanthomonadaceae > Luteimonas. The sequence goes on from JALZMP010000050.1 coordinate 12,883, forward strand.
GCGCACGAAAGCTTCGGCGATCCGGTACATCGCGCTCTGTGCCGAGCGCCGTCCACGCGAGTCCTCGGCCATGGTGTACAGCCGGTCCTTGGTGACGTCCAGGTACAGCGAGCCGAGGTCGATGCTGCAGAAGTTCAGCAGCGCCTGCACGATGCCGGCGAAGTCGTAGCGCGCGTAGGCCTCCGTGATCCGCGCCTGCACCTCGTGCGCGCGGTGCACGATCCAGCGGTCGAGCGCAAGCATCTCGTCGAGCGGACGCAGGTGTGCCGCGGGATCGAACCCGTGCAGGTTGCCGAGCAGGAATCGCGCGGTGTTGCGCAGGCGGCGGTAGCCGTCGGCATTGCGCTTGAGGATCTCCTGCGACAGCGACATCTCGTTGCTGTAGTCGCTTGATGCGATCCACAGTCGCAGGATGTCTGCGCCCAGCGTGTTGATGATGTCCTGCGGCTCGATGCCGTTGCCCAGCGACTTGGACATCTTGCGGCCGCGCTCGTCGACGGTGAACCCGTGGGTCAGGCACTGCCGGTAGGGCGCGGCCTGGTCGATCGCGATGCCGGTCAACAGTGACGACTGGAACCAACCGCGGTGCTGGTCGGAGCCCTCGATGTAGAGGTCGGCCGGCTTGCCCAGACCGCGCGGTTTCAGCACCGTCTCGTGGGTGACGCCGGAGTCGAACCAGACGTCGAGGATGTCGGTGACCTTGTCGTAATGCGCGGCATCGGCGCCGAGCAGTTCGGCCGCATCAAGCGCGTACCAGGCGTCGACCCCGCCCTGCTCCACACGCAGCGCCACCTGCTCCATCAGTTCCACGCCGCGCGGATGCGGCTCTCCGGTCTCGCGGTGCACGAACAGCGCGATCGGCACCCCCCAGGTGCGCTGGCGCGAGATGGTCCAGTCCGGCCGCCCCTCGATCATGCCGCGGATTCGCGCGGCCCCCCAGGCCGGATACCACTGCACGCCTTCGATCGCGGCCAGCGCGTCACGGCGCAACCCAGCCTGGTCCATCGAGATGAACCACTGCGGGGTGGCGCGGAACGCGACCGGCGTCCGGTGCCGCCAGCAGTGCGGGTAGCTGTGCTCGATCCGGGCGACGGCCAGCAGGCTGCCGTTGATGCGCAGCGCGTCGATCAGCAGGTCGTTGGCCTTCCAGATGTGCACGCCCGCGAGCGTGCCATCGCCCGCCGGTGGCGTGCCGGGCAGGTAGACGCCACGGCCATCGACCGGATTGAGTTGCGCCGCGCTGTACTGCTCGACCAGCCCGTACTGGCGACCGGCGACGAAATCCTCCTGGCCGTGCCCGGGCGCAGTATGCACGGCGCCGGTACCGTCCTCGTCGGAGACATGGTCACCGAGGATCAGCGGGATATCGCGCTCGGCATAGAAAGGATGCGCAAGCACGAAGTTTTCCAGCACCGCGCCATTGGCACGACCATGCACGATCACTGCTTCCACGCCGTAGCGCTGCAGGGCTGCTTCGACCCGCGCCTCGGCCAGCACCAGCCAGCGGCGTTTGCCATCGCGGGCAGGGCCTTCGACCAGCTGGTATTCCAGCGCAGCGCCCAGTGCGACCGCCAGCGATGCCGGCAGCGTCCACGGCGTGGTGGTCCAGATCGGCACCGCGACCTCGACCCCATCCGGCAGTTCGACGCCGAACACGTGCGCCAGCGCCTGCGGGTCGCGCGCGGCGTAGGCCACGTCGACCGCGGGCGAGGCCTTGTCCTGGTATTCGATCTCCGCCTCGGCCAGCGCCGAGCCGCAGTCGAAGCACCAGTACACCGGCTTGACCCCGCGCTGCAGGTGGCCGTTTTCGACGATCCTGGCGAAGGCGCGGATCTCGTCGGCCTCGTACTGGAAGTCGAGCGTGCGGTAGGGGTTGTCCCAGTCGCCGAGCACGCCCAGGCGCTTGAAGTCGCGACGCTGCAGGTCGATCTGCGCGTTGGCGTATTCGCGGCAGAGCTGGCGGAAGGCGGCCGCGTCGAGTTTGTCGCCGACCTTGCCGTGCTTCTTTTCGATCGCGATCTCGATCGGCAGGCCGTGGCAGTCCCAGCCCGGCACATAGGGCGCATCGAAACCCGCCAGCGTCTTCGAGCGGACGATGATGTCCTTGAGGATCTTGTTGACCGCGTGGCCAAGGTGGATCGGGCCATTGGCATAGGGCGGGCCGTCGTGCAGCACGAAGCGCTCGCGGCCCTGCGCGCGCTGGCGCAGGCGCGCGTACAGACCTTCGGCTTCCCAGCGCGCGAGGATAGCCGGCTCCCGCTTCGGCAGGTCGCCGCGCATCGGGAAATCCGTCGCCGGCAGGTGCAGGGTGGCCTTGTAACGGTTGTCCTGGCTGGGCTCTGCGGTCACGCGCGCGCTCGCTGGTCCGGGTGCATCAGTATTTCACGCGCCTGCATGGCATCGCGGTCCATCTGCGCGACCAGGGCCGGCAGGTCGTCGAACTTCTCCTCGTCGCGGAGCCTGGCGACGAACTCGACCTCGATCCGCTGACCGTAGAGATCGCCATCGAAGTCGAACAGGTGGGCTTCGAGCAGCGGCTCCCCACCGCCGACCGTCGGCCGGGTGCCGAAGCTCGACACCGACGGCCACGGCTGCGCGCACACGCCGTGCACGCGGCTGGCATAGATCCCGCGCAGCGCCGGGACCTTGCCGCCGAAACGCAGGTTGGCGGTCGGGTAACCCAGGGTGCGGCCGAGGTGGCGGCCGTGGACGACGGTGCCGGCGATGGCATAGGGCCGGCCGAGCAGGCGTGCGGTGGCGCCGAAGCGCCCCTCGGCCAGCGCGGCACGAATGCGCGTGCTCGAGACCCGCTCGCCGTCGAGCAGCACCGGTGCGATCGCCGCCGCTTCGAAGCCATGCAGGGCGCCCTCGCGACACAGGGTATCGAGGTCACCGGCACGGCGATGGCCGAAGCGGAACGCCGGCCCCACGTGCACCTCGCGCGCGGCCAGTCGTGCGACGAGCACCCGATGCACGAAATCCTGCGGCGACAGTGCGGCCATGCGTGCATCGAAGCGCAGCAGCCCGACCAGGTCGGCACCGAGCGCGCGCAGCCCCTCGAATTTCGCGCGCGGCAGGGTCAGTCGCGGCGGCGGCGCGGCGGCGGCGAAGAATTCCCGTGGCAGCGGTTCGAAGCTCAGCGCTACCGCCGGCAACCCGAGCGCGCGGGCGCGCGACACCGCATGCCGCACCAGCCCGCGATGGCCCAGGTGCAGGCCGTCGAACGCGCCGATGCAGACCACGCTCCCCTGCGGGCACAACGGCCCGCCCTCGACGTCGCGGAATAGCCTGCTCATGGTTGCTTTTGGCGGGAGCCGCAGCCTGTGCAGCCGTGCTCCGCCTGCGGAAGGACGCGAAAGTATAGCGGCGACGTGCCGCCGGTGACGCCGCTCAATGGCGCAGGTCGCGTGGGCGCAGGCCGAGCGCAAACAGCATGGCGAGGTAGCTGGCCGCGCCCGCGGCGATGGTCGCCAGCAGCCACAGCACCCGTGGCAGCGCGCCGCCGATGTCCGCCCAGGGCCCGACCCACCAGCGCATCGCCAGCACCACCGCGGCCATCGCAGCACACGCAAGGGCCAGCCGCAGCCAGTACCGCGCCCATCCGGGCTGCACCTGGTGCAGGCCACCGCGACGCAGGTAACGCCACAGCAACCAGGCATTGAGGATGCCCGCCAGGGCGGTCGCCAGGGCGATGCCGCCGTGCGCACCGGTGGTGCCGTTGAGCCACAGTGGCGTGGTGAAGGCAGCGGTCATCAGCACGTTGGCGACCACGGTCAGGATCGCCGCGCGCATCGGCGTCCTGGTGTCCTGGCGCGCGAAGAACGCCGGCGCCAGCACCTTGCTGAGCATGAAGGCGGGCACGCCGAGGCTCATCGCCGCCAGGCTGAGCGCGGCCATCCGGGTATCGAAGGCAGTGAACTCGCCATAGTTGTAGACGGTGGCGGTAATCGGTTCGGCCAGCAGCAGCAATCCCAGCCCGGCCGGCACCCCAGCCAGCAGGGCCATGCGCATGCCCCAGTCCAGCGACTGGCTGTAGCCGCCGGCGTCGGCGGCGGCGTGACGGCGCGAGAGGTGGGGCAGGATCACCGTGCCCAGCGCGACCCCGAACAGTCCGAGCGGGAATTCGATCAGCCGGTCGGAGTAGTACAGCCAGTCCACGCTGCCATCGACCAGCAGCGCCGCGAAGGCGGTGCCAACCAGCAGGTTCACCTGCGCCACCGACGACGAAAACAAGGTCGGCAGCATCAGCCGGCCGACCTTGCGCACCTCGGGGTGGCCGAATCCCGCGCGCAGCCGCAGCCGCGGACGCAGGCCCAGCCGGCCCAGCGCTGGCCACAGCAAGGCCAGCTGCAGGAAGCCGGCGACCAGCACGCCCCAGGCCAGCCCCACCGGTGGCACCTCGAAACGCGGCGCCAGCCAGAACATCGCCGCAATCATGGTCAGGTTGTGCAGCACCGGGGTGAACGCCGGCAGCCCGAAGCGGCCGGTGCTGTTGAGGATCGACGCCGCCAGCGCCATCATCGAGATGAACAGCAGGTAGGGGAAGGTGATGCGCAGCATGTGCGCGGTCAGCGCGAACTTCTCCGGCTCGTCCATCCAGCCGGCCGCGAACAAGCCGGTGATCGCCGGCGCCAGCAGCACGCCAGCGGCACAGACCAGCAGCACCACCGCGCACAATGCCCCGGCCATGTGGTCGATGAAGTCCTTGAGCGCAGCCTTGTCGCCGCGCTCGCGGATCTCGTTGAGCACTGGCACGAAGGCCATCGCCATCGAGCCTTCGGCGAACACACGGCGCAGGAAGTTGGGGATGCGGTAGGCGACGATGAACGCGCTCATGGCGCCGCCGGTGCCGAACAGGGTCGCCTGCAGCATGTCGCGGGCGAAGCCGGCGACCCGCGACAGCAGGGTCATGGCGCTGAACACGGCCGTGGAGCGCAGCAATCCGGGGCGCGGGGCCGCAGCCGCCGGGTCCGGACCGCCGATGGCGGGACCCGGCGCGCTCACGCCGCCAAGGCTCCGGCTTTCTTGACCCAAGTCGCTGAATCCCCCATACTTTCCGGCTGGATCGTCGCGGGCACTCGCACCATTGCGTCCCGACCCCGGTACTCCACTCCAGTTCCCCCAGTTTCCAGGATCCCATCGTGGCCAACATCAAGTCCGCCAAGAAGCGCGCCAAGCAGGCCGTCGTGCGCAACCTGCGCAACAACAGCCAGCGTTCGCAGCTGCGCACCGCAGTGAAGAAAGTGCTCAAGGCGCTCGACGCCAACGACGCTACCGCCGCCCAGGACGCGTTCGACAGCGCCCAGCCCTTGCTCGACCGTTTCAGCGCCCGCGGCCTGATCCACCGCAACAAGGCCGCCCGCCACAAGAGCCGCTTGACCGCGCGGATCAAGGCGCTGAAGGCGGCCTGAGTCCTGCACCGTCATCGCGTCGCGGCCCCGCTCGCGACCGCTACCAAGAGCCCGGCCCGTGCCGGGTTTTTTGTTGCCCGCTCCGCCCCCTCCCCCGCATGCGGGGGAAGGGGTTTGAGACAGCGTTGTGTGCTTTCAGCCAGCATCGTGATCGACATCGATATCCGCATCTACAACATGGACGATGTCGTCGTCCACCGGCTCGAGCTGGTCGAGGAATGCCTGCACCTGCAGCATCACCTGCCGCGTGCCTTCCTGCGCAAGGCCCGAGACCAGGAACCATGGCGCGTCCCAGCCCAGCGCTGCCACGATCCGCTGCGCCTCGGACCGGGCATCATCGGCCGGCAACAGGTCGATCTTGTTGAGCAGCAGCCAGCGCGGCTTGTCCATCAGCCCGGCGTCGAACTTCGCCAGCTCGCGCTCGATCGCGCGCACCTGGTCGACCGCATCGCCGCCGTCCAGCGGCTCCACCTCCACCAGGTGCAGCAGTAGCCGGGTGCGCTGGATGTGGCGCAGGAACAGCGCCCCCAGCCCCGCGCCGTCGGCCGCGCCCTCGATCAGGCCGGGGATGTCGGCGATCACGAAGCTGCGGTGCGGCTCCACGCTGACCACGCCGAGGTTGGGATAGAGGGTAGTGAAGGGATAGTCGGCCACCTTGGGCGTGGCCGCTGACACCGCGCGGATCAGTGTCGACTTGCCGGCGTTGGGAAAGCCGAGCAGGCCGACGTCGGCCAGCAGCTTGAGTTCCAGTTTCAGCGTGCGCTGCTCGCCCTCGCTGCCGGGCGTGAATTGCCGTGGCGTACGGTTGACCGAGCTCTTGAAATGCATGTTGCCGAGCCCTCCCTTGCCGCCGCGGGCCACCAGCAGGCGGTCGCCGTGGCGGGTCAGGTCGCCGATGACCTCGTCGGTGTCGACGTTGAGTACCTGGGTGCCGACCGGCACCCGGATGAGGTGGTCCTCGCCGCCCTTGCCGTATTTCTGCTGGCCCATGCCGTTCTCGCCGCGCTGGGCGCGGAACTGCCGCTGGTGACGGAAGTCGACCAGGGTGTTGAGGTTCTCGTCGGCCTGCAGCCAGACACTGCCGCCATCGCCACCATCGCCCCCGTCCGGGCCCCCCAGGGGGATGTACTTCTCGCGACGGAAGCCCACGCAACCGTTGCCACCATTGCCGGCGATGACGGTGATTTCAGCTTCGTCGACGAGTTTCATTGGAGCCGGGATTGGGGATTCGTGATTGGGGATTTGCAAAGACGAAGGGCAGCAGCCGCTCAGCGATTTTAACCGTGATGGTGGAGGTGCCCGATTGCTTTACCAATCCCAATCCCCAATCACGAATCCCAGCTATTCAACAAAAAGCCCCGCACGCGGCGGGGCCTCTCGCTCCTGGTCTCGGGGCGTTTACGCTTCCGTGACCACGCTGACGGTGCGGCGCTTCTTCAGGCCCCTGGTCGAGAACTCGACCTTGCCGTCGACCAGCGCGAACAGCGTATGGTCGCGGCCGAGGCCGACCCCGGCGCCCGGATGGAACTGGGTGCCGCGCTGGCGCACGATGATGTTGCCCGCGTCGATCGCCTGGCCGCCATAGATCTTCACGCCCAGGTACTTCGGATTGGAGTCGCGGCCGTTGCGGCTGGAACCGACGCCCTTCTTGTGTGCCATGGCGGTTTACTCCTTCTGCTTCTTGTCGCCACCGGCAATGCCGGTGATCTCGATTTCGGTGTAGTGCTGCCGGTGGCCCATCTGCTTGCGATGGTGCTTGCGGCGGCGGAACTTGACGATCCGCACCTTGTCGGCGCGGCCGTGGGACTTGACGTTGGCGGTGACGGTCGCGCCCTTGAGCGCGTCGCCGAGCTTGACCCCGTCGCCGTCGCCAAGCATCAACACGTTGTCGAACGTGATGTCCTTGCCGGCTTCGGTGTCGAGCTTCTCGACCCGGATCGTCTCGCCCTGCATCACGCGGTACTGCTTGCCGCCGGTGACCAAAACTGCGTACATGACTGGTGTTCCTTTCTGTAGTTCTTCTGTGTGTTGCGTGCGTCCTGCCGCCATCGAGGGTGGACAGAAGCGGAATTGTAGGGGATTCAGGGAGTTAGGGTCAACCGCCTGGCGGACCGGACTCGCTATCGGTCGCCCCTGGAGCGACGCCAGCCCGCCAGGCTGCCCGCGCGGCCATGGCAGGCTAGAAAACCACCCGGTTTGCCCCCAAATCCTCAGCTCGGTAGGCTGCCTGATTGGCCAATCCGCCCCCTTCCCCCACCGCGCTTTCGGTCCCGACCCGTGCGCGGGACCCACACGGACCCCACCCGATGGCGATGGACTTCATCCGCATCCGCGGCGCCCGCACCCACAACCTAAAGGACTTCGACCTCGACCTGCCGCGCGACAAGTTGATCGTGATCACCGGGCTGTCGGGTTCGGGCAAGTCGTCGCTGGCGTTCGACACCATCTATGCCGAGGGCCAGCGCCGCTACGTGGAATCGCTGTCGACCTATGCGCGCCAGTTCCTGTCGGTGATGGAAAAGCCCGATGTCGACCACATCGAAGGCCTGAGCCCGGCGATCTCGATCGAGCAGAAGTCGACCTCGCACAATCCCCGCTCGACGGTCGGCACCATCACCGAGATCTACGACTACCTGCGCCTGCTCTACGCCCGGGTCGGCCAGCCGCGCTGTCCCGACCACCAGTTCCCGCTGGAGGCGCAGACGGTCAGCCAGATGGTCGACCAGGTGCTGGCCCTGGCCGACGACCCGAGCAGGGCTGACCAGCGCTGGATGCTGCTGGCGCCGGTGGTGCGTGAACGCAAGGGCGAGCATGCCCAGGTCTTCGACCAGCTTCGCGCGCAGGGTTTCGTGCGCGTGCGCGTGGATGGCGTTCTGCACGAGATCGACGCGGTGCCGAAGCTGGCGTTGCGCACGAAGCACACCATCGAGGCGGTGATCGACCGCTTCAAGGTGCGCGCCGATCTCAAGCAGCGGCTGAGCGAAAGTTTCGAAACAGCGCTCAAGCTTGGTGACGGTATGGCATCCGTGCATCCGATCGACGCCGCGCAGGACGGCGCAAGTGCCGAGGCAGGCGGGATGCCGGGAGCGGGCAACGACGGCGAGCCGCTGCTGTTCTCGTCGAAGTACAGCTGCCCGGTATGCGAGTACGCATTGCCGGAGCTGGAGCCGCGGCTGTTCTCGTTCAATTCCCCGGTGGGCGCCTGCCCGACCTGCGATGGCATCGGTGTCAGCCAGTTCTTCGACCCCGCTCGCGTGGTGGTGCATCCGGAGCTGTCGCTGGCCGCCGGCGCGGTCCGAGGCTGGGACCGGCGTAACGCCTACTACTTCCAGTTGATCCAGTCACTGGCCCGGCATTACGCCTTCGGCGTCGACACGCCATGGCAGGCGCTGCCCGAGGACTCGCGCCAGGCGGTGCTGTACGGCAGCGGCGGACAGGCGCTCAGCTTCAGCTACCTCACCGACGCTGGCGGCCGCACCCAGCGCAAGCACCGCTTCGAGGGCATCCTGCCCAACCTCGAGCGGCGCTACCGCGAAACCGAATCCTCCGCCGTGCGCGAGGAACTGTCCAAGTACATCAGTGAGCAGCCCTGCCCCGACTGCGCCGGCGCACGCCTCAACGCCGCCGCGCGCAACGTCTTCGTCGCCGACCGCCCGCTGCCGTCGCTGGTGGTGCTGCCGATCGACGAGGCGCTGCGCTTCTTCCAGACCCTGGCCCTGCCCGGCTGGCGCGGCGAGATCGCGACGAAGATCGTCAAGGAGATCGCCGAACGGCTGACCTTCCTGGTCGATGTGGGCCTGGATTACCTGTCGCTGGAGCGCAAGGCCGACACCCTGTCCGGTGGCGAGGCGCAGCGCATCCGCCTGGCCAGCCAGATCGGCGCCGGCCTGGTCGGCGTGCTTTACGTGCTCGACGAGCCGTCGATCGGCCTGCACCAGCGCGACAACGCGCGCCTGCTCGGCACCCTGACCCGGTTGCGCGACATGGGCAATACGGTGATCGTGGTCGAACACGATGAGGATGCGATCCGGCTGGCCGACCACATCGTCGACATCGGTCCCGGCGCAGGCGTCCACGGCGGCGAGATCGTCGCCCAGGGAAACTATGCCGACGTGCTCAAGGCGCCGCGCTCGCTGACCGGCCAGTACCTCAGCGGCAAGCGCCGGATCGAGGTGCCCGTGCACCGGCACAAGGCCAATCCCAAACTGGTGCTCAAGCTGCGCGGCGCCGCCGGCCACAACCTCAAGCATGTCGATCTCGAGATCCCGACCGGGCTGTTCACCGCGATCACCGGCGTCTCCGGCTCGGGCAAGTCGACCCTGATCAACGACACCCTCTACGCACTGGCCGCCAACGAGATCAATGGCGCCTCGCACAAGCCGGCGCCCTACCGCGAGGTCGAGGGCCTGGACCTGTTCGACAAGGTGGTCGACATCGACCAGTCGCCGATCGGGCGCACGCCGCGCAGCAACCCGGCGACGTACACCGGCTTGTTCACCCCGCTGCGCGAGCTGTTCGCGCAGGTGCCGGAGGCACGCGCGCGCGGCTATGCGCCGGGGCGCTTTTCCTTCAACGTTCGCGGCGGCCGCTGTGAGGCCTGTCAGGGCGACGGCCTGATCAAGGTCGAGATGCACTTCCTGCCCGATGTCTACGTGCCCTGCGACGTCTGCCACGGCAAGCGCTACAACCGCGAGACGCTGGAGATCCTCTACAAGGGCCACAACATCCACCAGGTGCTCGAGATGACGGTCGAGGATGCGCTCGACCTGTTCGAACCCGTACCCAGCATCGCGCGCAAGCTGGAGACACTGTCCGATGTCGGCCTGTCCTACATCAAGCTCGGCCAGTCTGCGACCACGCTGTCCGGCGGCGAGGCGCAGCGGGTCAAGCTGTCGAAGGAGCTGTCCCGGCGTGATACCGGGCGCACGCTCTACATCCTCGACGAGCCGACCACCGGCCTGCACTTCCACGACATCGAGCACCTGCTCGCCGTGCTGCACAAGCTGCGCGACGACGGCAACACCGTGGTGGTGATCGAACACAACCTCGACGTGATCAAGACCGCGGACTGGGTGGTCGACCTCGGCCCCGATGGCGGCCACCGCGGCGGCGAGATCATCGCCCAGGGCACGCCGGAGGACATCGCCGGCATGCCGCAGTCCCATACCGGTCAGTTCCTGGCCAAGGTGCTGGGGATCGGTCCAAAAAAGGTGCGCAGGAGGTCGGCAGCATGACGACCACGCACGGCAACGTGCTCTACTGCCTTCCGATGGCGCTGCGCTGGCGCGACCTTGACGCGTTCAACCACGTCAACAACGCCAGCTTCCTGACCTACCTGGAAGAGGCGCGCATCCGCTGGTTCGATTCGCTCGACGGCCCCTGGCTGAGCGACGCAGTCGCGCCGCTTCTGGCCGCGGTCCAGATCAACTACCGGCAGCCGATCGCCTACCCCGCCGGAATCATGGTCGAACTGGCGGCCGATCGCGTCGGCAACACCAGCCTCACCGTGGGCCATCGCATTACCGGCGATGATGGCCAGCCGCTGTATGCCGACGGCCACGTGGTGATCGTCTGGATCGACCGCGCCAGCGGCCGGCCGTGTCCGCTACCGGATGCGCTACGGAAAGCGGTCGAAGCATAGGGCCTTCTTTGGCGCAAGCCGCGCGCGCGGCATCATTGGACGTCGGCGATCAAATGCCTGCCTGGGCGGGATCGACCGCGCCAGCGGCCGGCCGTGTCCGCTACCGGATGCGCTCCGGAAAGCGGTCGAAGCATAGGGCCTTGTTTGGCGCAAGCCGCGCGCGCGGCATCATTGGACGTCGGGGATCAAATGCCTGCCTGGGCGGGATCGACCGGGCCCGCGGTCGGCCGACGCCGTTGACCGATGCCGTCCGCCGCGCGGTCACGGCCTGACCGCTAGCGAACCTCTGCTTCGCGAACCTCGAACATCCCGAGCACCGTGCGTCCATCGGCCAGCGTGAACGCGACCTCCACCCTGTCGCCGGCCTGCAGCGGCTGCGCCGGCTGCACCAGCATCAGGTGCAGGCCACCGGGCTGCAGCTGCGCGCGCCCGCGTGGCGGGATGCGTAGTTGAGGCACCGCGCGCATGCGGCTGACGCCATCGACCAGACGCGACTCGTGCAGTTCGACGCTGCCGAACGCCGGGCTGTTCGCCGCGATCAATGTTGCCGCCCGCGCGCAGTCGTTGTCGATGCGGCCGTAACCCGCAAGCATCGGCATCCGCGTCGGCAACAAGCGCACCCAGCCCGCGCGCAGCTGCGGCACGCAGGCAGGCTCCGCGGTCCAGGCAGGCAACGGAACTGCCGCAGCGGCCGTTGCCAGCAGCAGCACCGCGGTCGCCAGCACGCTTTTCGATCCGGGCATCCGCCTATGATAACGGCCTCATCCCGCGTCGAAGCCGATGCCATGGCCAGCCTGATCGAGACACGCGACCACGGCTCGATCCGCGAACTGCACCTGGCGCGCGCGCCGGTGAACGCGCTGAACCCGGACCTGTGCCGCGACCTGCACGCGGCGGTGGACTCGGCGCTGGCCGATGGCGTCGCAGGCCTGGTGCTGTCCGGCGGACCGAAGGTGTTCTCCGCCGGACTGGACGTGCCGCATCTGCTCAGCCTGCGCGACCGCGCCGCGCTGACTGCCGCCTGGGGTGATTTCTTCGGCGCCGCGCGCGCGCTGGCAGAATCCCCGGTGCCGGTGGTCGCCGCGATCGCCGGCCATGCCCCGGCCGGTGGCTGCGTGCTGGCGCTGTGCTGCGATTACCGGATCATGGCGAGCGGTCCGTTCCAGATCGGCCTCAACGAGACCCGGGTCGGGCTGGCGGTGCCCGAGGGCATCGGGCACATGCTGCGCCGGGTGGTCGGTGCCTACCGCGCCGAGCGGCTGCTGGTGGCAGGCGAGATGGTCACTGCGGAGCGCGCCCTGGCACTGGGCCTGGTCGACGAACTGGTGGGGATCGACGAGGTCGGCGTGCGCGCCGTGGCCTGGCTGGAGGAACTGTTGCAGTTGCCGCGCGCACCGATGCTCAAGACCCGGGCCCTGGTCCGCGCCGACCTGGTCGCCGCGCTGCAGCCCGACCGGGCTCCGCTGGACTGCTTTGTCGACGACTGGAACGAGCCTGACACCCAGGCCGCGCTGCGCGCACTGGTGGCGCGGCTGGGCAAGTAGCGGAATCAATCGCCGGTGGCCACTTGCCGCGACGGGCCCTCGATCCACCCACTCCACGAGCCCATGTACAGCTTCGCACCCGCCAGCCCCGCGTGCTCCATCGCCAGCAGGTGGTGGCAGGCGGTGACCCCCGACCCGCACATCGCCGCCAGCTCGTCGGGCGCGCGACCCGCGAGCAGGGCGCGGAACTCGGCTGCCAGCGCGTGGGGCGGCTTGAAGCGACCCGCGACCAGGTTTTCGGTATAGGGCCGATTGGCCGCGCCGGGCACGTGGCCGGCGATGCGGTCGATGGGTTCGGCTTCACCCCTGAAGCGCTCGCCGGTGCGCGCATCCAGCAGCAGCCCACCGGTGGCGAGGTGGGCCGCCACCTGCTCGGCATCGAGCAGGCGCGCGGCATCGAAGGCGACCCCGTGCTCCGGCGCGTACGCGACCTCGGCCGGTACGGGCAGTGTGTCGTCTACCGGCATGCCCAACGCCTGCCAGCGTGTCCAGCCGCCGTCGAGCACCGCCACGCGGGCATGGCCGAGCAGGCGCAGCAAGCACCACACACGCGCAGCGAAGGCGCCGTCGCCAGCGTCGTAGGCCACCACCTGGTGGGCGGGGGTGATGCCCCAGGCCCCCAGCCGCGCGGCGAAGGCCGCCGCGTCTGGCCAGGGATGCCTGCCCGCGCCGGTGACATGCGGGCCGGAGAGGTCGCGCTCGAGATCGGCGTGCCGCGCGCCGGGCACGTGGCCGGCACCGTAAGCCGCCCGTCCGGCGGCGTGGTCGGCCAGGCTGGCGCGGCAGTCCAGCGCCACCCAGGCCGGGTCGGCGAGACGCGCGCCCAGAACCTCGGCCTGCACCACGGTGGTCGAATGCGGGTCGTCCACGGCGTGCTCCCTGCTCAGGCGCCTGCGGCGCGGAGGATACGTTCGCGCAAGTTGTACAGGATCGAGGCGGTGGCGCCCCAGACGCGCTGCCCGGCGGCGTCTGGATGGCGGCGGAATTCCAGCACCTGCCGCTGACGGCCACGATGGTCGATTGCGATCGTCTCCAGGTTCCCCGGATCCAGCAACCAGTCCAGCGGCAACTCGAACACCTCGGCGACCTCGCCCGGCTCCGGCATGGCAACGAAACCGGGCACGAGGCGTGCGACCACGGGCAATACCCGGAACCCGGTGACGGTTTCGAGCGGATCGAGGAAACCCAGCAGTTGCGCCTGCGCCGGCGCCAGGCCGATCTCTTCCTGGGCCTCGCGCAGCGCGGTGGCGACCGGATCGGCATCCGCAGGGTCCACACGCCCGCCGGGAAAGCTGACCTGGCCACCGTGCTTGCGCAGCGCGTCGGTGCGCCGCGTCAGCAGTACCTTGAGCACCTCGCGCTGGACCAGCGGCACCAGCACCGCCGATGGCACCAGCGCCGTCTCGGGGGGCGGCAAGTCCGCAAGTTCGCCCCGGTTCCAGCTCCGCCCCGTGGGCGGGGCATCCAGCGGATGCAGGGCGCGCTCCAGGTCCGCCAGCGGAGGCAATCGCGGGTTCACGTGCGCAGCGATTCCCGTTCGGGGAGCACGATTTCCATCAGCCGCAGACGCTCGTCGTCGCCCATCTGCGACCAGCGGGCGATCTCGGCACCGCTACGGTGGCAGCCATGGCAGAGGCCATCCTCGGCCATGGTACAGACGCCGATGCAGGGGCTGAGGACGGCACGGTAAGAGGAATAATCCATCAGTGACAACTCGGGGGCGCCAATATGTCGAGGCGCAGAAAGAGATACGCCGGCACGGGGCCGGCGCAGCAACGAAGGAATCGGGAGCGCGGGCGAGGCATGCGCCCCGAAGCGCAGATTGACGGTGCCCGCTTGCCACAGACGCAAGCGGGCGGATGCGTCAGCGGACGCTGACCAGCTTGACGTCGAACACCACCGCCTGGTTGGCCATGCGGCCGGCCTGCATGTCGGTGCCATAGGCGACGTTGCCCGGCAGCACCACTTCCCAGCGCGAACCCGCCGGCATCTGGGTCAGGGCCTCGCGCAGGCCGACCAGCGGGATCTGGTTGACCTTCATGCTCACCGGGCCCGCCGGTTGGCCCTCGCGGGCCTGGTTGGTGTCGATCAGCACGGTGCCGTCGGGCAGGGTGCCCTTATAGGTGATCTGGACGTCGCTGGCCTGGCTGGGCTTGGCGCCGTTGCCGGTCTCGACCACGCGGTACTGCACGCCGCTGGGCAGGGCGCGGACGCCGGCCTTGCCCCGGTTCTGGGCCAGGAAGGCATCGCTGCGCGCCTTGTTGTCGGCCGCGAGCTTGTTGAATTCAGCCTGCATCTTCGCCTGCTGGCGCTTCTGCATGCTCTCCACCGCCACGCGCAGCTGGTCGACCGGCACCCCGGGCTCCTTCTTGCCGTAACCGTCCTGCACGGCCTTGATGACCGTGTTGACGTCGATGGACTCGCCGCTCTCGGCAAGGTTGCGGCCGAGGTCATAGCCGAGCGCGTAGCTCAACTTGCCACGCTCCGAGGTCATGTCCTGGGCGCTGGCGGCCCCGACGGTGAGGGTGATTGCCGCGAGCGCGGCGGCGAGCAGACGCAACTTCATTCGCTAACTCCAGGAGGTTCGATGTGGGGGCCGGGGATGGGGCCGGGCGTGAAACGGGGCGGTCGCACCGCCCCTGGCCGGATCAGGCATGCCGGATCGGGCATGTCGACGCGGTAGGATAACGGCGGTAGTGCTTAACCGCCACTGACGGCCTTGTTTGCCGGCCACCTCTTCCGACCCGGCGGGACGCGCCAAGTTCCGCCGCCCGGCCCGCCCCCGCCCCGAGCCCGACATGACCGCATCCCCGCTGCAGACCGCCGACGACGGCGCCGTCCGCGTCCTCACCATCCACCGCCCGGACAAGCTGAACGCCCTCGACCAGGCCACGCTGATCGCCCTGCACGAGGCCTTCGACGCCGCGGCGGGCGACGCGGGCGTGCGCGTGGTCGTCCTCACCGGCAGCGGCGCCAAGGCCTTCGTCGCCGGCGCCGACATCGCCCAGATGGCGGCGCTGACCCCGGCGCAGGCGCGCGAGTTCTCCCTGCTCGGGCAGCGGATGATGCGGCGCGTGGAGCGGATGCCCAAGCCGGTGATCGCGATGGTCAACGGCTTCGCGCTCGGCGGCGGGCTGGAGCTGGCGCTGTGCTGCCACCTGCGGATCGCCGCCGACAGCGCAAAATTGGGCCTGCCCGAGGTCACCCTGGGGCTGCTGCCCGGCTTCGGTGGCAGCCAGCGCCTGCCGCGGCTGGCCGGCCGAGCGGCGGCGCTGGAACTGTGCCTGACCGGCACGCCGGTGTCCGCCACACGCGCGCTGGAACTCGGGATCGTCAATCGCGTCGTGCCCGTGGCGGAACTGGAAGCCGAGACGATGCAGTTGGCCCAGAAACTGGCGCAGTCCGCGCCGCTGGCCATGCGCGCGATCCTCGACGCGGTGCAGGTCGGCGGCGAATGCAGCCTCGACCAAGGCCTGGAATACGAGAGCGCGCAGTTCGGCCTGCTGTTTTCCACCGTCGATGCGCGTGAGGGCATGCAGGCCTTCCTCGAACGCCGCAAGCCGGCGTTCGGCGACCACTGAGCCCGACGGGTGAACGGATTGCCGACTCCGGTGGATGTCGCGCGCGTGCTGCAGCGGCTGCAAGAACACGATCTCGACGGCGCGCTCGACGCTGGCCTGATGGCCTGTGATCCTGCGGCGGCATCCGACCCCGAGGCCGGCGCCACGATCCTCGCCGCACAGCGCAAGTGTGCCGCCGCATGGGCCGCGCGCAACCGTTACCGCGCCCGCGTGGCGCGGCTTTCGCGGCGCGAGGC
>JALZMP010000055.1 GCA_030858145.1 Pseudomonadota bacterium
AACCGCCGGCTTGCCGGCGGTTTTCTTTTGACGCCCCAAGGTCCTGTCGCGCGCCGTAAGGTGCGACGGGCATCGCGCGAGCGCCGCAACCCCCCGTGCCAGTCCTCCACGCCAAAGCCTGGAGTTCTCGCTTCCGCTCAAGGACAGGTGTGCGGCCAATCGGGGGCGGCGCGTCGGCGACTGATTCTCACGGGCCGGCAGACGCACGGCCAACGGCAACGCGCCTGTATGCTTGATGCCCCTCCCGACTGCACCCGGCCAGGCCGCGATGCCCAAGCTCCACTCCCAGCTCGATCCGCGTTCGCAGGCGTTCCAGGACAACGCCGCTTACCAGCGCGCCCTGGTCGAGGAACTCGATCGCCGCCTCGCGCGCGCCGCCGAGGGCGGCGGCGACAAGGCCCGCACCCGACACACCGAACGCGGCAAGCTGCTGGCACGTGACCGTATCGCCGCCCTGCTCGACCCGGGTTCGCCGTTCCTGGAGATCGCGCCGCTCGCCGCCGAGGACATGTATGACGGCGCCGCGCCCGCCGCCGGCATGGTCTGCGGCATCGGCCGGGTGATTGGGCAGGAAATCGTGGTGGTGGCCAACGACGCCACCGTCAAGGGTGGTACCTACTTTCCGATGACGGTGAAGAAGCACCTGCGCGCGCAGGAGATCGCACGCGAGAACCGCCTGCCCTGCATCTATCTGGTCGACTCCGGCGGCGCCTTCCTGCCGCTGCAGGACGAGGTGTTCCCGGACAAGGAGCACTTCGGCCGGATCTTCTACAACCAGGCGCGGCTGTCAGCCGAGAACATCCCGCAGGTCGCGGTGGTCATGGGCAGCTGCACCGCAGGCGGCGCCTACGTGCCGGCGATGTGCGACGAGAGCGTCATCGTCAGGGAACAGGGCACGATCTTCCTCGGCGGCCCGCCGCTGGTGAAGGCCGCGACCGGCGAGGTGGTCGATGCCGAGGCGCTTGGCGGCGCCGACGTACACACGTCCGTCTCCGGCGTCGCCGACCACTTCGCCGAGGACGACCGCCACGCGCTGCAGATCGCACGTTCCATCGTCGGCAACTTCAACCGGCGCAAGCAGCTCCCGCTGGCCCTGCGCGAGCCGCTCGAACCCGCCTACGCCGCCGAGGAGTTGTACGGGATCGTCCCCAGGGACACGCGGCATGCGTTCGACATCCGCGAGGTCATCGCGCGCATCATCGACGGCAGCGATTTCGACGAATTCAAGGCGCGCTACGGAAAGAGCCTGGTCACCGGCTTCGCCCACCTGCACGGCTACCCGGTCGGCATCGTCGCCAACAACGGCATCCTGTTTGCCGAGAGCGCGCTCAAGGGCGCGCACTTCATCGAGCTGTGCAACCAGCGCGGCATCCCGCTGGTGTTCCTGCAGAACATCACCGGCTTCATGGTCGGAAAGAAGTACGAGAACGCGGGCATCGCCAAGGACGGCGCCAAGATGGTCACCGCGGTGGCGTGTTCGAGCGTGCCCAAGTTCACCGTGGTCATCGGCGGCAGCTTCGGCGCCGGCAACTACGCCATGTGTGGCCGCGCCTACGGCGCGCGCTTTCTGTGGATGTGGCCCAACGCGCGGATCAGCGTGATGGGCGGCGAACAGGCCGCCAGCGTGCTGGCCACGGTCAAGCGCGATGGGATGGAGGCGCGCGGCCAGGACTGGAGCGCGGACGAGGAGGAGGCCTTCAAGGCCCCGATCCGTGCGCAGTACGAGAACCAGGGCAGTCCCTGGTATGCCACTGCACGCCTGTGGGACGACGGCATCATCGACCCCGCCGACACCCGTCACGTACTCGGCCTGGCGATCTCGGCCTCGCTGAACGCGCCGATCGAACCGGCACGCTATGGCGTGTTCCGCATGTAGAGCCGCACCTTGCCGGCCTCGCCTGAGGTGACGCATGCGCAATCGCACGCAAGCGCTTGCCTGATCACGGATTCGGTGAGCGCCGTCACAATCGTCCAGCGGCATCGGCGTGATAGTCTCGTGATTCGACCCCCGTCGATCCTGTCCTTCCCGAGGAAGCGCTGCATGTCCATTTTCCAGAGCAACCAGGCGAGTACCGCCAAGAAAGACCTCCCCTCCTTCGCCGGCGACACCGCTCGCGCGCCCGTGCGCGAGACGCCGGCCGCCACCGATTTCTCGCCGACCCAGGCCGCGCCCCCGCGTGCAATGTCGCAGCCCGACCTCAAGGAGTCGCTGATCGCCGCCGACCTGACCATCGAAGGCAAGATCGAAGGCAGCGGCCATGTCCGCATCGCCGGCAAGTTCAAGGGCGACGTCAACGTCAAGGGCGACCTGACCATCGACAAGGACGCCAAGGTCAACGGCAGCGTGCGCGCCAGCAAGGTGACCGTGGCAGGCGAACTGGAAGGCAATATCGAGTCGGCGTCACGCGTCGAACTGCTGGACACCGCGGTGCTGACCGGCGACCTCAAGGCCGGCTCGCTGACCGTGGCCGCCGGCTCGCGGATCCGCGGCACCGTGGAATGCGGATGGGGCGACGTCGACACCTACAAGTCCAATGGCCGCGATGGCAAGGACAACAGCAGGGACGGCAAGGCCGAAGTCGAACTCAACTCGTGAGCGCGAGGCCGGGCGCGGCAGGTGCGACCCGCACCTGCCCGCACTGCAAGACCACCATCCTGGAGAGCGCGTCGGTCTGCCCGTCGTGCCGGCACTACCTGCGCATCGATGCCAGCGAAGCAGCCGCGACCGCCTCGGCCTCCACGACCACCGCGCTGCAGGTCGAGGGCACCATCCGCCATCCCGCCGAAGGCGGCGCCTGGGAGTACTGCGTGGTGCTGACCATCCGCGACGACGAGGGCAACGAGGTCGCCCACCAGGTGGTGGGCGTGGGCGCGATGCATGCCGGCGAGGAACGCAGCTTCAGCCTCGCGGTGGAGGTCGTCCCCACCAATGACACCCGGCGTCCTGCGAAGCGCGGCACTCGCCACTGAGGCGGCCGGTCCTCACGAGCCAGCGCTGCGGTCCGGCGGCTCCGCTGCGCCAAGCGGCTATGATTCGGCCTGGCCTGTTGCCTGAGCGTCCATGCCCGCATCGCCCCGACCCCTGCTGATCGAACACGCCGGCCCGGTCGCGCGTCTGCGCATGAACCGGCCGGTGCTGCACAACGCCTTCGACGCCGACCTCGTGCGCGTCCTGACCACGGAGTTGCAGGCACTGGCCGACGATGACGGCATCCGCGTCGTGGTGCTGGAAGGTGCCGGCGCCTCGTTCTCCGCAGGCGCCGACCTGCACTGGATGCGCGCCATGGCGGCCGCCAGCGAGGACGCCAACCGCGAGGACGCCCTCGCCCTCGCCCGTCTGATGCGCTCACTCGACGAACTGCCGAAGCCGACCATTGCCCGTGTCCATGGCGCTGCGTTCGGTGGCGGCGTCGGCCTGGTCGCCTGCTGCGACATCGCCATCGGCGTGCCCGAGGCGAAGTTCGGCCTCAGCGAAAGCCGCCTCGGGCTGCTGCCCGCAGTGATCTCGCCCTACGTCGTCGCCGCGATCGGGACCAGGCAGGCCAGGCGCTGGTTCGCGAGTGCGGAAACCTTCGATGCCGCGGAAGCACAGCGGATCGGGCTGCTGCATGCGGTGGTGCCCGCAGACGCGCTCGACGGCGCAGTGCAGCGCCAGGTCGACCTGCTGCTCGCCGCCGGCCCGCGTGCCGCGGCAACGGCCAAGGCACTGGTGCGCGCGGCAGGCGCTGCCACCGATGCCGGCGCGATCGACGCTGCAAACGCCGACCTGATTGCGCGCCTGCGGGTCTCGCCCGAAGGCCAGGAGGGCATCGCCGCCTTCCTCGACGAGCGCAGGCCCGCGTGGGCAGGCAGGGACTGACGCATGTTCGAGACCCTGCTCATCGCCAACCGTGGCGAGATCGCCTGCCGGGTGATCCGCACCGCCCGCCGCCTCGGCATCCGCACCGTGGCGGTGTTCTCCGAGGCCGATGCCGACGCCCAGCACGTCCGGCAGGCGGATGCGGCGTATCCGATCGGTGGGCCGCAGCCGCAGGACAGCTACCTGCGCGGCGATGCCATTGTCGAGGTCGCGCGGCGCGCCGGCGCGCAGGCGATCCACCCGGGCTATGGCTTCCTGTCCGAGAATGCCGACTTCGCCGAGGCGGTGGAGGCGGCGGGGCTGGTGTTCATCGGCCCGAAGGCGGCGTCGATGCGACGGATGGGCAGCAAGGCCGGCGCCAAGGACCTGATGCAGGCTGCCGGCGTGCCGGTGGTTCCCGGGTATACCGGCGAGGACCAGTCGGCGCAGGGACTGGCGCGCGAGGCCGCGCGGATTGGCTTCCCGCTCATGATCAAGGCGGCCCACGGCGGCGGCGGCAAGGGCATGCGCGTGGTCCACGCGCTGGACGCCTTCCTGCCGGCGCTGGAAAGCTGCCAGCGCGAGGCGCGCAGCGCCTTCGGCCGCGACCGGGTCCTGCTCGAACGCTACATCGAGCACCCGCGGCACATCGAGATCCAGGTCTTCGGCGACAGCCATGGCAACGTCATCCATCTCAACGAGCGCGAGTGCTCGGCGCAGCGCCGCTACCAGAAGGTGCTGGAGGAAGCGCCCTCGCCGCTGCTGACCCCGGAACTGCGCGCGGCGATGGGCGAGGCCGCGGTGCAGGCGGCGCGCGCGATCGACTACACCAATGCCGGGACCGTCGAGTTCATCGTCGCGCGCAGTGCCGGTGACAAACCGGATGATTTCTGGTTCATGGAGATCAACACCCGGCTGCAGGTGGAGCACCCGGTCACCGAGCTGGTCACCGGGCTGGACCTGGTCGAATGGCAGTTGCGCGTGGCCGCCGGCGAGCCGTTGCCGCTGACGCAGCAGGACGTGCCGCAGCACGGGCACGCCATTGAGGTGCGGCTGTATGCCGAGGATCCCGAGGCCGGTTTCCTGCCCGGCTCCGGGCGCCTGCAACGCCTGCGCCTGCCTGTGCCCTCCCCCCACGTGCGCGTGGACGCTGGCGTGGCCGAGGGCGATACGGTCAGCATCTTCTACGATCCCATGCTCGCCAAGCTCATCGTCCACGACCGCGATCGTCCGCGGGCACTGGCGCGGCTGCGCGAGGCGTTGGCGCAATGCGTGGTGGAAGGCCCCAAGTCCAATATCGCCTTCCTCGAGCGCCTGGTGCGGCACCCGGCAATCGTGGAGGCCACGATCGACACGGGAACCCTGGACCGCCGGCTGGAAGAGTTCGTCGGAAAGGATCCTGATGCAGACCCCGACGCCGCAACCCACGCCCTGCTGGCCGCAGCGACGGCTGCCCTGCTTGCGGAGGAGGCCGAGGCCGCGGAGGCGGCCGCAGGCAGCACCGATCCGCATTCGCGCTGGGCGCTGGCCGACGGCTGGCGGCTGGGGCATGCCGGCCTGCGCCGCATCGTGCTGGGGGTGGATGATGCGCGCCATGTACTCGAGGCCCATGGCAGCGGTGGTGACTACCGCATCGTGCAGGCAGACGGTACGTGCCAGGTCAGCGGGGCAGTGATCGCGTCGGCAGGCATGGCCGAAACCCGCCTCAGCGCACGTTTCGACGGGGAGGGACGGCGCTACCGTGTCGATGTCGATGCCAACCACGTGCGGCTGCACGATGGCCGCAGGCGCTGGCGCTTCGCGCGTGTCCCTGCCTACGAGGTCGCGCACAGCACCGCGGGCGAAGGCGGCGACAGGATCGTGGCGCCGATGCCGGGCAGGATCGTGCTCACCCGGGTGGCCGCCGGGGACAAGGTGCAACAGGGACAGGAACTGCTGGTGATGGAAGCGATGAAGATGGAGCTGGCACTGAAGGCCCCGCGCGACGGCACGGTCGCTGAATTGCGGGCGCAGGCCGGCGATTTCGTCGAGGCCGACGCGGTGTTGGTGACCTTGGACCCCTGAGCATGGCTATGGTTTCGCACGTGCGCATCGTCGAGGTCGGCCCACGCGACGGGCTGCAGAACGAAAGCGCGCAGGTGCCCACGGCGACCAAGATCGCGTTGATCGACCGGCTCTCCGCCTGTGGCCTGGAGTCGATCGAAGCGACCAGCTTCGTCAGCCCGAAATGGGTGCCGCAGCTCGCCGATGCCGCCGAGGTCTACGCCGGCATCCGCCGCAGGCCGGGCATCCGTTATCCGGTGCTGGTTCCCAACCTGCAAGGCTATCAGCGCGCCCGGGCGGTCGGCGTGGAGGAGATCGCCGTGTTCGGCGCCGCCTCCGAGGCCTTCAGCCGCAGGAACATCAACGCCTCCATCACCGAGTCGCTCGCACGCTTCGAGCCGGTGGTCGCACGCGCCAAAGGCGATGGCGTCGCCGTGCGCGGTTATGTCTCCACCGTGCTCGGCTGCCCCTACCAGGGCGATGTGCCGGTGGCTGACGTGGTCCGCGTGGCGCGGGCACTGCATGCGATGGGCTGCTACGAGGTGTCGCTGGGCGACACCATCGGCGTCGGCACGCCGGGCAGGGCGCGCGCGATGTTGCGCGCGGTGGCCGGCGAGGTGCCTATGGCGGCGTTGGCAGTGCACTTCCACGATACCTACGGGCAGGCGCTGGCCAACGTGCTGGCCTGCCTGGAGGAAGGGGTGGCCGTGGTCGACGCCGCGGTGTCCGGCCTGGGCGGCTGCCCCTATGCCCGCGGCGCCAGCGGCAACCTGGCCACGGAGGACGTGGTGTACATGCTGCATGGCCTCGGCGTGGCCACCGGCGTCGACCTCGATGCGCTGGTCGATACCGGTCGCTGGCTGGCCACCACCCTCGACCGCGCCACGGGCAGCAAGGTGACGAGGGCACGGGCCGCAGCATGAAACCTCAGCCCGTCCCAGGTGCGACCCAGACCCTGTCGGCGAACGACGGCAACGCGCAGATCGCCAAGGCACTCGACGCCGCCTGCCGCGATCCCAGCCTCGCTGCGCCGGCGCGCGAGCTGCTCGCCCAGGCGCGTGATGCGCTGCGCGCCGCCAGCACCGATGCCGAAACCGTGCGCATGCGCTACCACGCCCTGTTCGACGCTGTGCCCGACCCGGTCAGCATCATCGACGAGCATGGCATCGTGCTCGACCTCAACCGTGCCGGCGTAGACGCCTACCGCCGTCCGCGCGAGGAGATCATCGGCCAGCCGATCGACCTGCTCAATCCCGACTTGCCTCGGGACCACATGGTCCCGGTCTGGGATGCGCTGGACCGCGGCAAGACCTATGTCATCGAGGTCACCAACATGCGCGCCGACGGCACTCGCTTCCCGGTCGAGGTGCACTCCGCCGGCTTCGAGCATGACGGCCGCAAGTGCCTGGTGGCGGTGGCGCGCGACCTCAGCCGGCGGCGTGAGGCCGAGATCCGATACCGCGAGCTGATGGAGGTGATCGACAAGGGCATCCTGATCCAGAACGCAGGCGGCGAAGTCGTCTACGGCAATTCCGCCGCGCTGCGGATGCTCGGCATCGGCAACGGCCACTCGCTGCGTGAGGCCATGCAGCGGGAGCACTGGCATGCCGTGCGCGAGGACGGCAGCGAGATGCCCTGGGAGGAGTACCCGGCGATGCAGGCATTGCGCACCGGGAGTCTGATCGAGAGCACCCTGCTCGGTCTCTACCACCGCAACCGTCGCCAGCTGCTGTGGCTGTCGGTCACCGCCGTGCCGCAGTTCGCCGCCGGTGCCGACCGGCCGCACCAGGTGCTGTCGCTGTTCTCCGACGTCACCGAACTCAAGCGCGACAGCGCGCTGTTCGACCGCGTGCAGGCGCTGGCGCACATAGGGGGCTGGGAGTGGGACTGCGCCACCGATATTCTCTACCTCACCGACGAATCCGCCCAAATCCTCGCCCAGGCCCGCACCGTGCTGTCGATGCAGGACATGATCGACTGCCTGTGGTCCGATGACCGGCCGCGCCTGCGCGCCGCCGTCGATGCGGCGGTCCGCCACGGCCAGGGCTTCGACCTGGAGCTGCAGGGCGCGCGCGGCGACGGCCACAGTTTCTGGGTGCGGGTGATCGGCGAATGCGAACCCGGCAGTCCGGAAGAGGCCGGCGCCACCCACCTCACCGGCACCCTGCAGGACATCACCGACCGCAAGCAGGGCGAGGAAACCCTGCGCGTGCTGGCGCGCACCGATCCGCTGACCGGGCTGATGAACCGCGACGCCATCCTCGGCGAACTCGAACAGCGGCTGCAGGATCCGGCGCAGGCGCGGCTGGCGGTGCTGTACATCGACCTCGACCGCTTCAAGATGGTCAACGATGTCCTCGGCCACGGTGTCGGTGACGACCTGCTCGCCAGCGCCGCGCGCCGGATCACCGCAGCGGTCGGCACCGAAGGACTGATCGCACGCTTCGGCGGCGACGAGTTCCTCGTGGTCTGCGGACTCGATGACGATCCACAGCGTCCGGAACGCATCGCCGATGCGATCCTCTTTGCCTTTACCGATGCATTCCGTTTCGCCAAGGAGGAGTTCGCGATCACCACCAGCATCGGCATCGCCCGCGCACCTGACGACGGCGACCGCCCGCAGGCGCTGATCCAGAACGCCGATGCCGCGATGTACGACAGCAAGCGCCGCATGCGCAATGGCCGGCAATCCTTTACCCCGGCGTTGGCGCAGTCCCAGCACGAGCGGCTGCGTTTCGAGACCCAGCTCCGACGTGCCGCCGACAACGAGGAGTTCCGCCTGGTCTACCAGCCGCAGGTGGACCTGCGCCAGGGCCGCATCGTCGCCGCCGAGGCGCTGATCCGCTGGGACAGCCACCATCTGGGCGAAATGCGCCCGGATCACTTCATCGGCCATGCCGAATCCACGGGCGACATCGTCCGCATCGGTGGCTGGGTGCTGCGCGAGGCCTGTCGCCAGGTCGCGGCCTGGCGCGACGCCGGGCTGGGCACCGTGCGGGTCGCGGTCAACGTTTCCTACCGGCAGTTCCTCGGTGAGGATCTCGCGGACACGGTCAAGGCGGCGCTGGACGAGCAGCAACTGCCCGGTGCGGCGCTGGAACTCGAGTTCACCGAGCGCGTGCTGATCGAGGATGCGCCGGAGACACTGCGGACCTTCGCCCGGCTGCGCGCGCTTGGCGTGGTGCTGACCATCGACGATTTCGGCGAAGGCTACAGCGCGCTCAACTACCTGCGCCGGCTGCCGATCCACGGCCTCAAGCTCAGCCAGCTGTTCGTCGATGGCGTGCCCGGCAACCATTCCGACGTCGCCGTGTGCCAGGCGGTCGCCGGCATCGCCCGCAGCCTGGGGCTGGGGCTGGTTGCCGAAGGCGTGGAATCCGAAGCGCAGCGGCAGTTCCTGCTCAAGCTGGGGGTGCCGGTCGGCCAGGGCTTCCTGTTCGCGCCCGGACTTCCGCCCGACGAGTTCGCACATCGTCTCGGCAGCGAGGCGGCCGCGGTCCCCGCGCCGGTCTGAGCACCGGATGCGGCGCAGCAGCGTGCCCGCGTTAAAATGCCTGCTTTCCGCAGCGCAGGATCACGCATGCAGCCAGACTCCATCCGCGCCATCGTCACCGGCGGCGTCTCCGGCCTTGGACTGGCGGTCGCCACCCGCCTGGTCGCACAGGGCGGCAAGGTCGTCCTGTTCGACGTCAACGACGACAAGGGTGCCGAGGCCGTCGCCTTGCTCGGCAGTGACCGCAGCTGTTACCTCCGGACCGATGTCACCGACGAGCAGGGCGTGGCCGCGCGGGTCGCCCAGGCCCAGGATTTCCTCGGCGGGCTCAACGTCGCAGTCAACTGTGCCGGCGTCCTTGGCGCCGGTCGCGTACTCGGCCGCGACGCGCCGATGCCGCTGGCGAATTTCAGCAGCACGGTGATGGTCAACCTGGTCGGCAGCTTCAACGTCGCCAAGGCCGCGGCCGCGGTGATGCAGCACAACGACGCGGGTGAGGACGGCGAGCGCGGTGCGATCATCAACACCGCGTCCGTGGCCGCGTACGAAGGCCAGATCGGCCAGGCCGCGTACTCGGCCTCCAAGGGTGGCGTGGTCGCGATGACCTTGCCGATGGCGCGCGAGCTCGCCCGCTTCGGCATCCGCGTCAACACCGTGGCGCCCGGCATCTTCTGGACGCCGATGGTCGACGGCATGCCGGAGGAGGTGCAGACCTCGCTCTCGGCCTCGATCCCGTTCCCGTCGCGGCTGGGCCGGCCGGAAGAGTTCGCCGACCTCGTCGCCTATCTGATCGGCAACCGCTACCTCAATGGCGAGACCATTCGCCTGGATGGCGCAGTGCGGCTGGCGCCGAAATAATCCGAGGGGTGGGCCTCGGCCCGCCACTGCCTGGCCGAGGCCATGACATCCGCTTGATCTCCATCGGTGGGCCGAGGCCGACCCTACATCCAGGAATTGCATGAAAGCCAGTGACATCAAGAAGGGGAACGTCGTCGAACACAACGGCACCGTCTACCAGGTGCGGGACATCGACCGCAGTGCGCCGCAGGGCCGTGGTGGCAACGTCAAGTTCCGCTTCATCCTGTACTCGGTCCCCGGTGGCAACAAGTACGACCTCAGCATCGGCGGCGACGACGAGATGAAGGAAGTCGAGCTGTCGCGCCGGCAGGCGACGTTCTCGTACAGGGACGGCGACGCCTTCGTGTTCATGGACGACGACGACTACACGCCCTACACCCTCGACGCCGACGTCGTCGGCGAGGCCGCCGGCTACATCAGCGACGGCCTGTCCGACTGCTTCGTGCAGATCATCGACGAGCAGCCGGTGGCACTGCAGCTGCCGCAGAGCGTGGCACTGGAAGTGGTCGAGACGCCGCCCGAGCTCAAGGGTGGCACCGCCACCAGGCGGCCGAAGCCGGCCAGGCTAAGCACCGGGATCGAGATCCAGGTACCGGAGTACATCGGCAACGGCGAGCGGGTGTGGGTGAACACCACTACCAGGGAGTTCGCAGGGCGCGCGGACTGACTGACGTACACCCATCAATCGAAGACTTTGCCCGGATTCATGATCCCGGCCGGATCCAGCACCCGCTTGATGCCGCGCATCAGTGCGATCTCCTCGCCGCTATGCGTCGAGGACAGCCAAGGCTTCTTTGCCAAGCCGATGCCGTGCTCGGCGGAGATGCTGCCGCCGTGCCTGGCAAGGGTCGCGGCCAGCAGCCGGGTGACGTGCTCGCAGCGGGTGAGGAAGTCTTCCTCGACCATCCCCTCTGGCGCCAGCACGTTGATGTGCAGGTTGCCGTCGCCGATATGGCCGAACCAGACTACCTCGAAGTCCGGATATTCGCGCGCCAGCAGCGCCTGCACCTCGGCGAGGAAGGCCGGCATGGCCGAGACCCGCACCGAGATGTCGTTCTTGTAGGGCCTGCGCGGCGCAAGGCTCTCGGTGATGTCCTCGCGCAGGCGCCACAGCTGCGCGGCCTGGGCGTCGCTCTGGCTGATCACGCCGTCGCCCACCCAGCCCTGCTCCAGGCAATGCTCGAACGCGGACAGCACCGCGACTTCCTGCGCCTCGCTACCGCTGGCGAATTCGGCGAGTACGTAGTACGGATGCCCCTCCGCGAATGGCGCCTGTGCACCGTGCGCGAGCACATGCTGCAGGGCACGGTCGGTGAAGAACTCAAAGGCCTCGAGCGCCAGCCGCGTGCGCAATTCCGCGAACACCCGCATCAGGCCCTCGAATGAGGGCAGCGCCAACAGCATCACGTTGGTCTGCGGCGGCGGGTCGGTCAGTTTCAGGGTGGCCTCGACGACCACGCCCAGGGTGCCTTCCGAGCCGATCGCCAGGTGGCGCAGGTCATAGCCGCTGGCGTTCTTGACCAGGCCGCGATTGAGATCGAGCACTTCTCCACTGCCCGTGACCAGCTTGATGCCTGCGATCCAGTCGCGGGTATTGCCATGGCGCAGCACCCGGATGCCGCCGGCATTGGTGGCGATGTTGCCGCCGATCGAACACGAGCCGCGCGCGGCGAAGTCCACCGGATACTGCAGGCCCTGTTCGCGCGCTGCCGCCTGCACCGCCTCCAGCGTGATCCCGGCCTGCACCGTGAGCGTACGGTCGACCGGATCGAAGTCGAGCACCCGTTGCATACGCTCCAGGCTCAGCACCAGCTCGCCGCTGGCCGCCACCGCCCCGCCAGACAGGCCGGTTCGTCCGCCCGAAGGCACGACGCCCACGCCCGCTCCGTGCGCCCAGCGCACCGTGGCCTGCACCTCGTCGATATCGGCGGGGAAGGCGATCGCCAGCGGCGCCGGAGTCCAACGCCGGGTCCAGTCGCGGCCGTAGTGTTCGAGGTCGGCGGGTTCAGTCTTCAGCGCCAGGCCGGGCACGGCCGTCTGCAGGCTGGCGATCAGGGCGACTGGTTGCGACGGGTCCATGGCAGTGCACAGCGCGGAGGTGCGTCCAGCCTGCCAGCCACATGCGGCGCCGTCCAGCACGGTGCGGGCCCGACCGCCGGTTCTGGCACACTTGTACGCCCCACGCGTTGCGACCGATCAATGCAAAAGACCTCCTACCCCCGGCACGACATCCGGGTGCTGCTGCTCGAAGGCATCAGCGACAGCGCGGTGGAGGTGTTCCGGGCCGCCGGATATACGGGCATCGAAGCCCACCCCAAGTCGCTGCCCGAGGCGGACCTCAAGGCGCGCATCGCCGATGCCCATATCGTCGGCATCCGCTCGCGTACCCGGCTCAGCGCCGAGGTCTTCAACGAAGCACGACGGCTGATCGCGGTGGGCTGCTTCTGCATCGGCACCAACCAGGTCGACCTGGAGGCGGCGGAACTCGCCGGCATTCCGGTATTCAACGCGCCCTACTCCAACACCCGCAGCGTCGCCGAGCTGGTGCTGGCCGAGGCAATCATGCTGCTGCGCGGGATCCCGCAGAAGAGCGCGCAATGCCACCGCGGCGGCTTGTCGAAGTCGGCCGAGGGCAGCCACGAGGCGCGAGGCAAGATCCTGGGCATCGTCGGCTATGGCCACATCGGCACCCAGGTCGGAGTGCTCGCCGAAGGCCTCGGGATGCAGGTGCTGTTCCATGACATCGAGGCCAAGCTGTCGCTGGGCAACGCGCGCGCCGCGGCCAACCTGGACGATCTGCTGGCGCGTTCCGACGTGGTGACCCTGCACGTGCCGGAGACGCCGGCGACGCGGATGCTGATCGACGCGCAACAACTCGCGCGGATGAAGCCCGGCGCGCACCTGCTGAATGCCTCGCGCGGCAGCGTGGTCGACATCGATGCGCTGGCGGCCGCCCTGCGTTCCGGCCACCTCGCCGGCGCCGCGGTCGACGTGTTCCCGGTCGAACCCAAGGGCAACGACGACCGCTTCGAGTCGCCGCTGCTGGGGATGGACAACGTGATCCTCACCCCGCACGTCGGCGGCAGCACCCTGGAGGCGCAGGACAACATCGGCATCGAGGTCGCCGCAAAGCTGGTGCGCTACAGCGACAACGGCAGCACCCTGTCGGCGGTCAACTTCCCCGAGGTCGCCCTGCCCAAGCACGAGGGCAGCCACCGCCTGTTGCACATCCACCGCAACGTGCCCGGCGTGCTGTCGCGAATCAACGAGATCTTCTCTCAACAGGGCATCAACATCGACGGCCAGTTCCTGCGCACCGACGCTCACGTGGGTTACGTGGTGATCGACGTCAGCACCGGCGACACCGAGGCCGGCCGTCTGCGCGCGGCACTGATGGAGGTGCCGGGCACGTTGCGGACGCGGGTACTGTATTGACCTGGCCAGGGTCGTCCGGCAGTGCCGTGAGCAGACCGAGGACCGGTGCAGGGCGAGCGCAGGATGGGGGCAGCCGGCAGCGCACTGTCGCTCAAGCGGCATCAGTGCGGCTCGTGAACCGAGGCTTGCCCCTGCGCGCCGCTTGCGCTCCCCTGCACGCTTTGGCAAGGTGCGGCGAGCACAGGCACCGATTCCGCCACCGATCTCGCCGACTTGGGGAAGTTCAGCACTTGCGTACCACACGTTTCGACCCTGACTTCGCCCCGGCTCCAACCCGCCTTCCTCCCGCAGCTGCGGGTGGCGAGGCATGAAGCACGCCGTCGCCTGGACCCTGGCCCTTGTGGCCGCCCTGCCAGTCACCTCCGCGAGCGCGGCCCCGGTGCCGGCCTCCGGCCTCGACGAAGCCATCAACACCGCGTTCAAGCCGATCGCCGACGCCGTCTCCTGGCTGGTGTTCCACCCGGTGCCGATCGGTTTCGGCGCCAGCATGCCGTTCGTGGTGCTGTGGCTGGTGGTGGCCGCACTGGCGCTGACCCTGTATTTCGGCTTCATCAACGTGCGCGGATTCCGCCAGGGGTTCCGCCTGATCCGCGGCGATTACTCACGTCCAGACGACCCCGGCGAGGTCACCCATTTCCAGGCCCTGGCAACCGCGCTGTCGGGGACGGTCGGGCTCGGCAACATCGCCGGCGTGGCGATTGCGATCGCCATCGGCGGACCGGGCGCCACGTTCTGGATGATCGTGGCCGGCCTGCTCGGCATGAGTTCCAAATTCGCCGAGTGCACCCTGGGCGTCAAGTACCGGCGCATCAATCCCGACGGTACCGTTTCCGGTGGGCCGATGTACTACCTCAGCCGCGGCATCGCCGAACAGCGCCCCGGCCTGGCCGGCCTGGGCAAGGTGCTGGCGGTGGTGTTCGCAATCTGCTGCATCGGCGGCTCGCTGGGCGCCGGCAACATGTTCCAGTCCAACCAGACCTTCCAGCAGATGTTGAATGTGAGCGGCGGCAGCGAGAGCTGGCTGGCCGGCCGAGGCTGGTTGTTCGGGCTGGTGATGGCGGCGCTGGTGGCAGTGGTGATCATCGGCGGCCTGAAGTCGATCGCGCGCGTCACCGGCAAGCTGGTGCCGCTCATGGCTGCGCTGTATTTCCTCTGCAGTGTCTACATCCTCGGTGCCAACCTCGGCAGCATCGGCCCGGCGTTTGCCGCCATCGTCAATGGCGCCTTCACCCCCGAGGCTGGCTACGGCGGTTTCATCGGCGTGCTGATCCAGGGCTTCCGCCGCGCTGCCTTCTCCAACGAGGCCGGCGTCGGCTCGGCCGCCATCGCGCATTCCGCGACGCGCACCAACGAGCCGGTGTCGGAAGGACTGGTCGCGTTGTGGGAGCCCTTCATCGATACCGTGGTGATCTGCACGCTGACCGCGCTGGTGATCGTGATCACCGGCATGTACCAGGTCGAAGGCGTGGGCAATGGCGTCGAGCTGACCTCGATGGCGTACGCCTCCGTGCTGGCCTGGTTCCCTTACCTGCTGGCAGTGTCGGTGTTCCTGTTTGCGTTCTCGACCATGCTGGCCTGGTCGTACTACGGCGAGAAGTCGGCCTGTTATCTGTTCGGCGAATCGCGTGCGGTCAGCCTGGGCTACAAGCTGCTTTTCTGCGTGTTTGTGGTGATCGGTGCCTCGGCGAACCTGGCCGTAGTGGTGGACTTCTCCGACGCGATGATCCTGGTGATGTCGGTGCCCAACCTGATCGGCGTCTACCTGCTGGCACCGGTGGTGCGGCGCGAACTGGCTTCGTACATGGCCCGCGTCCGCAGCGGCGAGGTCCGCAACTACCGTCGCCAGCCAGTCGCGCCGTGAGCCGCAGGCGATGACCGGCGGTAATCCGCGCGAACCGAGCCTGCTGCAGGCGCTGTCACCGCTGCTGTTCCTGGCGGTGGCGCTGGCGCTCGCGGTTTATCTTTACGGCGACAATGCCTCCTACGGCGCCAACCAGATCTCGCTGCTGCTTGCCGCCGGCATCGCCGCGGTCATCGGCCTGCGCAACGGCCTGCGCTGGAACGACATCCAGGATGCGCTGGTGCACGGAGTGTCGCTGGCGGTGGTGCCGATCTTCATCCTGCTGGCGGTCGGCGCGCTGATCGGCACCTGGACGCTGAGCGGCACCGTGCCGACGATGATCGTCTACGGCATGCAGCTGCTGCATCCGTCCTACTTCTATCCCGCCGCCTGCCTGATCTGCGCGATCGTGGCGCTGACCATCGGCAGCTCATGGACGGTGGCCGGCACCCTGGGCGTGGCCTTGATCGGGATCGCCCAGGGACTGGACATGTCGCTCCCGATCACCGCCGGCGCGGTGATCTCCGGCGCCTACTTCGGCGACAAAATGTCGCCGCTGTCGGACACCACCAACATCGCCCCGGCCGCCGCGGGCAGCGAGCTGTTCGCGCACATCCGGCACATGACCTGGACCACGGTGCCCAGCATCGTCATCGCGCTGCTGCTGTTCACTGCGGTCGGCTGGACGGCCGCTGCACGCGGCGAAGGCGGCGCGGCGCTGGGCGACTTGCCGGCGCTGCTGGCCGCGCAGTTCACGCTCGGCCTGCACCTGCTGCTTCCACTTGCGCTGGTGTTCGTGCTGGCGATGCGACGTTTCCCGGCGTTTCCCACCATCCTGATCGGTGCGCTGGTCGGGGCACTGCTCGCGGTGCTCTTCCAGCCTGATCGCGTGGTTGCGCTCGCCGACAACGCTGCGCTGTCGCGGCCGCTGGCCCTGTTGTCCGGCGCCTGGACCGCGTTGTTCAACGGCTACCAGGCGCGGACCGGCAACACCGCGGTCGACGAACTGCTCAGCCGCGGCGGCATGAGCAGCATGCTCAACACCGTCTGGCTGGTGGTCTGCGCGATGGGCTTCGGCGCGGTGATGGAGCGCACCGGGCTGCTGGAACGGATGATCCGCAGCGTGCTCAAGGCGGCGCGGTCGACCGGCTCTCTGATCGCGGCGACCCTGGCCACCGCCTTCGGCGCCAACATCGTCACCGCCGACCAGTACATGGCGATCGTGCTGACCGGACGCCTGTACCAGCCCGAGTACCGCAGACGCGGCCTGGCGCCGGTCAACCTGTCGCGTGCGCTGGAGGACGCCGGCACCATGACCTCGCCGCTGGTGCCCTGGAACACCTGCGGCGCCTACATGGCCGCGACCCTGGGCGTGGCCACGCTCGACTACCTGCCCTACGCCTTCTTCAACCTCGCCAGCCCGCTGGTGGCACTGGTGCTGGCGTATGCCGGCTTCGGGATCCTGCGCCTGCCGGAAACGACCGCGACTCCTCCGGCTACCGCCGCGCCCGCGCGCGCTGACTGACCCTTCCACCACCCGCCCCTTTTCAGGACTTCGACATGGACAAGACCTCGATCCACGGCATGTGGTCCTCGCGCCTGATGTTCATCCTCGCCGCCACCGGTTCCGCGGTCGGCCTCGGCAACATCTGGCGCTTCCCGTACATGACCTCGGACAACGGCGGCGGCGCCTTCGTGCTGGTGTACCTGGGCTGCATCGCCCTGGTCGGCCTGCCGATCCTGATGGCCGAGGTCCTGATCGGTCGCCACGGCCGCATGAGCCCGATCAATACCCTGCGCGGACTGGTGCGCGACAGTGGCATCAACCGTGCCTGGGTGGGCATCGGCTGGATCGGCATCGTGGCCGGCATCCTGATCCTGAGCTTCTACAGTGTGGTCGCCGGCTGGACCCTGCACTACGCGTGGCTTTACCTGAAGCAGCTGTTCGGCGGCGCCGCGATCACCGATCCGGGGGCCACCTTCACCACACTGCTTGCCGACCCGCTGGAACTGACCTTCTGGCACGCGCTGTTCATGCTGCTCACCGTTGGCGTGGTCGCACTCGGCGTCGAGAAGGGCCTAGAGCGTGCCGTGCGCTACCTGATGCCGGCGCTGTTCGTGCTGCTGCTGGTGCTGGTCGGTTACGGCCTGACCACCGGCTACACCGGGCAGGCGGCGGCCTTCCTGTTCCGGCCGGACTGGTCGGAGATCGACGGCAACGTGTTCCTGCGCGCGATGGGCCAGGCGTTCTTCAGCCTGAGCCTGGGCATGTGCGCAATGATGACCTATGGCGCCTACCTGCCGCGCCAGGGCGTGTCGATCCCGCGGGTGGGCGTGCTGATCGCACTCATCGACACCGGCGTTGCCCTGCTCGCGGGCATGGCGATCTTCCCGGTGGTGCTGGCCTTTGGCCTGGATCCTGCAGGAGGTGGCCCGGGGCTGATCTTCAACTCGCTGCCGCTGGCCTTCAATGCGATGCCCATGGGCATCCTCTACGGGCTGCTGTTTTTCGGCCTGCTCTCGGTGGCCGCGTGGACCTCGTCGATCTCCCTGCTGGAACCCGCCACGGCTTTCCTGGTCGAGAAGTTCGGCATCACCCACCGCAAGCGCGCCGCATTGACGATCGCGGGCCTGTGCTGGGCACTCGGCCTGATGTCGGTGCTGTCGCTGAACCTGTGGTCGCATGTGCGGATCCTCGACCGCGACATCATGAGCTTCATCGAATTAATCGCCAACGACCTGATGCTGCCGCTGGGCGGCCTGCTGATCGCGCTGTTCACCGGCTGGGCGCTCAACCGGACGATCCTGCGCGAGCAGCTCTCGGAAATGCCCGAAGGCCTGTTCGTGGCCTGGCGCTGGCTGGTGCGCGTGGTGGCGCCGCTGCTGGTGCTGATCGTGCTGGCGCGGGCGATGCTGTGAGCGCCCTGCCCTACGATCCACACCACCTGTGCGAGCTCGCCGGCGAGATCATCGTCAACGTGCGCGAGCTGGCGGCGCTGGGCTGGACGCCGGCGACCAGCAGCAATTTCTCGCGCCGGCTCGACGACCGCCATGCCGCCATCACCGTGTCCGGCCGCGACAAGGGCCGGCTGCACGAGGCCGACATCATGGTGGTGGACTTCGACGGCCAGCCGGTCGGCAGCGACCACCGGCCCTCGGCGGAGACCCTGCTGCACACACAGCTCTATGCCCGCTTCCCGGAGATCGGCTGCGTGCTGCACACGCATTCGCCGGTGCAGACCGTGGCCTCGCGCCTGTTTGCCGGCGCCGGCCACGTCCACCTGGAAGGCTACGAGCTACTGAAGGCCTTCCACGGCAACACCACCCACGAGGCCGCCATCGACATCCCGGTCTTCGCCAACACCCAGCACATGCCGACGCTGGCGGCGCAGGTCGATGCCCTTCTCGACGCCGGCCCGCTGTGGGGTTATCTGATCGACGGCCACGGCCTGTACGCCTGGGGCCGCGACATGACCGAGGCAAGGCGCCACCTGGAGGCGTTCGAGTTCCTGCTCGGCTGCGAACTGGAGCTGCGCAAGCTCGGCACCCGGACGTAGGCTTGAATCCCGGCGCTGCGGCAGCACATCGAGCCTGCAACCGCCGCCTGCTACCCTTCCGCCATCTCCAGCCGAGCACACGCCATGAGCCGACTGCGCATCTTCGCCGACGACGCCCCCGAGACCCCCGAGTTCGACAGCCGCGACTTCGATGCCATCGCGCGCGAGCTGAAGAGGATCGGCGTCGGCTTCGAACGCTGGCAGGCCAGCCAGCCGATCACCTCCGGCGCCTCGCAGGAGGAAGTCATCGCTGCCTACAGCGCCGACATCGAGCGGATCACCGCAGAGAGAGGCTTCACCAGTATCGACGTCGTCAGCATCGCGCCGGACAACCCGAAGCGTGAGGATCTGCGCGCCAAGTTCCTCGATGAGCACTACCACCAGGAGGACGAGGTCCGCTTCTTCGTCGCCGGCTCGGGGCTGTTCACCCTGCATGTCGACGGCAAGGTCTACGAGATCGAGTGCGTCAAGGACGACCTCATCTCCGTGCCCGACGGCACCACCCACTGGTTCGACATGGGGCCGGAACCGGATTTCGTCGCGATCCGCTTCTTCCAGAAGCCCGACGGCTGGGTCGGCCACTTCACCGGCACCGACATCGCGCAAAAATTCCCACGTTACGTGCGGGAAACGGATTGACCCCCCGGCCACCCGACCCCGCAGCATTGATTGTTGCCGCCTAAAAATGCCGAAGCCGCTGATCCTCACCGACATCGAAGGCACCACCAGCAGCATCTCCTTCGTCAAGGACGTGCTGTTTCCCTACGCCCGCCGCGAGCTGCCGCGCTTCGTGCGCGAGCACGGCGACGAGCCCGAGGTGCGGCGCTGGCTGGACGCGGTGGCGACCGAACGCGGCGCGGTCTGCAGCGATGCCGCCATCGTCGAGGTCCTGCAGGGCTGGATCGACACCGACCGCAAGCACACCGCGCTCAAGGCCCTGCAGGGTCTGCTGTGGGAGGAAGGCTACCGCAGCGGCGACTTCACCGCGCACATCTACCCCGACGCCGCCGATGCACTGCGGCGCTGGCATGGCGACTGCCACCGCCTCGCGGTGTACTCCTCCGGCTCTGTCGCCGCGCAGCAGCTGTTCTTCGGCAACTCCAATGCCGGCGATCTGCGACCCCTGTTCGAAGCGTTCTTCGATACCGAAACCGGCGGCAAGCGCGAAGCTGCCAGTTACGCACGCATCGCCGAGGTGCTCGGCTGCGAACCGGGCAGCCTCCTGTTCCTGTCCGACGTGGTGCCGGAGCTCGATGCCGCGCGCGAAGCCGGCCTGCGCACGGTACTGGTCGACCGCCGCGAGGACTATCCGATGCCGCGCACCGGCGATGCCGGCAACGGGCATCCGCGGGTGACTTCGTTCGATGCCATTGCCCCGGATTGAATCATCGCGCAGCGTTCGGCTGCCAAGGACTGCGCGATCACCGTCGCCGGCCGCCTCCCGCGTCGCGCTGGCCTGTCCGCTTGTCCTGCTCTTGGCCGCCTTGCTGCCGTCGTCGGCCGCACCGGTCGAGACCCTGCCAGCACGCGACCGCCGCCTGCTCGACGCCACCTTCGCCGCGATGCCGGCGCAGCGGCCCGGGCATCCCGACCTCTATGTGGTCGGCGTCGCCGGCGACGGCCATGCGGATGTGTTCCGCAACGAGATCGCCTGGCTCGATCTGCTGGCATCGGAACGCCTGGATGCCCGCGGCCGGGTGGTGCGCCTGGTCAACCATGCCGACAGCCTGGGCACCGTGCCGCGCGCGCTCGCCACGCTGGACAACCTGCGCCTGACCTTGGCACGCATCGGCGCCGCGATGGATCCCGAGGAGGACCTGCTGCTGCTGTTCCTCACCAGCCACGGCAGCGAGGGCCACGAGTTGCTGCTGCAGCTTTACCCAGTCGTAGACGCGCGCATCACCCCGGAACAGCTGCGCGTTGCGCTAGACGACGCCGGCATCCGCCACCGCGTGGTGGTGGTCTCGGCCTGCTATGCCGGTGGCTTCCTGCCGGCACTGCGCGACACTGACACCATGGCGATCGCCGCCGCACGCCATGACCGTCCCTCCTTCGGCTGCGGAGTCGATTCCCAACTGACGTATTTCGGCCGCGCATGGCTGGTCGAAGGACTCAACCGCAAGCCCGACTTCATTGCCGCCTTCGAGCACGCGCAGACCGCAGTCGCGCGTCGCGAACGCGCCGACGATTTTGCACCGTCGCTACCGCAGATCGAGGTCGGCACCCGGATCCGCCAGCACCTGGAACTTTGGCAGGCCGCCCTGCCGGAGAATGCACCGCTGCCCGACCCCTCCCCCGAGGCCGCGACAAGCCGATAGACCCTGCATCAGGACCGATTGGGCACCGAGCCCGGTCTGCAGTAATATCGCCGCCATGGGTGGGGACCCTGTGGCCGACAGCGACTCAGGCGAATGAAGATGGACCGGGGGTGGCACGTCTGGCGCATTTTTTTGTGCGCGTGGATGCTCTGCATTGGCGGCCTGCTGCAGGCCTCGCCTGTGCCGGCGCCGGTCGAGCTGCGCGACGGTGACAGCAGCGTGGCGCTCTCGCCGTTTGTCGCCTATTACCATGACGTCGAAGACGTCGATCGCGTCGAGGATGCCTGGCACCGGGTCGCACGCGGCGGCTTCCAGCCCTTGCCCGAAGGCAAGGACACCTTCGGCTTCCAGCGCGGCGCGTTCTGGCTCCACGCCACCCTGCTCAACCGACACCCGGCCGAGCGGCGCTGGCTGCTGGTGCAGCAATATCCGCTCAGTGACCGGATCGACGTCTACGCCCGCTACCCGGACGGCCGCGGCGTGCACTGGGCCAGCGGCGACACCCTTCCGTTCGCCTCGCGCAGCGTGCGCTACCGCCATCCCAACTTCCTGCTCGACCTGCCGCAAGGCGACCCGGTCGAGGTGCTGGTGCGGGTGCAGAGCCAGAGCTCGATGCAGGTACCGCTGGTGCTGTACACCCCGACCGCCTTCACCGAGATGTCGCGCGACGCGCAACTTGCCATCGGCCTGTATTACGGCATCCTGCTGGCGCTGTTCTTCTACAACCTGGTGCTGTGGCTAACGCTGCGCGACGCCAGTTATTTCTGGTACCTGTTCCACATCAGCGCCTTCGGCATGGTGCTGTTCTGCCTCAACGGGCTGGGTTTCGAGTACCTGTGGCCGGACAACCCCTGGCTGGCCGACAAGTCGGTGCCGCTGTCGATCAGCCTGGCGCTGATCGGCATGCACCAGTTCGCCCGCGTGTTCCTGGAACTGCCGCAGCGCTGGCCCTCCGGCAACAGGATCAGCATCGCGGCGATCGCGCTGTTCGTGGCCTTCGGCATTGCCGCGATCGTACTGCCGTACCGCACCATCACCCAGGTGGTGTCGCTGGCGGTGCTGGTGAGTATCGTCTGGATCAGTATCGTCAGCATTGTCGTGTTGCGCCGGGGCTACGCGCCAGCGCGGCTGTTCCTGCTGTCGTGGGCGATGTTCCTGGGTGGCACGGCGGTGTTCACCCTGGTCGCCTTCGGCCTCGTGCCGAAGAACTTCCTCACCGAATACGGCGTGCAGATCGGCTCCGCGCTGGAGATGCTGTTCCTGTCGATCGCGCTCAGCTATCGCTACGCCTCGCTGCGCAACGAGAACGAGCGCATCGTCAACGAGTCCAACGTCAAGCTGGAACGCAAGGTCGCGCAGCGCACCCAGGAGGTGCGCAGCGCGCTGACCCAGCTGGAGGACGCGCACCAGCGGCTGCGCGACTCCAGCCGCCGAGACGGCCTGACCGGACTCTACAACCGCACCTTTTTCCACGAGGCCTTCGAACGGATGCTGGTCGACGGCAGCACGGACCGGAAACAGGTGTCGCTGCTGATGATCGACCTCGACCACTTCAAGTCGATCAACGACCAGCACGGCCACCTGGTCGGAGACGAATGCCTGCGCACCACTGCCCAGCGGATCGGACGTAGCCTGCGGCCCTACGACGCCCTGCTGGCCCGCTTCGGCGGCGAGGAGTTCGTGGTCGCGCTGCCCGACCACGACCTGCATGCCGCGGTCGCAGTCGCGGAGGTGCTGCGCCAGAACCTGGCCGCGGAACCCTGCGTCGCGCAGGGATGCACGGTGCGGATTTCGGCCAGCATCGGGGTGCACACCATCGATCCGGGCAGCAGCGACGACATCAACGATGCCTTCCAGGTCGCCGACCAGGCGCTCTACGCCGCCAAGAACAACGGCCGCGACTGCGTGCGCACCTCGATCACCGCCGCCTGACGGCGACGCGGCAGCATGCCGCAGATGCCTGTGCCCGCGCCTAGCTACAGGCCTTGCCGCTCCCTGCCTGCGCAACCGTCTTCGCATGCCGTGCCGCGAGCACGCCTTCGAGTTGGGTCAGGCCCAAGCCCCGCGCGCGCAACAGTACCAGCAGGTGGTATGCGAGGTCAGCGGCCTCGTCCAGCAACGCCGCCTCGTCCTGGCTCACCGCCGCGAGCGCCGCCTCCACGCCCTCCTCGCCGAGCTTCTGCGCGATGCGGCGCGTGCCCGCCTCGAACAGCGCGGTGGTGTAGCTGCCGACCGGCCGGTCGCGTTCACGCTGCGCAACCCTGCGATCGAGATCGCCCAGCACGCTGCCCGCTGCGTGCGCGAAGCAACTGGCCCGGCCAAGATGGCAGGTGGGGCCCGCCGGCTCGGCGCGCACCAGCAGGGTATCGGCGTCGCAGTCCGCTTCGATGGCGACCAGCGACAGGAAATGGCCACTGTGCTCGCCCTTGATCCACAGCCGTCCGCGGCTCCGGCTGAAGAAGGTCACCCGGCCCGATGCCAGGGTGGCGGCGAGCGCGGCGCGATCCATGTAGCCCAGCATCAGCACGCGATGGCTGTGGGCGTCCTGCACGATCGCTGGCAGCAGGCCGTCGCCTTTGCCCCAGTCGAGCGCACCGGGATCGACGTCGATGTGCACGTCACGGCCGCTGGATCCGGAAGCGTCGATGCTCACAGCCTCACCTCGACGCCGGCGTCGGCCAGCGCCTGCTTGAGCACAGGCACGGGGATCTGCCCCGAATGGAACACGGTGGCCGCGAGCGCGCCATCGACATCGGCTTCGCGGAAGACCTCGACGAAGTGCGCCACTGCGCCCGCCCCGCCGGATGCGATCAGTGGCACGCGGCAGAGCCGTCGTGCCGCGCCTAGCTGCTCGAGGTCGTAGCCCTCACGGACGCCGTCGCTGCCCATGCAGTTGAGCACGATCTCGCCGGCGCCCAGCGCCTGCGCTTCCTCGATCCAGTCGAGCGTCCGCTTGCCCGCTGCGCGGGTGGTCGCGGCGTCGCCGGTGTGGCTGCGCACCCGCCACTGTCCGTCGTCGTCGCGCAGCGAATCGATGCCGACGACGATGCACTGCACGCCGAAGGCGTCGGCCAGCTCGGCGATCAGCGCCGGACGCTCCAGCGCGGGGGTGTTGACCGAGATCTTGTCGGCGCCGGCATGCAGCGCCGCGCGGGCGTCATCGACGCTGCGGATGCCGCCGGCGACGCAGAATGGGATGTCGAGCAGGCGTGCCAGCCGCTCGACCCAGCCGCGGCCGACGCTGCGGCCCTGCGGGCTGGCGGCGATGTCGTAGAACACCAGCTCGTCGGCGCCGTCGTCGCGATAGCGTTGCGCAAGCTCGGCGATGTCGCCCATGTCGACGTGGTCGCGGAAGCGCACGCCCTTGACCACGCGGCCGTCGCGCACATCCAGGCAGGGGATGATGCGCCGGCTCAGCATCTCAAGGCACTCACTGCCGCAGTGCCTGGCGCAGATCCAGACGCCCGTCGAGCAGTGCCTTGCCGAGCACAACCCCGGCGCACCCTGTGCTGCGCGCCGCGTCGATGTCGTCGCAGTCGCGCGCGCCGCCGCTGGCCTGCACCCGCAGCTGCGGCGCCCATTGCCGCACCAGCGTGTAGAGCCCGAGGTTGGGGCCGGCGAGCATGCCGTCGCGGGCGATGTCGGTGCACAGCAAGTGGCGCAGACCGGCGCGGCAGTAGAAACGCACCAGTTCGCCGAGCGACACGCGCGCGGATTGCGTCCAGCCATGGGTCGCCGGCCACCAGCGCCCATCCTGGCCGCAACGTGCGTCCAGCGCCACCGCGATGCGTTCCGCGCCATGGCGGGTGATCCACTGCGCCACGTGCTTGCGCTCGGTGACCGCGAGCGAACCGATCACCACGCGGTCCGCGCCGCCTTCCAACAACTGCATCACCCCCGCCTCGTCGCGCACGCCGCCGCCGGTCTGCACCATCAGTGGCGTTTCCGCCTTGATGCGCGCCAGCAGCGGCAGCAGGGTGTAGCCGCCGAGCCGTGCGGCGTCGAGGTCGACCAGGTGCAGCCAGCGTGCGCCGGCCGTGGCATAGGCCTGCGCGAGCTCGAAGGGATCGGCTCGGTAACGCGTCTCGCGGGCGTAGTCCCCCTGCGTCAGGCGGACCACGCGGCCGTCGCGCACGTCGATGGCCGGATAAACGATGAAGTTCATGCTTCCTCCCCCAGGAAGTTGCGCAGCAGCCGGGCGCCAGCCGCGGCCGAGCGCTCCGGATGGTACTGGGCGCCCGCGACGATGCCGTGATCGACGACGGCGGCGAATGCCTCGCCATGGATGGCGGCAGCCACGCAGGCCGCGTCGACCGGCGCCGCATAGCCGTGCACGAAGTAGGCATGTTCGCGGTCAACGATCCCGGCCAGCAACCGGCTTTCGCGCAGCAGCCGCAGGCGGTTCCAGCCCATGTGCGGGATGCGTAGGCCCGGCGCCGGACGCATCCGCCGCACCACCCCGGGCAGCAGACCAAGGCAGTCGATGTCTCCCTCCTCGGAATGCTCGTAGAGCAGCTGCATGCCCAGGCAGATGCCGAGCAGGGGAATCTTCCGTTCGCGCAGCGCGGCGACGAAGCCGCCAGCATGCAGGGCGCGCATCGCCGGACCGGCGGCACCGACGCCGGGCAGGATGACGCGCGACGCGCCGTCCAGGGCCGCGGCATCGCGCACGATACGGGGCGCGACGCCCAGCCGCTCCAGCGCGTAGCGCACGGACCCCAGGTTGGCTCCGCCGGCATCGATGACGGCCACGTCCACACGCTGGATTCGTCGCGCGCCCGCAGCTGCGGCCGGACCCCGCGCTCGCTGTGCAGCCGATGCCTGCGCAACGTCGGCGACGCTGGCTGTCACAGGGCACCCTTG
The DNA here is from genome assembly GCA_030858145.1 of Pseudomonadota bacterium. Classification (GTDB taxonomy): domain Bacteria; phylum Pseudomonadota; class Gammaproteobacteria; order Xanthomonadales; family Xanthomonadaceae; genus Luteimonas. The sequence continues at coordinate 26,246 of JALZMP010000055.1, forward strand.
GTGGTCGGCAGTTCATGCCCGGATCGCGCGACCGCCTGTCGCAACGCCCGCGCCACCGCCTTGAAGCAGGCCTCGACCTGGTGATGGTCGTTGTCGCCGCGCACCTGCAGGTGCAGGTTGATCGCGCCGGTGTCGCACAGCGAGCGGAAGAAGTGCGCCACCAGCTCGGTCGGCAGGTCGCCAACGCGCTCGCGCCGGAATGCGCCATCGAAAACGAAGTACGGCCGCCCGCCGAGGTCCAGCGCGGCGCTGGCCAGGCTCTCGTCCATCGGCAGGGTGAAGCCGTAACGACCGATGCCGCGCTTGTCGCCCAGCGCCTCGCGCAGCGCCTGCCCGAGCGCCAGCCCGGTGTCCTCCACCGTGTGGTGTTCGTCGATGTGCAGGTCTCCCTCTGCCTGCACCTCCAGCGCGAAGCCGCCATGCTTGCCGAGCTGCTCGAGCATGTGGTCGAAGAACGGCAGCCCGGTATGCACGACCGGATCGGCGGCGCGGTCGAGGTCGAGCACGATCCGCAGGCGGGTCTCCCGGGTCTGGCGCTCGACCACGGCCTGCCGCGGCGTATCGGCCAGTGCATGCGCGATGCCGGCCCAGTCCCACTCGCCGCCGAAGTCCGGCGTGCGCAGCTGGAAGCCGCGGATACCGAGGTTCCGCGCGAACAGCAGGTCAGTGTCGCGGTCGCCGACCATCGCAGAGCGCGCCCAGTCGATACTGCGGTCCTGGAGCAAGGACGTGACGAGGCCAAGCCCGGGCTTGCGCGTGGGCGCACTGTCCGCGGGCAGGCTGCGGTCGATGAGCACGTCCCGGAAACGGATGCCCTGGCTCTCGAATACCTGCAGCATCAGTGCATGCGGCCCGTCGAAATCCGCCTGCGGGAAGGCATCGCTGCCCAGCCCGTCCTGGTTGCTGACCATGACGAAGGCGTAGCCGGCATCGCGCAGGTGCAGCAGCGCAGGGATCACACCCGCGCACAAACGCAGCTTGGCGTAGGCATCGACCTGGAAGTCCGCCGGCTCCTCGATCAGGGTGCCGTCACGGTCGACGAACAGGAGCGGCGTCATGCCGCAGGCTCCCTCACACCTACCCCTTTCCTGCAAGCGGAAGAGGGGTTCAATACGGCGAGGACGCGGTCGTTCTCTTCCGGGGTGCCGATGGTGATGCGCAGCGCATCGCCAAGCCCAGGCGCAGCGCGCTGGTCGCGCACCACGACGCCTGCTGCCAGCAAGCGTTGCAGCGCGTCCTGCGCATCCTCGAAGCGCACGAGCAGGAAGTTGCCTTCGGAGGCATAGACGCCGCGCACGCCGCGCAGGCCCGCCAACGCTGCATGCACGCGCTCGCGCTCGGGGAGCGTCGCCTCCACACGCCGACGCGTTGCCGCCAGCGCGGCAGGCGTGAGCGCGGCCAATGCCAGCGCCGCGCAGGGCGCAGGCACCGGATATGGCGCTTGGCAGGCGCGCAGCACGGCGATCAACGCCGCATCCGCGATCACGCAGCCGATGCGCGCGGCGGCCAGGGCATGCGCCTTCGACAGCGTGCGCAGCACGGCGATGTTGGCGTGGTGGGCGAGCAGGGTCGTTGCCGATGCCAGCACGCCGTACTCGGCATAGGCCTCGTCGACCACGACCAGTGCGTGCCCCTGCACCCGCCGCGCCAGGGTCGCGATGTCCGCAAGCGCGATCGCACCGCCGCTGGGGTTGGAAGGCGAGCACAGGAACACCAGCTTGGCGGCACCGGCCAACGCGGCATCGGCGATGGCGTCGATGTCGTGTGTGAAATGGTCGCCCGTGTCGCGTAACGGTACCTCGAGCAGGCGCGCGTCCTGCAGCCGTGCGCTCACCGCGTACATTCCGAACACCGGCGGGGTCACCAGCACGGCGTCGCGCCCGGGCACGCACAGCACGCGCACCAGCAGGTCAATGGCCTCGTCGCTGCCACGCCCAACCAACAGCTGCTCCGATGGGCAGCCGTAAAGCGCGGCCAGCGTTGCGCGCAGGGGCTGCGGCTGCGGCTCGGGATAGCGGCGACAAGCAGCCTCCGGATCGGCGGCACTGGGCCATGGGGATTCGTTGGCGTTGAGCCAGACTTCGCCGCGCACGGCGTCGCTGCGCGCGGAGCGGTAGCCGGAGAAGTCGCGCAGGTCATCGCGGACGAGGTCGAGCACGTCGCTCATGCCGCGGCCTCGCGGAGCACCTTGCCTGCCTCGCCCAGGCGCAACCTGACAGCGTTGGCATGCCCGTCGAGCCCCTCGGCTTCGGCCAGCAGCACGGCACAGGGACCGATGCCTGCGATCCCGGCAGCCGTGGCGGACTGCACGCTGATGAAGGTCTGGAAGCTCGACACGCTCACGCCGCTGTACGCCCGCGCCGCGCCATTGGTCGGCAGCACGTGGTTGGTGCCGCTGCAATAGTCGCCCAGCGCCTCTGGGGTGAAGTCGCCAAGGAAAACCGATCCCGCCGACACCACCCTGTCGAGCCAGCGCCGCGGTTGCCGCAAGGCCAGGATCAAGTGCTCGGGGGCGTAGGCATTGCTGATCACGAAGGCCTCGTCGAGCGTTTCCACCCGGATCAGGCGTGCATGTGCGAGTGCTGCACGCGCGATCTCCCGGCGATCAAGCAAGTCCAGCTGTTGCTCGAGTGCGATGGCCACGTGCGCGAGCAGGTCGGCGCTGTCGGACAGCAGCAGCGCCTGCGAATCCGGGCCGTGCTCGGCCTGCGACAGCAGGTCGGCGGCGACGAAGGCCGGGTCGGCGCCGGCATCGGCGATCACCAGCACCTCCGACGGCCCGGCCGGCATGTCGATCGCGACCTGGCCCGCCTGCGCAACCTGCTGCTTGGCCTCGGTGACGTAGCGGTTGCCGGGTCCGAACAACTTGTCGCAGCGAGGCACGGATTCGGTGCCGAAGGCCATTGCCGCGATCGCCTGGGCACCGCCGAGCTTGAACACTCGGGCCACCCCGCTCATCCGCGCCGCCACCAGCACCGCGGGATCGGCGCTGCCGTCGCGGCGTGGCGGCGTGCACAGCACGCTCCCGGTGCAGCCGGCCAGCCGTGCCGGGACGCCCAGCATCAAGGCGGTCGACGGCAGCGGCGCAGTGCCCGCAGGGACGTACAGGCCCACCCGCGGGATCGCGCGCACGATGCGCTCGCAGGTCACTCCCGGCGCGGTCTCCACCGCATAGGGTTCAACCATGCCGGCGCGATGGAAGTGGGCGATGCGGGCGGCGGCCTGCGCCATCGCCTGGCGAAGTTCCAGCGGCACGCGTGATTCCGCAGCAGCGAACTCGTCCTCGATGACCTCGAACGCCTCCGGCACGACTCCATCGAAGCGCGTGCAGTACGCCCGCAGCGCGGCATCGCCATCGTCGCGCACCCGCGCCAGCAGATCGGCGACTGTTGCCGCCGTGTCCCCGGATGCGTCCTGGGTCGCGCGCCGTAGCGCCCGCGATCTTTCCGCTGCATCCAGCCGCGACCATTCGAGACGTTGCACCGGCGATCCGTTCATGCCAGCGTCCGCTCGACCGGCAACACCAGTAACGCGCAGGCCCCGGCCGACTTCAGGTCCTCCAGCCGTTGCCAGGTCATGGCGCCGTGGCACAGCGCCTGCAGCGCCAGGGTCTCGGTGCCGTCGACCTGCATCACCGTGGGCGGCTCGGCATCGGGCAGCAGCTTCATCAATCCCGGCAACGCGCCACGCGGGGCCTGGAACAGCAGCAGGCGGCTGTCCTTGAGCCGCAGCACGCCGTCGAGCCGGCGCAGCAGCAGGTCGGCATACTCGGCCCGCGCGTCGCCAAACGGCGCCACCGGCCCCGCCAGCACCGCCTCGCTTTGCAATAGCGTGGTCACCGGCTTGAGCTGGTTGGCGGCCAAGGTGGCCCCGCTCGACACCAGGTCGCAGACCGCATCGGCCTGGCCGAGCCGCGGCGCGATCTCCACCGACCCGGACAGCGTGACCACGGTGGCGTCGATGCCCAGCCCGTCCAGCCACTGCCGTAGCAGCTGGGGGTAGCTGGTGGCGATGCGCCGGCCCTGCAGCTGTTGCGGGCCCTCCCAGTCCCAGCCGTCGGGCACCGCGATGTCCAGCCGGCAGGCGCCAAAGCCCAGCGTCCGCAGCTCGCGCGAGACCTCCGGGAGCCTCTGGCTGGCACGTTCCGCAGACTGCTCCAGGAGCACGTTGCGGCCAAGAATGCCGTAGTCGCAGACCCCGTCAGCGAGCAAGCCAGGGATGTCGTCGTCGCGCACCAGCAGCAGGTCCACCGGCAGCGACTCCCCGTAGCAGAACAGCCGATCGCGGCTCTCCCGCCAGGATAGGCCGCAAGCCGCCAGCAGCGCGCGCGCCGGCTCACTGAGGCGGCCGGATTTCTGGATGGCGATGCGCAGGCGGTCGCGCGCGCCGGCGGCGCTGGGTGGACTCATGTCGGCAGCCTCAGTGCGACGCCGCGAGGCGCGGGTGCCGGCGCCTGAGCGCAGCGGCATAGCCGCCGGCGCCCTGCTCCAGGGTGCGGGCGACACGGCCGATGGTGGTGACACTGACCAGGGTGCGGTCGTGGATCTCGCGGTACGGCACGCCCTGCAGGATCAGTGGCACCACCCGCCAGCGGTCGGCCATCGCCTCCAGCTCGGCGGGCGTGCACAGGTCCTGCAGGAAGGCGGCGACCTGTTCAGGCTTCTGCAGTCCGGCCAGGGCCATGGCCAGTGCCTTGAAGGAGGCGCTGGCGTCGCGTTCGGGAAGGGGTTCGATGCGCTGCTTCATGTCAATCAATGTACTAATGTATTAGTACGTTAATTTGATACGACAGCGTTGTCAAGCGGTGCACTGCCAGCAGGGATTGGATGCGCGATCGTTGCCGTACGGCTGCCGGCAAGTCGTAGGCGCCGCTCGACGTGATCAAGCCTCGTGCAGCGCCGCCAGCAGGCGACCCTCGACCACCAGCCGCACCGCGGTGGCGACCTCGCCATCCAGCGCGCGATCGTGGTCAAGGAAGGCGATGGCCTCGCGCAGCGCCGCATGGGCCCGGGCCACGGCGTCGCCCGGATGGTAGGCGACGCTCCCGGCCAGTTCCTGGCGCAGCGCCTCCACTTCATCCAGGAATCTTTGGCGATCAGGCGATCCCGGCAGCGGCGCGCCATGCACCTTGGCCGCCAGCGCCTCGGCGTCCGAGTCCCGCGCCAGGTCGCGTGCCGCATTGATCATGTCGCGGCGCAGGTCCAGCGCCTGTGCGGCGGTGTAAAGCTCCAGCGCCAACACCTTGCCGAGGTCGTCGGCCATGGCCAGCACGTGGCGCGCCTCGTTGGCACCCATTGACACGTGGTCCTCGGCGTTGGCGCTGGTCGGGATCGAGTACACGCTGGCCGGATGCGCGCGGCTGGCGAGGTCGTTGACGATCGCGGCGGCGGTGTACTGCACGATCATGTGGCCGGACTCGGTAGCGTCCTCGTTGCCGATCAGGAAGCCCGGCAGGCCGTCGCTGGTCGCCGGGTCGACCAGCTTGTTGAGGCGGCGCTCGGAAATCGAGGCCAGTACCGGGATCGCCGCCTTGACGTAGCTCATCGCCAGCGCCAGCGGCATGCCGTGGAAATGTCCCGCGGACACCACCTGCTGCTCGACGTGTTCGGCGTGCTTGTCCGGGAACACCAGCGGATTGTCGGTGACCGCGTTGAGTTCGATGTCGAACACGCGCTTGGCCTGCTCCACCGCGTCGCGCACGGCGCCGTGCACCTGCGGCACGCAGCGCAGCGAGTAGCTGTCCTGCGGCTGGTGCTTCTTGCCGCCGCGGAAGGGCTTGAAGCGCTGGTAGAACTTCTCGCGTCCGTGACGCTGGCCGAACGGCACCCAGTCCCAGCCGATGTCGAAGGTGAGCTTGCGTGCTTCGTCGGTGTGCCAGCTCTCGGGCAGCCAGGGCCGGAACCGTGGGACCAAGTGGTAAGGGATGTCGGCGAGACTCGAACCGGCCAGCAGCCGCCGCAGGTTGGCGGCGACCTCGACCTGCCCGGGGTGGGGTCGCAGCGCGTGCACATCGGCCTCGAACGCGCCCAGCCGGCCGGCGAAGGCATCGATGGTCATCGCCGCGGCCAGGTCGGCGGTGTCCAGCAGGTCGTCCATCCGGTGCAGCGCCAGCACCCCGCAGGCCAGCATCTGCGCGGTGCCGTTGTTCAGCGCCAGGCCTTCCTTGTAGGACAGCGCCACCGGCGCCAGGCCCGCACGCCGCAGGGCCTCGGCACCCGGCATGCGCTCTGCGCCGAGGAAGGCTTCGCCTCCACCCAGCAGGATCAGGGCGAGATGCGAAAGCGGCGCAAGGTCGCCCGACGCACCGACAGATCCCAGCGCCGGGACAACCGGCACGATGCCGGCATTGAGCAACGCCGCCAGCGCCTGCAGGGTTTCGACGCGGATCCCGGAATGCCCGCGCAACAGAGTGTTGAGGCGGATGCAGAGCATGGCGCGGACCACGTCCGCCGCCAGCGGCTCGCCCACGCACACGGCATGGGTGAGGATCAGGTTCTGCTGCAGCTCGGCGTGCAGCGAACGGCCCGAGGGCTTCGCGCCCGGCAGTTCGTCGCGCAGCGGATGCGCGCCAAGCAGGCGATCGGCGTTGCTGCCGAAGCCGGTGGACACGCCGTAGATCGGCTCCTCGCGGCGCACCTGCTCGGCGAGGAAGTCCGCGGCACGCGCGACCGCCTTCAAGGCGGCCTCATCCAGCACGACCTGCGCGCCAAACGCGACCTCGCAGAGCTGGTCACGGGTCAGCGAGCGGCCGTCGAGGCGGATGGGTTTCATGCGTTGCGCCCTGTTGCGTACCGGCGGGATTCGAGGGTCCGCAGGAGCGGCTTACAGCCGCGAGCTCTTGCCTGCGACTGATGGCCATAGACAATCTCGCGGCCATAAGCCGCTACTGCGAAAGCGAGGCTCGAGGGTTCAACGCGCACCTTGCACCCGCCCCTGTTCGTGCTCCACCCGCAGGGTGCGCGCGAGGTCGTCGTCGGCGACCTCGAACTGCTCGCCACGGCGCAGGTCCTTGACCGCCACCACGCCCTTCGCGGCCTCGTCCTCGCCGCGGATGACCACGAAGCGGATGCCGGCGCGGTCGGCGTATTGCAGCTGCTTGGCCAGCTTGCGCGGCTCCAGCTGGGTCTCGACGTTGAGCCCGGCGGCGCGCAGTTGCTGCGACAGCGCCAGCGCATGGTCCAGCCCGGCGTCGTCGAACAGGGTCAGCAGCACGTCGACCGAACTGTCGGCGGTGGCGACCAGGCCGGCCTCGCGCAGCTGCCAGAACAGCCGGGTCAGCCCGATCGAGATGCCCACGCCGGGCAGCTTCGACCTGGTGTAGTGGCTGGCGAGGTCGTCGTAGCGCCCGCCCGAACAGATCGAACCGATCTCCGGATGCGCGTCGAGCGTGGTCTCGTAGACCATGCCGGTGTAGTAATCCAGGCCGCGCGCGATCGACAGGTTGATCGCGTAGGCCGACTCGGGCACACCCATCGCGCGCAGGCGCTCGAGCCCCTCGCGCAGTTCCTGGCGCCCTTCCTCGAACAGCGGCGTGCCGGCACCCAGTGCCTGAAGCCTGGCGAGTGCGTCGTCGTGCCCGCTCGAGCGCACGCGCGCGAACGCCATCAGCCTGTCGATGACCGCTTCCTCCAACCCGAAGCCGTCGCCGGCCAGGGTCGCGCGCACCGCCGCCTCGCCGCGCTTGTCGAGCTTGTCGATCTCGCGCAGTACCGGCACCTGGTGCTCTGCGGCGATGCCCTGCCCCTCGAAGAACCCGCGCAGCAGCTTGCGGTGGTTGAGCCAGATGGTGAAGTCGCCGATGGCCAGCGCCTCGAATACGGCGTGGATCACCGCCGGGATCTCGGCATCAAAGCGCGGCGACAGCGTGTCCTTGCCGACCACGTCGATGTCGCACTGCCAGAACTCGCGGAAGCGCCCGCGCTGCGCGCGCTCGCCGCGGTACACGCGCTGCATCTGGTAGCGCCGGAACGGGAACGCCAGCTCGTGCTCGTGCTCGGCGACGTAGCGTGCCAGCGGCACGGTGAGGTCGAAGCGCAGCGCCAGCTCGGGCAGGCCGTCGCCGCCCCCGCTGTCGGCAGCCTTGCCCAATGCGCCTGTGGACTGCACGAAGTACACCTGGCGCTCGGTCTCGCCGCCGGACTTGGTCAGCAGTACATCGGACAGCTCGAACACCGGCGTCTCCACCGGCAGGAAGCCGAAGCGCTCGAAGGTGGTGCGGATCGTGTCCAGCATGCGCTGGAAGGCGATCTGGTCGCGGGGCAGCAGCTCCAGGACACCGGGCGGCGTACGCGGCTTGATCAAGACAACACTCCGTGGAAACGTGGGCATCGACGCGAATCCCTACAGTCTAGCGGCAGCTCCCCCCGCGGCGTTACGGAGAACCGCGCAGGCACCATCGGGCCGGCCTGAAGTCGATGCGGCGCTTGCCGGGGGGCGCCCGCTCTCACTACCATGCGCGGCTCGCCTGTCGAGGTGTAGCTCAGCCAGGTAGAGCGCCACGTTCGGGACGTGGAAGTCGCAGGTTTAAATCCTGTCTTCCCGACCAATTCCGGCCCTCGTCAGGGCCGTTTTTCTCGGTTTGCCCCAAGCCCGATGCCCGCGGCATCCAGCCTCCCTCTATGGCAGCATTGGCATGACCCTTGCTTGCAATACCCCCATGCCCAGGACCCTGAACATGCTGCCGTCGATCGCCCCTGCCCTGCCCGCCACGCGGCCCGGCATCGGATCGGGCATGGCCGCGAGCGGCTGGCGACGCCTGGCCTGGATCCTGCTGATCGCCGCCTCGCCGTGCACGACCGCGTTCGCGGACCAGGCGTCGCCCGCGGTTGCAGTCCCGACCAGCCACGATGCCGCTGGCGTCGTGGACCTTGGCATCGAGCGACATTCCCTCAGCGACGGCTTCGGCGATTGGCGTGGCACGCACCTGCGTGGCGTCTGGTTCGCGTCCCCGGAGACGGTGGTCCACTACGAACTGGTGGATACGCGTCGCTTCAATGCCAGGGGGCGCTTCGGGTCGCTGGGCGTGACTCGGACCCTCGATGATCGCTGGTACGTGTCCGGCTCGGCAGGGGCTGGCGACGGCGCGTTCTTCTTCCCCGACTGGCGGGTCGATGTCGCGATCAACCGCAAATGGCTCGACGACCGGTCGCTGGTCACCACGATCGGCTATACCCAGTACAACGCCCCCGACGGCCATGTCGACCGTACCGCCCTGCTCGGCCTGACCTGGTACGCGCCGCGGCACTGGGTTCTGGAGGCGGGATTGCGCCCGAACCGCAGCTCGCCGGGCGCCGTGAGATCGAACTCGGGCTATCTCGCCGCGACCTGGGGCGAGGACGGGAAGCAATACCTGACCCTGCGCCACGAACGCGGACGCGAGGCCTACCAGACCATCGGCGACAACATACTGCTGGTCGACACTCCCAGTCGCGTGTCCTCCGTGGCCTGGCGTCGCTGGCTGACCCGCCGCTGCGGGTTCAACGTGCGCCTGGAACGCTACGACAATCCCAATTACCGGCGCCGTGGCGGCGAAGCGGGGGGATTCTGTGGGTTCTGAGCCACAAACCACGCCACACCCCGGGGACGCAATTTTCGATGCCCTGCGCCATCGCGGCTTCCGGGGCACACCGATCCTGCAACACCGCGCGTTGTCATGGCAGCACGTCAATCCACTGACGATCGTGCTCGCGGTCGCGGTCGCCCTGTGCACCGACCTGGCCCTGCTCGCGCTGGCCGTCCCCCTGAGCATCGCCTGGCACGGGATCCTTGAGTTCTGGTTGACGCCCCTGGTCGGGGTGGATGTCGTGGGACGGGTGCCACGAGAGGTCCTGCCAGGTTGGTACATGGACTTGCCCGACGTGGTCTTGCGTGCCGGCGCGCCCAGCGGCCTGCAGTGGCTGATCGCCTTGCTGGCCGGGATCGCGATGGCGCTGGGTAGCTTGCTGATGCCTTTCCACGCCCGCCCGCTTGCCTACCTGCTGCGCCTGGTCGCACTGATCCAGCTCAGCGCCAACGCTTATTTCTATGTCGCTCCGGGCTTGTTCCCCTATTCGCTGCGCGACCATGTGACCACGCTGTTCTCCGGCACCTTCGTCCTGATGCTCCTGGTGCCGTGGATCCTGGCGTTGACCTATTTCCCGTTCGACATGCGCTGGGCGAAAAAGATCGCCCTGCTGGTGCTTTGCCTGCTGTTCTTCGCGGTATTCGCGCCGGTCTGGCTGGCCTTGCATGCCTGGCTCATCCATTCCGCATCGCTGGTCGTGCAGCCCACCCTGTACCTGATCTTCGGATACCCGATCGAGATCTTCGCCTTCGTCTGCCTGTACGGTTGGGGCATGAGCTGGGCGGCGCCTCCGCGATGACCGTGGTCGTCGCCCTGCTGACCTGGTCACTGGTCTCGATCCTGCTTGCAATCGTGGTGTACGCGGGCCGGCATTACGTGTTCACCCTGGTCCGGGTGTTCACGCCGAGTAGCGACCTGTATTGCGACATCGAGGAAGCCGACTGGCCCACGGTGACGGTGCAGATCGCGGCGCACAACGAGGAGGACGTGATCGCGCATTGCCTCGATGCCCTGCTGCAGTCCAGCTACCCGCGCGACAAGCTGGTGCTGATGCCCCTCAACGACCGGTCCACGGACCGGACGCAGGCGATCATCGACGACTACGTTGCGCGCCATCCAGGGCGCATCACGCCGTTCCATCGCACGGGCGGCAGACCCGGCAAGGCGGCTGCGCTGAAGGACGCATTCGCGCACGTCCGTACCGAACTGCTGGTGGTCTTCGATGCCGACTACATCCCGTCGCGCGGCCTGGTGAAGCGACTGGTCGCGCCGTTCTTCGATCCGGAGGTCGGTGCCGTCATGGGACGCGTCGTGCCCCTCAATTCCGGCAGGAATCTGCTGACCCGGCTGCTGGAGATCGAGCGTTCCGGCGGTTACCAGGTCAACCAGCAGGCACGCCAGCAGCTTGGGCTGGTTCCGCAGTACGGCGGTACCACGGGCGGCCTGCGCGTGAGCGCCCTGCATGCCATCGGCGGCTGGCACGACGATACCCTTGCCGAAGATACCGATGTCACCTATCGCCTGCTGCTGGCCGGCTGGAACACGGCCTACCAGAACCGCGCGGAATGCTACGAGGAAGTGCCCGAGACCTGGCGCGCCCGGATCCGCCAGATCCAGCGTTGGGCCAAGGGCCACAACCAGGCCCTGCGCCGGCACTTCTGGGCATTGCTGCGCAGCCGCAGGGTGAGTCTGCGGGAAAAAGTCGATGGCATCCTGCTGCTCGGCGTGTACCTGATGGCGCCCCTTCTGATGTATGCATGGGTGGTCGTGGTGGCATTGTATTACCTCGGGAACCTGGTGTTCGCCGATGCGGTGATCGCGATGCTGCTCGTGTTCGCCTATGGCAGCCTCGGCAATTTCGCGGCCTTCTTCGAGCTGGCGGGTGGCGTGCACCTGGACCGGCAACGTGCCAATGCGCGCCTGTTGCCGTTCATGCTGCTGGCCTTCATGGTCGGACTGGTCGCCGTCAGCCAGTCCGCGCTTTCGAGCCTGCGCGACGCCCTGTCCAAGCGCGAACTGAAGTGGGACCGGACCGAAAGGTTCCGCAAGTCATGAATAACCCGGCATGGCTCGCGCTGCTGGTCCTGGCGAATGCGGCGCTGCTGCTGCTGCCGATGCTGCCCGCCCTGGTCGAATGGCGTCGCACCGCCGCCAGGCCCCTGCATATTCCCGACGACGACGAGGCCGGCATCGAGTACTTCGCCGCGCGGTTCCGCCAGCACCTGATCGAGGATTGGCACGGCCATCCTTTTTTCCTGGCGCCGGAGCCCGGCCCGTCGATGACAGCGACGCCAGCGCTGGAAGGCGCGCTGGCGCCCGTGCCTGCCGGGCTCGTCGGGAGTTACCGGATCGCGGCCCCGGGCATCCCGGTGGTGGGCCGCGACCGTGCAGGCCGCACGCTTGAACCGGTCCTGGTCGGCGGCGACCTGCTGCTAGCGGAAGGCAACGATTACCTGGGCGACATCTATGCCCGTACCCGCCTGCGCTCACCGGGTGGCTGCGTCATCCGGGCCGTGCTGTGCGATGGCGACGTCGAACTGGGCCCGGGAAGCGGCATCCTGCGATGGGCGCACGCACGCAACCTGCGGATTGGCGCAGGCTCGCGGGTCCCCGGCCGGCTCTCGGCGCTTGAATCGGTGTCGCTGGGTACGGATTGCCGCTTCCAGCGGGTCAAGGCCCCGGTGATCGATACGGGTCCAGGAAGGGATTGGCCGGAAGTTCCAGCGCCCATCTGCAAGGATGCACAACCACGCGACGCGGATGCAGCGACGGAACCAGGCGCACTGCAATGGCAGCCGCACAGCGCCCGCTGGACTTGCGACGGCGACACCATGCTGCCTCCCGGTTGCGTCGTCGATGGGGACCTGATCGTGCGCGGCAATTTGCAATTGGGGGCAGGCTGCGTGATCCACGGCAGCATCAAGGCCTATAGGGACGTCGAGATCGGCCCGGAATCCCAAGTCCTGGGGAGTTGCTTTTCGCGCGGCCGGATCAGGGTGCGGCGCGATACCCGTATCCTCGGGCAGTTGTCGTCCATCGCAGCCATTTCGTTCGAGGACGGCTGCATGGTCGGTCGCCCCGGTCGCCCCGCTTCGACCATCGCACCGGACATCTCGATCAAGGGCACCTGCCGGTTCCATGGCTCCTTGTGGGCCCGCGACAATGGATGGATCCGAGCGCCATGACCCATGTCCGCTTCCTGCTGCAGCCTAGACTGGTGCTGCGCTACCTGGTGTTGACCGTGGTGCTGTTCGTGCTGGCGATCGTGGTGTATCGCACCATCGCCCAGCCGCGGACCGAGCAGGCACTTTTCCTCGTGATATCCGACAAGACGCCCATCGACTCACCGCAAGTCCGCCTGTGGGTCGATGCCGCAAGCGAAACCGGGCTGCCTCTGCGGGTGATGCCGGTGTCCGAGCTGTTGCGTCCGAAACCCTGGCCGACCCTGCCGGTCGGCATCGTCCTGCCCGATGGCATGTTGCAATCGGCGACCCTGGCCCTGACTGACCGCCTGCGCGGCTACGTGCAGCAGGGCGGCAACCTGATGGTGGTGTTCGATGCGGCCACCCGGTTCCGGCCGGGCGAGGCCGATAACAACCGCGCCCGCATGTCCGGCCTGATCGGCGTGGATTACGCGCTCTACGACCAGCTGCGCGATGCCGCGATCCGGCGCGCACCGGTCGAGGGCGAGGCCGGGACGATGCGCGCACTGCATGTCCCACCGGGCAAATTCATGCCGGCGTCCGGAAACCGGGTCGAACTGACGACCTACGAATACGGTGCCGTGTCGTACCCTTCGTTCGTGACCCGTGGCCGCTACAAGGGACGCGTCCTGCTGTCGGGACGCGATGGCAACCTCGTGGCCGGGCTGGGCAGGAGCGGCAAGGGACAGGTGCTGTTCGTGAACCTGCCGCTGGGCTACCTGAAGCTGCGCAGCGACGGCATGCTCCTGCATGGGTTCCTGTCCTGGTTCGGGGAGGAGATCTGCGGCTTGCCGCGCCTGCTCGCGGTCCCGGATGGCATCGGCGGACTGGTCCTGAACTGGCATATCGACTCCAATGCCTCGCTGGAGCCGCTCAAGACATTGCAGTCCGAGACGAGCCTGTTCGCGCATGGTCCGTATTCGGTGCACTTCACCGCTGGGCCGGACACTTACAAGGTCGGCGACCGCAGCGGCCTGGACCTGGAGCACAATCCGGAATCACAAGCCTGGGTGCGTCTGTTCGCCGCCAAGGGCAACGCCATCGGCAGCCATGGTGGCTGGGCGCACAACGTCTTCGCCGCCGGCATCAACGACCATAACGACGCCGAGTTCGCGCCTTGGATCGCACGCAACAATGCCGCGCTCGAGGCATTGGTCGGCCAGCCGGTCACGGAATACTCGGCGCCGGAAGGACGCCACCCGCAGTGGGTGACCGACTGGCTGCAGGACCACGGCATCCTCGGTTACTACTTCACCGGTGACACCGGGATGGCGCCGACCCGCAGTTATCGCGACGGCAAACGCTCCGACCGCACCACCTGGGCATTCCCGTTGGTTCCCTACGGCCGGGTCGCCTCGTTCGAGGATGCCGCCGAAGCGGGCGTGCCGCAGGCTGAAATCGGGCACTGGTTGGTGGACCTGGCAGGCTTCGTCGCCGTGGACCGCAGCGTGCGGCTGTTCTATTTCCACCCTCCTGGCGGCATCGACTATCCGCGCTCGGTGCAATCCCTGCTCGATGCCATCGATGCCCGGGGCAATGCCTTCCGGTGGTACACCATCAGTGGCCTGTCGACCTTCCTCAATCGGCGCGAAAAGACCCGCTGGAGCTTCGACGACGACCGCAACGGCTGGCTGATGTCGGCGCACAACCCGGACGGCCTGGCCAACCTGGCCTGGCATGTCCCGGCCAGCAGCTACTCAGGTGTCACTGCACGCGACGGCGATCTCGCGATCGTGGCGGTCGAGGACGGCTGGCTGGTGCGTGTGCAGGGTGGGCAGTCGGCCAGCGTCC
>JALZMP010000008.1 GCA_030858145.1 Pseudomonadota bacterium
GCGCGGCCTTGAGCACCTCGTCAAGCAATGTGGCCAACGCCTGCGGGCGGCCGTCGTAGTACCGGGCGATGCCGTAGGCGAACAGCAGCCAGTCTCGTGCCTGCGCATGCACCAGCGTCATCACCTCGAGCGGGTCCTCCTCGAAGTCGATGAAACCGATCCGGCCGTGGTCGATCACCAGATTGCGCGGCAGCGGCTGGCCGAAACAGGCGCCGCTACCGTGGGCGTCGGCGATCGCCTGCGCCGCCCTGCGCACCAGGGCGTCGGTCGCGTCGGCATCGCCCGCGGCCGCCCGCAAGCCGGAGGCCAGGGTCGGGCCGAGGTCGCTGAGCACTAGCCAGTCCTCGCCCTCGGCCAGGACACGAGGCGCATGCACGCCCAGTGCGCGCAGTTGCCTAAGTCGGCGCCCCTCCACCTGCCGCGCCCGGGCAGGCGGATGACGCGGTGGCGGTCGCAGCGGCGGCAGTTTCAGCAGGCTGGCGATTGCCGCGAGGGCTGCAAGCGGCCATCGGCGCCTGCTGTCGACATAGCGCTTGCGCCATGCCCGCTGACCATCGACCACCATGGGTTCTACCGGCATCCCCTCGCCTCCCGCGCGCGGCGCGGCGCGGGCCGCGCCTGAATCCCTCGACCCCGATCAATATCGCAGCAGCGCCGAGCCCCAGGTGAAGCCGCCGCCGAAGGCTTCCAGCAGCACCAACTGGCCTCGCTGCACGCGCCCGCTGCGAACGGCCTCATCGAGCGCGAGCGGCACCGAGCCCGACGACGTGTTGCCGTGCCTGTCGACGGTGACGATCACGCGCTCCATCGGCATGTCCAGGCGCTTGGCGGTGGCCTCGATGATGCGCAGGTTGGCCTGGTGCGGGATCAGCCAGTCGATGTCGTGACGGTCCAGGCCGTTGGCCTGCAGCGTCTCCTCGACCACCGAGTCGAGCGCCTTGACCGCGTACTTGAAGACGTCGCTGCCGGCCATGTTGATGCGCACGCCGGCGTTCTTCTCGTTTTCCTTGAACCCCACCGATACCCCGACCGGACTCCACAGCAGTTCCTTCTTGCCGCCGTCGGCATGCAGGTGGGTACTGAGGATGCCGGTCTCGCTGTCGGCCTTGAGCACCACCGCACCGGCGCCGTCGCCGAACAGCACGCAGGTGGTGCGCTCGCTCCAGTCGACCATGCGGGTGAGCGTTTCGGCGCCGACCACCAGCACGGTGCGGGCAGCGCCGCTGGCGATGAACTTGTCGGCCACCGCCAGTGCGAACACGAAGCCCGAGCACGCGGCATTGACGTCGAACGCGGCGCAGCCGTTGGCACCCAGGCGATGCTGCAGCAGGCAGGCGGTGGACGGGAACACCAGGTCGGGCGTGGTCGTGCCGAGCACGATCATGTCCAGTTCCGAGGCCGCGACCCCGGCCGCCTCCAGCGCCCGCAGCGAGGCGTGGTAGGCGAGGTCACCAGTGGTTTCGCCGTCGGCGGCCACGTGGCGCTGGCGGATGCCGGTACGCGAAGCGATCCACTCATCGGTGGTGTCGACGATCCTCGACAGGTCGTCGTTGGTCAGCACTTTCTCCGGCAGGTAACTGCCGGTGCCTGCAATCCGCGCGAACACTCGCTGTGTCATGTTGGTCCCGTCTGAAGACATCGGCCCACGTCACTCCCCAATCAATCGGGTGCGGACGGCCTACCCGGCGTTCTGCGGCCGCAGGCCGCATCAACGGCGGGAGAGATTCCGGCGCATGCGCCGGAACATCATTCTTCGTCGACGACCTGAACCTTCGTCTGGATGACCAGCTTGCCGCGGTAATAGCCGTCGGCGGTGATGTGGTGACGCAGGTGGGTCTCGCCCGAGGTCGGGTCGGTGGCCAGCTGCTTGGCGGTCAGCGCGTCGTGCGAGCGGCGCTGGCCACGACGGGCGGGGGAGACGCGGGATTTCTGCACAGCCATGGGTCTTGCTCCAACAGGTGATTTGCAATGATCGGTTGTATCTTGCTGCTGATCCGGGTGTTGCGAAACCGACTGCTACGAAAACGAGTGCTGCAAAACCGGGTGCTACGAAGCTGTCTTCTTGCTCAAGGTCGCCAGCGCAGCGAACGGGTTGGCACGGACCTCCTCGTCCGGCTGCACCGGCCAGTCGCGCTCCACCGTCTCGGAGCCGGGGCCGACCGGAACCACCGGCACGGCGAGGATCAACTCGTCCTCGACCAGTTCCGCCGGCCGCAGCATGCCGTCCGCGGGCACCTCCAGCGCCTCGTAACCTTCCGGCAACGCGGCGTCGTCCAGTTCCCCGGACGCGCGCAGCAGGCCCAGGCGCTGCACCACGCTGACCGGCAGCAGGAACCTTTGCAGTGAGCGCTGGCACTGCAGCGGCAACTGCGCATCGATTCGCAACTCGACGTAGGGAACGCGCAGTGCGTCGCTGTCGAACTCGAGCGAGTAGGCCACCTCGCCATGATCATCGAACAGCGCCTCGCGCAGGCGGTGCATGGAGGCCAGCGGCAGACGGCCTGCGAATCCCCGTCGGGCCGCGACCATGCGCCAAGCGTCCAGAACCTCGGGCACGTCTGCGGACATAAGCCGCGGAATGGTAGGCGTGGCACGGGCTGCTGTCAAACCTGCCGACGCCGGCCATGTATGGCCAAGTGCTTGAGCCGCTGGGCGAATTTGCCCCTCGCGAGGGGCCACGGCAGACTGGGCGCTCCGCCCGACCGGCCCCGCGCGTGCCCCTTACCCTCATCCTGCTGCTGATCGCGGCCACCGCCGCGGCCCTCGTGCTGACCCTGCGCAGTCGCGGCAGCCGGCGCCAGCGGGTCGTGGCGGAGGTCCTCGACGCCGCCGATGCGCTGGAGGAGCGGCTGCGCGCGGCACGTGCCGAGATCGAGGCGATCGCCGGCAGCGACGCCAATCCGGTGCGCGATGCGCAGCAGGAGATGCTGCGCCAGCGGCTGTGGCTGCAGCAGCACGGTAATGCCGCCTCGCTGGAGCAGTTGGGTTCGGTGCGCGATTCCATCCACGCCGCGCGCCTGCTGATCGACCAGCAGCTGTTGCAGATCGAACGCGCGCGCGCGCCGTTGCCCTGACCGGCGTGCGCCTGCTGCTGGCCTCCGGTTCCCCGTACCGTCGCGCGCTGCTGGCGCGGCTGCGGCTGCCGTTCGAAGTCGTGCCGCCCGCGCTCGACGAGACGCCCCGCGCCGGTGAGTCGCCGCTGGCACTGGTGCAGCGACTGGTGCAGGCCAAGGCGGCTGCCGTGGCGGCGCACGCAGGCGATGCCTGGGCGATCGGGTCGGACCAGGTGGCGGAACTCGATGGCCGGGCGCTCGGAAAACCGGGCGGGCGCGACGCGGCCATCGCCCAGCTCTCGTCGATGTCGCGACGTGTCGTGGCGTTCCACACCGCTGTCGCGCTCGTGCACGGCGACGGTCGCACGTTCGCGTCACTCGACGCGACCACGGTTCGCTTTCGCCGGCTCTCGACCGACGAAATCGCACGCTATGTCGATGCCGAACAACCCCACGACTGCGCCGGCAGCTTCAAGTCCGAGGCACTGGGCATCGCCCTGTTCGAGGCCATCGAATCGCAGGATCCGACCGCCCTGGTCGGCCTGCCGCTGATCGCCACCGCGCGCCTGCTGCGCCAGGCGGGTTTCGCGGTGCCGTAGCACCTGTTGCGGACATGGCCCCGGGGTGGCCTATTCGATCCGCAGCGGCTGCTCGCTCCAGTCCTCGATGCTGCCGTCGCGCCCATGCAGACGCAGGCCCAGCCAATACCGGCCCGGCGCCAGTCCGCGCGCGTCGACCCGGGCACGGAAGCCGACGTGCGGATGCTGCGGATCGGTGGACACACGCCAGAAATCGGCTACGCCAGGGGCGGGCAAGCCATAGTTGGCTTCCGTGACCACGCGGCCGTCGAGGAGGATCTCGACGCGGTCGATGCCAACGCCGTCCTTGAGTGCCCAGCCCGCCACCTCAAAGCGATCGTCGACGCGCGCCGCGGCAGGCACGTCGATCCACGCCAGCGCCGGCGCGATGCACGGGCTGGCGGGCTGGCCAAGAGGCTCGCCATTGAGCGCGAATAGCAGGTAGCGCGTCCGCCCATGGTCGATGTTGATCACGCGCGGCGGCGGCAGCGGCCCCACCATGGCGCACAGGGCGTGGTAGTGCTGCAGCAGGTGCTTGTACGGCACGTGCGTGGCGCCGACCACCAGCAGCACCGGCCCATCGCCAAAGTCGGCGCGGCTGCGGGCCTGCAGGCCCCACAACCGCAGCTGGGGTGCCCGTCCATGGGCGCGGTTGAGCGGGTGCGCCAGCACCGGAATGCCTGGATCACCGAGCGCGAACCCCAGCTGGGCGCCGATCTTGAAGTCGCCAGTGACCACGCGCGTGCCCACAGGCATGCCTGCGCGTGACTCGCGCACCGCCGTGGCCAGCGCCTCCCAGCCGGCAAAATTCGAGGGGTACCACTTCAGGGCCGCGCTGCGCGCCCTCAGCTCCGGAATCGAGACCAGGGCGTAGAAACCCAGTGCCGCGAGCAGCCCGACGGCGGCCAGCACCCAGGTTGCGCCGCGTAGCCAACGCGGCCAGCGTGCCAGCATCGCCGGCAGCAAGGGCAGCAGCGCCAGGTAGCCCGGCAGCGCCCAGTGGAAGCTGACCCGCTCGGTGTCGGCGAAGAAGCCCAGGACGAAGAAGCCCAGCACCAGGCCGCCCCCCAGCCAGGCCAGCAAGCGCCGCGCGCCACCGCCAACATGCGCGCGCCATCCACCCCACAGCAGCGCAGCGAACAGCAGCGGCGTGACCAGCAGCGCTTGGATCGCGATGAACCAGAGCCCGTCCGCCTGCCAGGCCCAGGGATGCCGATCGACCAGTTGGAAACGCAGCCCGGCCTCGGCGTTGGCGAGGTTCCAGGCCAGCAGCGGCGTCCATGCCGCGGCGCCGAACGCGATCGCGATCCAAACCCGGGGGTCGCGCAGCACCATCCGTCCCTGCGGCGACAACAACAGCGCGACCGCGCCGACGCCGATCGCGGCGATGAACCGGTAATGGCTCAGGGCCCCGATCGCCAGCCCGATGGCCAGCTGCAGCGCGGCGCCGTGGCTGACGCCGCGGAGCAGCCGGGTGCCGGCATCGATGCACAGCAGGGTCGCCAGCGCGAGGGTGACGTCGGGCAGGGCCAGCAGTCCCAGCGTGCCCGCCAGCGGCAGCAGCAGCGTCGCGATCCCGGCGATCCATGGTGCTTGCGCACTGTCGCCGGCGGCCTCACGCGCGGTGATGCGCACCACCAGCCAAGGCAGGACGGCCGCAATCAGCACGAACGGCAGGCGCAGGGCGAATTCGCTGGCGCCAAACAGAGTGTTGCCGATCCGGATCAGCCACGCCGTGAGCCCTGGCAGGTCGGAATACGCCCACGCCAGATGGCGACTCTCCTGCCAGTAGAACGCCTCGTCCACGAACAGCGGCAGGTGCACGGCCAGCACCGCCTTGACCGCCAGCAATAGCAGCCATAGCGCGATGAAAATCGCCCGTGCATCCATGGATTTCCGCATTCCCCGGTGACCTCGCTACACTGCCAACCACATCCGCCACGCGCATCCGCAGCGCCCGGGCGCATCGTAGCCGGTCCAGGCCAGCGATTGCGGCCGTTGCCACGGAGTCCTGCATGTCCGCCAAATCCGCCAGCCGCCATCTGCTCTCCGATGGCCTGCAAGAGGCCCTGCACGATGCGCTGACGCAGGTCAACACCCTGCTGCTGGGCAAGGCGCACGAGGTGCGGCTGGCCTTCGTCGCCCTGCTCTCCGACGGCCACCTGCTGATCGAAGACCTGCCCGGCCTGGGCAAAACCACGCTGGCGCATGCCATCGCCGCGACCCTGGGGCTGGGCTTCCAGCGCGTGCAGTTCACCTCCGACCTGCTGCCCTCGGACATCATCGGCGTGTCGATCTACGACGCCCAGGCGCGGCGCTTCGAGTTCCATCCCGGGCCGGTGTTCGCCCACGTGCTGCTCGCCGACGAGATCAACCGCGCGCCGCCGCGGACCCAGAGCGCGCTGCTGGAGGCGATGGCCGAATACCAGGTCACCGTGGACGGCAGTACCCATGCGCTGCCGCAGCCGTTCTTCGTGATCGCGACCCAGAACCCGGTCGACCTCTCCGGCACCTATCCGCTGCCCGACTCGCAGCTCGACCGCTTCCTTCTGCGGCTCAAACTCGGCTACCCGGGCGAGGACGCCGAGCGCGCGCTGCTGGCCGGCAGCGACCGCCGCGACATGATCGCGCACGCGCAGCCGCTGCTGACCGAGGCCGACGTGCTGCAGCTGCGCCGCGCCGCGGCCGCGGTGCATGCCAGTGATGCGCTGGTCGACTACGTGCAGACCCTGCTCGCGCGCAGCCGCCGCCATGCCG
>JALZMP010000090.1 GCA_030858145.1 Pseudomonadota bacterium
TGTCAAACGCATCCGAATGCCCGTTCGCGGGCGGTGCCGGCAAGGCCGCCATCAATGCTGGCACCAGCAACCGTGATTGGTGGCCGCAGCAGCTGCGGCTGGACCTGCTGCACCAGCATTCATCGAAGTCAAACCCGATGGGCGCGGACTTCAACTATGCCGAGGCCTTCAAGCGCCTGGATCTGGCGGCGGTGAAGGGCGATCTGGCGGCGTTGATGACCGACTCGCAGGACTGGTGGCCGGCCGACTTCGGCCACTATGGCGGCCTGATGATCCGGTTGGCCTGGCACAGTGCCGGCACCTACCGCATCGGCGATGGTCGCGGCGGCGGCGGCCGCGGGCAACAGCGGTTCGCGCCGCTCAACAGCTGGCCGGACAATGTCAGCCTGGACAAGGCGCGCCGGCTGCTGTGGCCGATCAAGCAGAAGTACGGCCGAAGCCTGTCGTGGGCCGACCTGATGATCCTGGCCGGCAACGTCGCGCTGGAGACGATGGGCTTCAAGACCTTCGGCTTCGCGGGGGGTCGCGAGGACACCTGGGAACCGGACCAGGACGTGTACTGGGGTGCGGAAACCACCTGGCTCGGCGGCGATGTGCGCTACGCGCATGGCTCCGAGGGTGTCGAGAAGGCGGGCGGAGTGCTGGTGTCCGACGACGACGCCGATGGCGACGTGCACACGCGCAAGCTCGAGAACCCGCTCGCCGCGGTGCAGATGGGCCTGATCTACGTCAATCCGGAAGGTCCCGACGGCAATCCCGACCCAGTGCTCGCCGCAAAGGACATTCGCGACACCTTCGGCCGAATGGCGATGGATGACGAGGAGACCGTGGCGCTGATCGCCGGCGGCCACAGCTTCGGCAAGACCCACGGCGCGGCTTCTTCGGACAACGTGGGGGCGGAACCCGAAGCCTGCGACCTCGAGG
This sequence comes from Pseudomonadota bacterium, assembly GCA_030858145.1. GTDB lineage: Bacteria > Pseudomonadota > Gammaproteobacteria > Xanthomonadales > Xanthomonadaceae > Luteimonas. Next base: position 925 of record JALZMP010000090.1, read on the forward strand.
CCCAAGGCTTCGGCTGGCACAACAGGCACGGCAGCGGCAAGGGCGCCGACACCATCACCAGCGGCCTCGAGGTGACCTGGACGAAGACTCCGGCGCAGTGGAGCCACGACTATTTCGAGCACCTGTTCGGCTTCGAGTGGGAACTGGCGAAGAGCCCGGCCGGCGCACACCAGTGGGTCGCCAGGGACGCTGGCGAGAGCATTCCCGATGCGCACGATGCGTCGAAGAAACATCGCCCGACCATGCTGACCACCGACCTCTCGTTGCGCCTCGACCCTGCCTACGAAAAAATCTCGCGTCGCTTCCTCGACAACCCCGACCAGTTCGCCGACGCGTTCGCGCGCGCATGGTTCAAGCTGACCCATCGCGACATGGGGCCGCGCGCGCGCTACCTGGGACCGGAAGTCCCCGCCGAAGTGCTGATCTGGCAGGACCCGATCCCCGAGGTCGATCATCCGCTGGTCGACGACAACGACGTGACGTCGCTCAAGCGCAGGATCCTCGACTCGGGGCTCACCATCCCGGAACTGGTGTCGACCGCGTGGGCCTCGGCGTCGACCTTCCGCGGCGGCGACAAGCGTGGCGGCGCCAACGGCGCCCGCATCCGCCTGGCGCCGCAGAAGGATTGGCCGGTCAACCAGCCACGGCACCTTGCCCGCGTGCTGGCAACCCTGGAGGGTATCCAGCGCGGCTTCAACGAAGCGCAGTCCGGCGGAAAGCGGGTGTCGCTGGCGGACTTGATCGTGCTGGGCGGCTGCGCCGCGGTCGAGCAGGCGGCGAAGGACGCAGGCTCCACGGTGACGGTGCCGTTCTCGCCGGGGCGCATGGACGCCGCGCAGGAACAGACCGACGTGGCGTCCTTCGAACCACTCGAACCGGTGGCCGACGGCTTCCGCAACTACCTCAAGGGCGAATACCGCGTGCCGGCGGAAGCCTTGCTGGTCGACCGGGCGCAACGGCTCACCCTGACCGCGCCCGAAATGACCGTGCTGGTCGGCGGCATGCGCGTGCTGGACACCAATGTCGGGCAGACCCAGCACGGGGTGCTCACGACACGGCCCGGTGTGCTTGGCAACGACTTCTTCGTCAACCTGCTGGACATGGCCGTCGAATGGAAGGCGACGACCGATGCCAGCGACGCCTTCGAGGGTCGCGACCGCAACACCGGCGCAGCGCGCTGGACCGCCACCCGCGCCGACCTGGTGTTCGGCGCCAACGCACAACTGCGCGCCATCGCGGAAGTCTATGCCTGCGAAGACGCGCAGGAGACGTTCGTGCGCGACTTCGTGGCGGCCTGGACCAAGGTCATGCACCTGGATCGCTTCGACCTGGCTTGAGCCCTTACCGCCAGCATTGCAATGGCCGCACCACCTGCATCCCGCGGTTCTTGAGCGGTGAGGCCTCGTATGTACGGTAGAGAGTCTCCAGTGCGAAGCTGTCGACGCCATCAGGCTTCCGTCTTTATATCCGGCTCGAAGAAGCTCCAGCGCACCTCGGGGAACTGGTGCTTCAGTGCGCGCTCGATGGTGTCGATCTCTTCGACCAGCGCGGCCACGCCCTGTGCCTGACGCATCTGCGCCTGCACCGAGACCATGGCCTCATTGCCCAATTGCAGGGTGATCAGGTTAAGTACCTGGCCGATCTCGGGTCTTGCCTCCAGGAAGGCCAGGATCTCGCGCTGCCGGGCCGGGTCCACGCTCTGTCCGATTAACATCGCCTTGACCTCGACGGCCACGAACACCGCAATCACGATCAGCAACACGCCGATGGCCAGTGTGCCCATGGCATCCCAGAGCGGATCGCCGGTCACCACCGTTGCGACCACCGCGACCAGCGCGAACACCAGGCCCAGCAGCGCGGCCAGGTCCTCGCCGAAGATCACCACCAACTCCGCCTGCCGGCTCTCGCGGAACCAGCGCCACAGCGAGCGCTCGCCACGCGACTTGTTCACTTCGTGCAGGCAGGCGCGCATCGACACCGTCTCAGCGGCGATCGCGAACACCAGCACGCCCACCGCCCACCACCACTTCTGCAGCGGTTCGGGATGCTGCAACTTGTGCACGCCCTCGTACAGCGAAAACATGCCGCCAACGGTGAACAGCATCACCGCGACCAGGAACGACCAGAAGTAGATCGCCTTGCCGTAGCCGAGTGGATACTCCGGCGAGGCCGGCTGTTTGGCTTGGCGCAGCCCGAGCAAGAGCAGCAATTGGTTGCCGCAGTCGGCCAAGGAGTGCACGGTCTCGGCCAGCATCGCACCGGACTTGGTGACATAAGCCGCGATTCCCTTGGCGATCGCGATCAGGAAGTTGGCACCAAGCGCGAACAGGATCGCGCGGGTGGAGTCGCCTTGGCCGGCCATGGCAGCATCGCTGGGTGAGGGGGCGGCGCAGTCTAGCAATGCCGGTGCGTGAGGGTGGCGTCCAGCTGCGGCGGCATGTGTCGCCTGGGCGCCCGGGACACTTTATGGATGTGCAGCTCGACTTCACCAGCCACGTGCCACCATCCCGCGAATGGTCGCCCGCAACCGCCTACCGCCGTGGCATGAGGAGATGCGCCTCGCCAATGGCCGCGACGTGCTGATCCGACCGATTCGCCCGGACGATGCGGTGACCCTGCGCGCCGGGTTCGAGCTGCTCAAGCCCGACGAGATCCGCCAGCGCTTCCTGCATGCGATGAAGGAATTGTCGCCGGAGATGGCGCGTCGGCTGACCCGGCCCAACCCCAAGACCGAATTCGCCCTGGTGGTCGCCGAGCCGCTGCCGCCGGGCGAGGCGCTGATCGGCGGCGTCGCCCGTGCCGCGATCACCGAGGGCACCCGCGACGCCGAGTTCGCCATCCTGGTCAGCCACTATGTTTCCGGCATGGGGCTGGGCCGGCACCTGATGCGACGCCTGGTGCGCTGGTCGCGCGGCAAGCAGCTCGACCGCATTCACGGCGACGTGATGGACAGCAATCACGCGATGTTGTCACTGGTGCAGTCGATGGGGTTCCGCCGCGAAACCGGCGACATGCCCGGCCTGGTGCGCGTGGTGCTGGATCTGCAGCAGGTATAGGCGTTGTTGAACAACGCACAAGTCGGGCACATGCCGCGACAGGTCCATCGCGACCCGCGCATCCGCTAAAATCGCGGGTTCGATGCCCTCCCCCGCCCATCCCCTTCCGCCGCTGCCGCAGGCCGGCCGTCCGCGCGCGTACTGGCGCAGTCCTGCCAGCGCCAGTGCCTTGGCATGGTCGGTGCTGCGCGCAGCCGACGCACACGATGGGCCCGTGCTTGCCACCGCCCGCGACAACCATGGGGCGCAGCAGCTTGAATCGGACCTGCGCACGCTTGCCGGCGTCCGCTCCGAGTTGCCGGTGATTGCGTTCCCGGACTGGGAGACCCTGCCCTACGACCGCTTCAGCCCGCACCCGGAAATTGTCTCGCAGCGGCTGGCTGCCCTGCACCGACTCCCGGGGCTGCGGCGCGGCATCGTGGTGGTTCCGGTGCAGACCCTGATGCAGCGCCTGGCACCGCTGTCGTTCATCGTGGGCAGCAGCCTCGACGTGAAAGTCGGGCAGATGCTGGACATGGACGCCGAGAAGCGCCGGCTGGAGGCGGCCGGCTACCGCAACGTGCCGCAGGTGTTCGACCCCGGCGACTTCGCGGTACGCGGCGGCCTGCTCGACATCTACCCGATGGGCGCCGACCAGCCCTACCGGCTGGAACTGTTCGACGACCGCATCGATACCCTGCGCGCGTTCGACCCCGAAACCCAGCGTTCGCTGGACAAGGTCGAGGCGGTGCGGCTGCTGCCCGGGCGCGAGGTGCCGCTGGACGAGGCCGGCGCCGGGCGCGCCATGGCGGCGCTGCGCGAACGTTTCGACATCGACATGCGCCGCAGCGCGCTGTTCCAGGACCTCAAGGCCGGCGCGGCGCCGGCCGGCATCGAGTATTACCTGCCACTGTTCTTCGATGCGACCGCCACCCTGTTCGACTACATCGACAGCGCTGCGCTGCCGCTGCTGTGCGATGGCGTCGCGGCGGCCGCCGACCACTTCTGGCAGCAGGTCGGCGAGCGCCACGAGCAGCGCCGGCACGACATCGAACGGCCGATCCTCGCCCCGGACGCGCTCTGGCTGCCGCCCGATGCCTTGCGTGAAAGGCTCAACCGCGGCGATCGCGTCGAGGTCTGCGGACCGGAGCACCCGCGCCACGCGCAGGCCGCGTCGCTCGGCGCGCAACCGGCGCCGGAACTGCCGCTGGTGACGAAGGACGCCGCGCCCGCGACGGCGCTGAAGGCCTTTCTCGCCAGTTATCCCGGACGGGTCCTGGTCGCGGCGGATTCGGCGGGACGACGCGAGGCGCTCCTGGAAGTGCTGCAGGTCGCGGACTTGTCACCCGCGGTGTTGCCCGACTTCCAGGCGTTTGCCCAGGCCCTGCCCGCAGCGCATGGCGCGCCGGCCTTCGCCGTGGCAGAGGGGCTGGAGCGATTCGGCATCACCGTCGCGCTCCTCGACGACGGCTTCGCCCTCGATGCGCCGCACATCACCGTGCTCACCGAGCGCCAGCTGTTCCCCGAGCGAGCGTTGCAGCCGCGGCGGCGCAAGCGCGCCGGGCGCGAACCCGAGGCGATCATCCGCGACCTCGGCGAGCTGTCCGAAGGCGCGCCGATCGTGCACGAGGACCATGGCGTCGGCCGCTACCGCGGCCTGGTCACGCTGCAGGCCGGTGGCGAGTCCGGGGAATACCTGGAGATCGAATACGCCAAGGGCGATCGCCTCTACGTGCCGGTGGCGCAGCTGCACCTGGTCAACCGCTACTCCGGCGCCTCGCCGGAGACCGCGCCGCTGCACTCGCTCGGCGGCGAGCAGTGGGCCAAGGCGAAACGCAAGGCCGCGGAGAAGGTCCGCGACGTCGCCGCCGAACTGTTGGAAATCCAGGCGAAACGGCAGGCACGCGCAGGCCTCGCGATCGACACCGACCGTGCCATGTACGAGCCGTTCGCGGCCGCGTTCCCGTTCGAGGAGACCCCGGACCAGCACGCCGCGATCGAGGCGGTATTGCGCGACCTGGCGTCGGCGCAGCCGATGGACCGCGTGGTCTGCGGCGACGTCGGCTTCGGCAAGACCGAGGTCGCGGTGCGCGCCGCCTTCGCCGTCGCGAGCGCGGGCAAGCAGGTCGCGGTGCTGGTGCCGACCACCCTGCTGGCCGAGCAGCATTACCGCACCATGGCGGATCGGTTTGCCGACTGGCCGATCCGGGTCGAGGTGCTGTCGCGCTTCAAGACCCCGAAGGAAATCAAGGCGGAGATCGCCAGGATCGCCGACGGCACCCTGGACGTCATTGTCGGCACCCACCGCCTGCTGCAGAAGGACGTGAAGTTCCGCGACCTGGGCCTGGTCATCGTCGACGAGGAGCAGCGTTTCGGCGTGCGCCAGAAGGAGGCCCTGAAGGCGCTGCGCGCCAATGTCCACCTGCTGACCCTGACCGCCACGCCGATCCCGCGCACGCTCAACATGGCGATGGCCGGGCTGCGTGACCTCGCGATCATCGCCACCCCGCCGGCGCACCGGCTGGCGGTGCAGACGTTCGTGGTGCCCTGGGACGATACGCAGTTGCACGAGGCCTTCCAGCGCGAGCTGGCGCGTGGCGGCCAGGTCTACTTCCTGCACAACGACGTTGAGAGCATCGGCCGCATGAAACGCGAGCTCGAGGCGCTGGTGCCGGAGGCGCGGATCGGCGTCGCCCACGGCCAGATGCCGGAGCGCGAGCTGGAACGGGTGATGCTCGACTTCCACAAGCAGCGCTACAACGTGCTGCTGTGCACGACCATCATCGAGTCCGGCATCGACATCCCCAATGCCAATACCATCGTCATCAACCGTGCCGACAGGTTCGGGCTGGCGCAGATGCACCAGCTGCGCGGCCGCGTCGGCCGCTCCCACCACCGCGCCTACGCCTACTTGGTGGTGCCGGACCAGCGCTCGATCACCGCGGATGCGCGCAAGCGGCTGGAGGCAATCGCGGCAATGGACGAACTCGGCGCCGGGTTCACACTCGCCACCCATGACCTCGAGATCCGCGGCGCCGGCGAACTGCTGGGCGAAGACCAGAGCGGGCAGATGACCGAGGTCGGCTTCAGCCTGTACACCGAGCTGCTGGAGCGCGCGGTGCGGTCGATCAAGCGCGGCGAACTGCCCGCACTGGACGCCGCGCACGACCACGGCGCCGACGTGACCCTGCACGTACCGGCGCTGATTCCCGAGCATTACCTGCCCGACGTGCACACCCGGCTGACCCTGTACAAGCGCATCAGCTCCGCGCGCAATGCGGAGGCACTGCGCGAGCTGCAGGTAGAGATGATCGACCGCTTCGGCCTGCTGCCGGAACCGGCAAGGCACCTGTTCCAGACCGCCGAGCTCAAGCTGCAGGCGACTACGCTGGGCATCCGCAAGCTGGACATCGGCCCTGCCGGTGGCCGCGTGCAGTTCGTGGAGAAGCCCAGGGTCGACCCGATGGGCGTTATCCGCCTGATCCAGGGCCAGCCCAAACACTACCGGATGGACGGCCCGGACAAGCTGCGCGTCCAGCTCGAGCTGCCCGCCCCCGCGGACCGGTTCAGCGCTGCGCGCGGCCTGCTGGCCGTACTCCAACCCGCGGCCTGAGGCAGTCGTTGCAGGAAGCCCGCCGGGCTGCGCCGGGACGATGCGACAATCCGCCGGCCAATGAACTCCAAACGCGCCGCACCGGACTCCCCCGCGATCCTGCTCGCGGCGCTGGCGATGCTGGCGTTCGCCGGCAATTCGCTGCTGTGCCGGCTGGCGCTGGAGCGGACCACGGTGGACGCCGCCAGCTTCACCTCGGTCCGGCTGCTGTCCGGCGCGCTGATGCTGTGGTTGCTGGTGCAGGCGCGGCGACCGCCGCCCGCCGGAGATGCCAGCAGCGGCAACTGGCGTTCGGCGTTGGCACTGTTCGCCTACGCGGCGCTGTTTTCCTTTGCCTACCTGCAGCTGACCGCCGCGACCGGTGCCCTGGTTCTGTTCGGCGCGGTCCAGGTCACCATGATCGGGAGTGGCCTGTGGCGCGGCGAACGCTTCCGTCCGCTGCAGTTCGCGGGTCTGGCGCTGGCGCTGGCCGGCCTGGGCGGTTTGCTGCTGCCCGGACTGTCTGCGCCGCCGCTGGGCGCGGCCGGGCTGATGGTGGCTGCCGGTGTGGCCTGGGGCCTGTATTCGCTGCGGGGCGCACGCAGTTCTGACGCCCTGGGCGACACCGCGGGCAACTTCCGGCGCGCATTGCCGTTCGCGCTGGCGCTGAGCCTGCTCATGATTCCGCAGGCCCGAATCGATCCCGCCGGAATGCTGTACGCGGTCGCCTCCGGCGCGCTCGCCTCCGGCCTGGGCTATGCGGTCTGGTACACGGTGCTGCCACGGCTGACGGCACTGCGCGCCTCGGTGCTGCAGCTCAGCGTGCCGGTGATCACGGCCGCCGGCGGCGTACTGCTGCTGGACGAGACCCCCGGCCTGCGCCTGCTGCTGTGTTCGGCGGCCGTGCTGGGTGGGGTCCTGGTCGTGATGATGGCGCCGACCGTGGCGCGGCCCGGGCGGCGGTGAGTGGCGCCGAGCATCCACGTCCCTGGTCCGCGAGCGCGATCAGTGGCGCGCGGACCCTCTCGTCCTTTGCCTGGTTGGCTCAGTCCTGCGAGCGCGTGGCAACGCCAGCGGCGCCGGCCGCATCGACGATGCGCCACAGATAGAGACTGGCGTAGGTACGAAACGGCACCCAGCGCTCGCCGCGCGCCAGCAGGACCTTCGGCGCCGGCATGGCCTCGAGACCGTCGACCAGCTGCGCGCCCTTGCGGATACCGAGGTCGTCCACTGGCAGCACATCCGGGCGGCCGAGGCGGAACATCAGCATCATTTCCACCGTCCAGCGGCCGATGCCACGTATCGGCACGAGGGCTTCGATGATGGCGTCGCCGTCCATGGTCGACATGCGGCGCAGGCCGGGAATCTCGCCCATGGATTCGCGCCTGGCGAGATCGCGCAGGGCGAGTGCCTTGTTGCCGGAGACCCCGCAGGCACGCAGGGTGGCGTCGTCGATTCCGCCGAGGGTGTCAACGTGCAGCCGAGTGCTGGCGATCGCCGTCTCGACGCGGCCGACGATGGTAGCGGCCGCCTTGCCGCTGAGCTGCTGGTAGAGGATCGCGCGCGCCAGCGCGTCCACCGGATCGAAGGACCTGCGCCAGCGCGGATCGGGTGCGATCGGGCCAAGGCGCCGCATCCACACCCCGAGCTTGCGGTCGCGGCGCATCAGGTGCTCGAAGGCGACCCCGGTATCGAATCCTCGGGCATGCCGCGGCATGGATCAGCGCCTGGCGGCATCGATGGCGAACAGTGCCCAGCCGGCGATCAGCAACAGGCCGCCCGCGGGCGCCAGACGGGGCGAGACCCCAGCGAACTGCGCGGCAAGCAGCGATCCCGCGAACAGCACGATTCCCGACAGCAGTGCCGCGAGCGCCAGGACGCCCAGTCGCCGTGCCGCCTGCGGCGCGAGAGCCGCCAGTGCCAGGCCATGGCCCAGCGTGAACACCGCGGCGAGTTGCACGACCGCAGGGTCCCCCGCGACGTTGCCGTGCGCGCCGTAGGCGGCGAGCGCGACCGAGGCCGCGGCGAGCACTGCCCCTG
>JALZMP010000097.1 GCA_030858145.1 Pseudomonadota bacterium
GCGATCGACCTTGCGCGAGATCGCGAGCCCCAGCCGCGCCGGCTGCGCATCCGCGCGCCAGTGCAGGGCCAGCAGCGGTGCCGCCGTGCGCCGCGCCTCCTTGAACACCCGGTCAAATTCCGCGCGCGTGCGCACCCGCGCCTGGCGCGGCAGGCGGTGGTTCATGGGATCGTCGGGCGTCAAGGTAGAAGAGCGGCGGCCACGCAGGCAGGCCGCGGATGCAACGGCATCTGGCCGCCGCCATTGCCGGCGGCTGCGGGCCGTCAGGCCGTCAGGCGCTTGCGGCCCTTGGCGCGGCGGCGGGCGAGGATCTTGCGGCCGTCAGCCGTCTTCATCCGGGCACGGAAGCCGTGGTCGCGCTTGCGCTTGAGGTTGCTGGGCTGGTAGGTGCGCTTGGTGGCCATGGCGGTAGCTCGTGTGTCGCATCGGATTGAACCGGCAATTGTAGCGCTGGCGCGCTTTTCCGGTCAAGCTGGGGAAGTGTTGCCCGTGCCGGGGCGGCCCCGTTGCGCGATGCGTCGCCAGGAACAGGGCCGATGCGTGTCGCCTCACACCGAGGCAGGCCCCGCGCGTGCGGCCTGCTCGGGATTGCGTCGCGGTGGTCGCCCATCGATGGTCGCGTCCGCCGCGCGATGGTAGGCTGGTGGTTCCCTCCCGCCGACGGCGCGTGGCCGCAGCATACGTGCTGCCGCCGCTGTCGTACCGCTTCCCGACGCTCCCTATGGATGCCTGGCCCCGCTGCCTCGAACGCCTGGAAGCCGAGTTTCCGGCCGAGGACGTCCACGCCTGGTTGAAGCCCTTGCAGGCCAGCCGCCGCGAGCACACCACCGTGCTCTATGCGCCCAATGCCTTTGTCCGCGACGAGGTGCGCACGCGTTATCTGGGTCGCATCCGCGAACTGCTCGACCACTTCGCCGGCAGCGCCGACGTGGCGCTGGAGATCGGCTCGCTGCCGCGCGAGGCCAGCCTGGTTGCGCCGGCGCAGGCCTTCGCGCGACATGTGGCGGACGCGGCCTTCCAGGGCAACCTCGATGGCCACTACACCTTCGACAACTTCGTCGAGGGCCGCAGCAACCAACTCGGCCGCGCCGCGGCCTGGCACGCCGCGCAGAAGCCCGGTGACCGCGCCCACAACCCGCTGCTGCTCTACGGCGGCACTGGCCTGGGAAAGACCCACCTGATGTTCGCCGCCGGCAACGCCATGCGCGCCAACAACCCCGGCATGCGGGTGCTGTACGTGCGCAGCGAGCAGTTCTTCAGTGCGATGATGAAGGCGCTGCAGGAAAAGGCGATGGACGCCTTCAAGCGCCAGTTCCAGCAGGTCGGCGCGCTGCTGATTGACGACATCCAGTTCTTCGCCGGCAAGGACCGTACCCAGGAGGAGTTCTTCCACACCTTCAACGCGCTGTTCGACGGCCGCCAGCAGATCATCATGACCTGCGACCGCTTCCCGCGCGAGGTGGAAGGCCTGGAACCACGCCTGAAGTCGCGCCTGGCCTCGGGCCTGAGCGTGCCGATCGACCCGCCCGACTTCGAGACCCGGGCACAGATCGTGCTCGCCAAGGCGCAGGAACGCGGTGTCGAGATCCCCGAGGACGTGGCCTTCCTGCTCGCCAAGAAGATGCGCTCCAACGTCCGCGACCTCGAGGGCGCGCTCAACACCTTGGCCGCGCGCGCCAACTTCACCGGTCGCGCCATCACCCAGGAGTTCGCCCAGGAGACCCTGCGCGACCTGCTGCGCGCCCAGCAGCAGTCGATCGGCATCGCCAACATCCAGAAGACCGTGGCAGACTACTACGGGCTGCAGATCAAGGACCTGCTGTCCAAGCGCAGGACCCGCTCGCTGGCCCGGCCGCGGCAGGTGGCGATGGCGCTGGCCAAGGAGTTGACCGAACACAGCCTGCCGGAGATCGGCGATGCCTTTGCGGGCCGGGACCATACCACCGTCCTGCACGCCTGCCGGCAGATCAAGACCCTGCAGGAGAGCGACGGCAAGCTGCACGAGGACTGGGACAAGTTGATCAGAAAACTGAGTGAATGACCGCAGCGGGGGCCACAGTGGTGCGGGAATGGAATCACGGGACAAGCTGTGGACAGGTGGTCCTGCGATCGCCACGGAGCAAGTTATCCACAGGGTCCATTGTGTGCAGACGGGGGATATCCCGCCGGAAGTTCGTCGAAAAAAGAATATGATTCAATAGCTTACATTGTTTATCACCAGATTTTTCCGACACCAGCACCACCAGTTTTTGATATTTATCCATTCCTGAAGCCTGGGCAAAAGGGGAAGACACCAGCATGCGTTTCAGTCTGCAGCGAGAAGCGTTCCTGAAGCCGCTGGCCCAGGTCGTCAACGTGGTCGAGCGGCGGCAGACCCTGCCGGTGCTGGCCAACCTGCTGGCCCAAGTCAGGGGCGGCCAGCTGTCCTTGACCGGCACCGACCTCGAGGTCGAGATGGTCGCCCGCTGCGCGGTCGACGAGGCCCAGGACGGCGAGACCACGATTCCGGCGCGGAAGCTGTTCGACATCGTTCGCGCCCTGCCCGATGGCAGCAAGATCACGGTGTCGCAGCAGGCCGACAAGCAGGGCGACAAGATCACCGTGCAGGCTGGTCGCAGCCGTTTCACCCTGGCCAGCCTGCCTGCCAATGATTTCCCGTCGATCGACGAGGTCGAGGCCACCGAACGGGTCACCGTGCCGGAGGCGGCGCTCAAGGAACTGATCGAGCGCACCGCCTTCGCCATGGCCCAGCAGGACGTGCGCTACTACCTCAACGGACTGTTGTTCGACCTCGGCGACAGCCGCCTGCGCTGCGTGGCCACCGACGGCCACCGTTTGGCCTTGTGCGAGGCCGTGCTGGAAGCGGAGATCCGGACCAAGCGCCAGATCATCGTGCCACGCAAGGGCGTGCAGGAGCTGCAGCGCCTGCTCGAAGGCGGCGACCGCAGCCTGGAACTGGAAATGGGGCGCAATCATATCCGGGTCAAGCGCGACGATGTCACCTTCACCAGCAAGCTGATCGACGGCCGTTTCCCCGACTACGAAGCGGTGATCCCGATCGGTGCGGACCGCGAGGTCCGGGTCGATCGTGAGGTGCTGCGCGCGGCGCTACAACGCGCCGCCATCCTGTCCAACGAAAAGTACCGCGGGGTCCGGCTCGAGGTCTCGCCCGGGCAGTTGAAGATCAACGCCCACAACCCGGAGCAGGAAGAGGCGCAGGAGGAAGTCGAGGCCGATACCCGGGTCGACGACCTGGCCGTGGGCTTCAACGTCAACTACCTGCTCGACGCACTCTCGGCCTTGCGAGACGAGATCGTGGTGCTGGCCTTGCGGGATGCCAATTCCTCGGCCTTGGTTCGCGAGGCCAGCAGCGAGATGTGCCGCCACGTGGTGATGCCGCTCCGGCTGTGAGCGAGGGTGCGTCTGGAGCTTGGCCGCAGCAGGCGGGACCCTGATGTTTCACGTGGAACAACAACGCCCGGCTCGTCCCGGGCGTTTTCCTTTTGAGGCGCCTTTGCAACGATGCGCGTGACCCGACTCGACATTCGCAATCTGCGCAGTCTGCGCGAGGCCAACCTGCAGCCAGGGCCGGGACTGAACCTGCTGCTGGGTGCCAACGGCGCCGGCAAGACCAGCGTTCTGGAGGCCCTGCACCTGATGGCCTATGGCCGCAGCTTCCGCGGACGGGTGCGCGACGGCCTGATCCGAACTGGCAGTGAAGCGGTCGAGGTCTTCGTGGCTTGGCACGAGCAGGCGCGTTCGCGTCGTGCGGGGCTGCGGCACGCGGGCCAGACCTGGGAGGGACGGCTGGACGGCCAGAAGGTGGAGCACCTGGGCGAACTGTGCGCGGCATTGATGGTGATCAGCATCGAGCCCGGCAGCCATGCCCTGGTGTCAGGCAGCGGCGAACCCAGACGGCGCTTCATGGACTGGGGACTGTTCCACGTGGAACCTGATTTCCTGGCGCTCTGGCGCCGCTATGCGCGCGCGCTCAAGCAGCGCAACTTGCTGTTGCGGTCCCAGGCCCCCGGCGTACAGTTGGACGCCTGGGATGCGGAGTTCGCCGAGACCGGCGAGAGCCTGGGCCGCCGCCGCGCGGAGTATCTCGCGCAGCTGCAGACCCAGATTGAGGCCGCTGCCGCTGCGCTGGTGCCCGGGCTGGGCCGGCCGCGCCTGGTCTACCTGCCCGGCTGGCGCGAGGACCAGCTTTCGCTGCGCGACGCCCTGCTGCTGGCCCGCGACCGCGACCGCGCTTTGGGCCATACCACGGCGGGGCCGCACCGCGCGGACTGGCGGCTCGAGTTCGCCGCGCTCCCCGGCCGCGAACCCCTGTCCCGGGGCCAGGCCAAGCTCGCGGCCTTGAGCTGCCTAATGGGGCAGGCGCAGGACTGCGCGAAGCGCAGGGAGCAATGGCCGGTCATCGCCCTGGATGACCTCGCGTCCGAGCTCGACCTGGCGCACCAGCAACGGGTGCTCGATGCCTTGCGTGGGTTGGGCGCACAACTGTTCATCTCGGGCACCCAGGTGCCGGAAGCGGCGCGGGGCGTCGATGCCGTGACGTTCCACGTGGAACACGGCGACGTGCGTCAAGCCTGACCCCGCAACCGGCTGTAGCGCCCCGGAGGGACCCCGGAATGGTATTATTCCGGTTTCATGCCCCTATAAATAATGTGTCGCGGTTACCTGCCCTGTGCGCAGGCAACCCTGGGGCGCCCGCTGCCGATCCATGAACCCGCAATGACCGACGAAACCAGCGTTCCCGGCCCGCAGGGCATCAGCCCCTACGACTCCAGCAAGATCACCGTCCTGCGCGGCCTTGAGGCCGTGCGCAAGCGTCCCGGCATGTACATCGGCGACGTCCATGACGGCACCGGCCTGCACCACATGGTGTTCGAGGTCGTCGACAACGCCATCGACGAAGCCCTCGCCGGCCATGCCGACGACATCGTGACCACCATCCACGAGGACGGCTCGGTGTCGGTGTCCGACAATGGCCGCGGCATCCCGGTCGACACCCACAAGGAAGAGGGGGTGTCGGCGGCGGAAGTGATCATGACCGTGCTCCACGCCGGCGGGAAGTTCGACGACAACAGCTACAAGGTGTCCGGCGGCCTGCACGGAGTCGGCGTCTCGGTGGTCAACGCGCTGTCGGAAAAGCTCACCTTGGATATCTGGCGCGACGGCCAGCACCACCGGCAGAGCTACGCCATGGGCGTGTCGGACGCGCCCCTGCATGTGGTCGGCGCATCGGACCGGCGCGGCACCCTGCTGAGGTTCTGGCCGGCGTCGAGCGTCTTCAGTGATGTCGAGTTCCACTACGACATCCTCGCCAAGCGCCTGCGCGAACTGTCTTTTCTCAACTCGGGGGTCAGGATCACCCTGGTCGACGAACGCGGCGAGGGCCGCCGCGACGTGTTCGAGTACGCCGGCGGCATCCGCTCCTTCGTCGAGCACCTGGCGCAGCTCAAAAACCCGCTGCACCCCAACGTCATCTCGGTGACCGGCGAGCAGAACGGCATCACCGTCGACGTCGCCCTGCAGTGGACCGACAGCTACCAGGAAACGATGTTCTGCTTCACCAACAACATCCCGCAGAAGGACGGCGGCACGCATCTCATCGGCTTTCGTGCGGCACTGACCCGCACCCTGAGCAACTACATCGAGCAGAACGGGATCGCGAAGCAGGCCAAGGTCAACCTCTCGGGCGATGACATGCGCGAGGGCATGATCGCGGTGCTGTCGGTGAAGGTGCCCGACCCGAGCTTTTCCTCGCAGACCAAGGAAAAGCTGGTCAGTTCCGACGTGCGGCCGGTGGTGGAGCATACCTTTGGCGCCCGGCTCGAGGAGTTCCTGCAGGAGCACCCCAACGAGGCGCGCGCGATCGCCGGCAAGATCGTCGACGCCGCGCGCGCGCGCGAAGCCGCGCGCAAGGCCCGCGACCTGACCCGGCGCAAGGGTGCGCTGGACATCGCCGGCCTGCCCGGCAAGCTCGCCGACTGCCAGGAAAAGGATCCGGCGCTGTCGGAACTGTTCATCGTCGAGGGCGACTCCGCCGGCGGCTCCGCCAAGCAAGGCCGCAACCGCAAGACCCAGGCGATCCTGCCGCTGAAGGGCAAGATCCTCAACGTCGAACGCGCGCGCTTCGACCGCATGCTCGCGTCGGCGGAAGTCGGGACCCTGATCACTGCACTGGGTACCGGGATCGGCAAGGACGAGTACAACCCGGACAAGCTGAGATACCACCGCATCATCCTGATGACCGACGCCGACGTCGACGGCTCGCACATCCGCACCTTGCTGCTGACCTTCTTCTACCGGCAGATGCCGGAGTTGATCGAACGCGGCCACATCTATATCGGCCTGCCGCCTCTGTTCAAGATTAAACAGGGCAAGACCGAGCTGTACCTGAAGGACGAGGCCGCGCTCGACGCCTACCTCGCCGGCAATGCGGTCGAAGGCGCGTCGCTGATCCCCGCCACAGGCGAGCCGCCGATCGAGGGCGCGGCGCTGGAGAAGCTGCTGCTCGCCTTCGCCGGCGCCCGCGACGCGATCGCGCGCAACGCCTATCGCTACGATCCGGCGGTGCTCGAGGCGCTGATCGACTTCACGCCGCTGGATGCCGACAGCTTCGCGCGCAACACCGACGAACGACACGAGCTCGATGCGCTGGAACAGCGCATCAACCGCAGCGGCTTGGGCCGGCCTCGCTACGCGCTTGAGTTCCAGGCGGGCGACGACGCCCGCCCCGCGGCGCTGCTGGTCCGTCGCCGGCACATGGGGGTGGAGACCCTGCAGCCGATCGCGCTGTCGGCGTTCGCCAGCGGCGAACTGCGCGCCCTACGCGACGTGGCGGCGCTGCTCCACGGCCTGGTGCGCGACGGCGCGCAGATCGTGCGTGGCAACCGCGCGCAGCCGGTGGCCAGCTTCGCCGAGGCCCAGGCCTGGTTGCTGGAGGAAGCAAAGAAAGGCCGCCAGATCCAGCGCTTCAAGGGCCTGGGCGAGATGAACCCCGAGCAGCTCTGGGAGACCACGGTCAACCCCGAGACCCGGCGCCTGCTGCAGGTCCGGATCGAGGATGCCGTTGCCGCCGACCAGATCTTCAGCACCCTGATGGGCGACGTGGTCGAGCCGCGGCGGGCCTTCATCGACGACAACGCGCTGAAGGTCGCCAACCTGGACGTGTAGGGCGGGCCTTGGCCCCCGATGCCGGATGAACCTGGGCCCAGGCCCAGCTTGCGAAAGCAGCCGGGCCGATGCGCAGCATCCGCAGTTGACGCGCCCTTCAAGTCGCTTCGCCTACAAGGGAGCGACTTGTCCCGGAAGCCGCCCCCATGTTGAAGCAGACTACCCTCGTCCTGGCCATCACGCTTGCCGCGACCGCCTGCGCGACCACCACCTCGCCGACCGGTCGCACCCAGTACGTGGGCGCGGTTCCGCAGGCCGAACTCAACCGGCTGGGTGCACAGGCCTTTGCGCAGATGAAGTCGCAGAAGCCGCAGACCTCCGACGCGCGCCAGCGCGCCTATGTGCAGTGCGTGGTTGGCGCGATCGTGCGCGAACTGCCGGCGAACTGGCAGGGCGGCTGGGAGTCGGCGGTGTTCCAGGACAACAATGCCAATGCCTTCGCGCTGCCGGGTGGCAAGGTCGGCATCTACACCGGGATCTTCAACGTCGCCCGTAACCAGGACCAGCTCGCTGGCGTGATCGCGCACGAGATCGGCCACGTCGTCTCCCGCCACCACGACGAGCGCATCACCCGCCAGGCCGGCGCGGCGGGCGCGCTGCAAGTGGTCAGCGGCCTGCTGGGCTCGCGGTACGGTCAGGGCGCCGGGCAGGCGGCTGGCCAGTTCGGCGGCATAGCGACGCAGGCCGGGTTCCTGCTGCCGGGCTCGCGGGCCCAGGAGACCGAGGCCGACGTGGTTGGCCAGCAGTTGATGACCAAGGCCGGCTTCGACCCCCGCGCCGCAGTCAGCCTGTGGCAGAACATGATCGCCGCCGGCGGCAGCCGTCAGCCGCAGTGGTTGTCCACCCATCCCGATCCCCAGGCCCGTATCGGCGAGCTGCAGGCACGGGCGGCCCGCCTGGTGCCCGCCTACGAACAGGCGCGGGCGAGTGGGCGCAGGCCGAGTTGCGGCTGATTTTTTAACAACGCCTGTTTTAATCTATCGCAGTCGGGACGCGCCAGCAGGTCGTCCTGGGGCCAACCGTCACTGTCATCTGCCCGTTGCCAACGAACGGCAGGTGCCCCAATAGAGGTAGTGTTCATGACTACGCGTCGTTCCTTGCGACCGACCCTGCGCCCGGGATTGATCAGCGGGCTGGTAATTGCCGCCACGCTGGGCGCCGTGAGCGCAGAGGCGTTTGCGCAGTCGGCGCGTCAAGCCAGCGACCGGGCGTCAGTGCGCAGCGAGGCCCCGGGCAAACCCAGTAGCGCGAACCCGGGGAACCCCACGTATCCGGACGCAACCAGGCAGGACAAGCAAGGCAAGTCATCGCCGAAGCTCACGCCCGTACTGCGGCGCCTGTACGAGGCTTACGAAGCGGAAGATGTGGCGCTGGCGCAGCAACTCGCCGACCAGATCATCGCCAGCCCCGGAGCCAATGCGTACGAGCAAGCCTTCGCCGCCCGCGTTATCGGCACCCTGTTGCCGGACCGGGACAACGAACGTGCCGCGGCCTACTTCCAGCAGGCAATCGACCTCGACGCGCTGAACAACAAGGACCATTTCGAGACCATGTTGATGCTGGCGCAGCTGCAGATGCAGGAAAACCGTCACGAGCAAGCCCTCCAGACAATGGAGGCGTTCCTCGCGGGCAGCCGTTCGCAGCAGCCTCAGCACCTGGCGATCAAGGGCAATATGCTTTATCGGCTGAAACGGTATCCCGAGGCGATCACGGTGCTGAAACCGCTTGTCGATTCCAGCCCGACGCCGCGGGTGGAGTGGAGCCAATTGTTGATGGCCGTCTACGCCGACTCTGGGCAGCCCGTGGAAGCGGCCCGCCTGGCGGAGCGGGTCGCCGCGACTGCGCCTTCGGACAGGCGCTCGCAACTCAACCTGGCAGCGACCTACATGCAGGCGGACCAGACCGAGCAGGCCATCGCGGTCTACGAGCGCCTGCGTGCTGCCGGCCAGTTAAGCGAGGACCGCGATTACAGGAACCTGTTTGCCCTGTATTTCAACGTCGAGGGCAAGGAACGCGATGCCATCGCCGTCATCAACGAGGGTCTGGGCAAGGGCGTGCTCAAGCCCGACCACCAGACCCATGTGGCGCTCGCGCAGGCTTATTACTTCTCCGGGCAGACCGAGCCGGCGATCGAGGCCTACCGGAAAGCGGCACCGTTGGCCGACAACGGCGAAACCTGGCTGAATCTGGCCAAGGTGCTGGCCAACGAGGGCCAAACGGCAGGGAGCAAGGCAGCTGCGCAGCAGGCACTCGACAAGGGCATCCGTAATCCCGAGGACGCTAGGAAGCTGCTGGCCCGCTGAGCTCCGGCGAGGGGGGACAGTCCGCCGCCATTGGTGCGACGGCACAGGATTGGTATAAGCTTAGAGGTTCCCGCGCCCAATCAGGGCGCGTTCGATCACATCGGGGCGTCCCGCGCCCGGCCTGACCTGAGTCCCCCGCATGACGCAACGCTTGACCACGACCCATCGGAGCGACGACCAGGACGAAGGGCTGAACTGGGCGCGCATCGCCGGCTTCACCATGGTGGTCGCGTTCCACGCCGCGGCCATCCTGCTGCTGTTGGCACCGGTCAATCCCCCGACCACCGAGCAGGAGGAGGAGGAGGTCACCCGGGTGGTGATCATCGAGCCGCCGCCACCGCCGCCCCCACCACCCCCGCCGCCGCCGGAGCCGCCCAAGCCGCAGGAGATCAAGCAGCTGGCGCCGCCGCAGCCGAGCCCGGTGCCGCCGCCACCGCAGGATCCACCGGTGATCTTCGACACCCCCTCGCCGGTCGATACGCCCGCACCGCCGCCCGCACCGCCCGCGCCACCCGCGCCACGGCCGGACATCGGCGCCAGCGTGGACATCTCGTCGAAGAACATGAACCCGCCGACCTACCCGCCCGCCGCCTACCGCCAGGGTGTCGAGGGCACCGTTGTCCTGGTCATCGACGTCGATGCCAATGGCAACGTCACCAACGTGTCAGTGGAGCGCTCCAGTCGCAACCGCGACCTCGACCGCGCCGCGATGGATGCCGCGCGCAAGTGGCGCTTCAACCCGTCAGTCGTCAATGGCCAGCGTGCCGCGGGCCGGGTCCGCGTGCCGGTGGACTTCAAGTTGCAATGACAAAACCACCCGCACCACGCCCGTCTCGAACCGATTCACGCAACAACCGCACCACATACCCACACCCAAACCACCACATCTAGAAGGTAAGCGACATGCTGCAGGAAACCACCAACATCGCTCCCGCCGGCGTCAGCGACGCCGCAGCGCTCCAGCAGATGGGATTCGCGGACATGCTCCAGCACATGGACATCGTCGGCTACACCGTGCTGCTCACGCTGCTGGTCATGTCGGCCATGTCGATCTACTGGATCATCTTCAACTTCATCCGCAACATGCGCCTGCGCGGGTCCTCGGATCGTGTGATCAACACGTTCTGGGAAACCAGCAACGCGCAGGATGCGATCCGCTTCATGGAGGAGCAGCCCAAGCGCGAGCCGTTCTCCAAGGTCGCGCTGGACGCCGCGCAGGCGGCTGCGCATCACCAGCGCCATGAAGGCTCGCGACTGGTCGAGTCGCTCAATCGCTCCGAGTTCGTCGACCGCGCCCTGCGCCAGGCGGTGATCCGCGAGTCGATGCGGCTGGAAGGCGGCCTGACGGTACTGGCCACGGTCGGCTCGACCGCTCCGTTCGTCGGTCTGCTCGGTACGGTCTGGGGCATTTATCGCGCCCTGATCCGGATCGGCGCCAGCGGCCAGGCCGACATCGGCGCGGTGGCGGGACCGGTCGGCGAGGCGCTGATCATGACCGCGATCGGCTTGGGCGTGGCGATCCCGGCGGTGCTGGGCTACAACTTCTTCACCCGCAGCAACCGGGTGACCAACAACAAGCTCGACACCTTCGCCCACGACCTGCACGACTTCTTCGCCACCGGCTCGCGGGTCGGCGAGGTCCAGGTCAAGCCCTGACCGGTGCAGGACTCAAGGAGTCGCTGATATGGCGTTCAGTAGTAACGAAGGTCGTGGTAAGCCGATGGCGGGGATCAACGTCGTGCCGCTGGTCGACGTGATGCTGGTGCTGCTGATCATCTTCATGGTCACGGCACCACTGATGGCGCACAAGGTCAAAGTCGAGTTGCCGCAGGCCAACCTGGACGACCGGCCCGATACCGCGCCACCGGCGCCGCCGATCACCATCTCGGTGACCGAGAACGGGACGATCTTCATGAACGACCAGCCGGTGACCCGCGAGCTGCTGGAGAGCGCGCTGTCGGTAGAGGCGCAAAAGACCCCGCAGCCGCCGGTGAACATCCGCGGCGACAGGACCACCAAGTACCGCGCGATCAGCGACGTCGTCAACATCGCCCAGGACCAGGGCATGCGCAAGGTCGGCTTCGTCGCGACCCGCGAACAACAATAACCCGGAGCCCGCTTCATGGCTTTCTCATCCAATGCCGGCGAAGGCCCGATGGCCGACATCAACATCATCCCGCTCGCGGACGTGATGCTGGTGCTGCTGATCATCTTCATGGTCACGGCACCACTGATGGCGCACAAGGTCAAAGTCGAGTTGCCGCAGGCCAAC
>JALZMP010000139.1 GCA_030858145.1 Pseudomonadota bacterium
ACGGGGACCTGCGGCGCCTGCACCTGGCCACGCAGCGTCGCGACGGCTACGACGCTGCGTGGACCGCGCTGCCGCAGCCTGCCCCGACGCGCATCACCGATCGTCCGGAGCACTTGCGCCCGGTGCAGGAAGGCATGGTCGCGACCATCCACGGTCGCGGCACGGCCACTGCGATGGCGCGCGAGGCGGAATACCGGATGGCCGGCAAGACCGGCACCGCGCAGAAGATCGGGCGCAAGGGCGGCGCCAGCATGGATCCGCGCACGCTGCCCTACCATCTTCGGCACCAGGCGCTGTTCGTCGGCTACGCGCCGGCGGAGGACCCGACGATCGCGGTCGCGGTGGTGGTCGAGCACGGCGGCTACGGCGGCACCACCGCGGCGCCGATCGCGCGCAAGATCTTCGACGCCTGGCTGCTGGGCACGATGCCGGAGCCACCGATGCAGCAAGGCGTCGACCAGGAGGTTCCGACGGCGCTGTTCGCGAATGTGGTGTCACA
The DNA here is from genome assembly GCA_030858145.1 of Pseudomonadota bacterium. Lineage (GTDB taxonomy): Bacteria > Pseudomonadota > Gammaproteobacteria > Xanthomonadales > Xanthomonadaceae > Luteimonas. The sequence continues at coordinate 500 of JALZMP010000139.1, forward strand.
AGCTGCGGGACTCGGGACCGGGAACTCGGGACTCGCAAGTGCCGATCCGCAATCGCAAACAAGTGACAGTGCGGACGCGAAGGGTGCGGAAAATGCGTTGCACGCCGTATTGGAACGCGCGGCGGAGGATGGGCTGCAGATACGCGTCCGAGTCCCGAGTTCCCAGTCGCGGGTTCCGGCTCCTTGAACACCCTCCTGCGCTGGCTCTTCGATCTGTTCCTGCGCTTCACCCGCACCCTCGACTGGTCGCTGTGCGCCGCGCTGGTCGCGCTGATGGCGATCGGGCTGGCGGTGCTGCACAGCGCCGGCGGGCAGAACCCGGCCCTGGTCGTCTCGCAGGGCGCGCGCTACGGGGTCGGGCTGGGGGTACTGTGGCTGCTGTCGCGGGTGCCGCCGATCCGCCTGCGCGAGGCGACGCCCTACGTCTATGCGCTGTCGCTGCTGCCGCTGGTGGCGGTGCTGTTCATCGGCACCGGGCGCAGCGGGCAGCACTGGATCAATCTCGGCCTGTTCTATTTCCAGCCGGCGGAACTGATGAAGCTCAGCCTGCCGATGATGGCGGCCTGGGTGCTCAACGCCGGGCTGCTGCCGCCGCGGCCGGGCAGCGTGCTGGCGACCGCGGCGATCATCGCGGTGCCCACCCTGCTGATCCTGTTGCAGCCGGATTTCGGGACCGCCGTGCTGGTCGCCGCCAGCGGCGCCTTCGCCCTGTTCCTGGCCGGGCTGTCGCGGTGGTGGATGGTGGCGGTGGCGGGCGCGACGGCGGCCGCAGCGCCGGTGGCCTGGTTCTGGTGGCTGCAGCCCTACCAGAAGGACCGCATCCTGACCTTCCTCGATCCCGAGTCCGATCCGCTGGGCGCGGGCTGGAACATCATCCAGTCCAAGATCGCCATCGGTTCCGGCGGGCTCACGGGGCAGGGCTGGGGCGAGGGTTCGCAGTCGCACCTCAACTACATTCCGGAGCACACGACCGACTTCATCTTCGCGGTGTTGTCGGAGGAATTCGGCTGGTTGGGCGTGGCTACGGTGCTGGCGCTGTACCTGTTCGTGGTCGGGCGCTGCCTGTGGATCGCCGCGGAGGCGCGCGACACCTACTCGCGCCTGCTCGCCGGCAGCCTGGGACTGGCGCTGTTCGTCTACGTGGTGGTCAACGCCGGCATGATCTCGGGCCTGCTGCCGGTGGTCGGGGTGCCGATGCCGCTGCTGTCGTTCGGCGGCACCGCGGCGGTGTCGCTGCTGGCGGGAATGGGCGTGGTGATGGCGGTGCGCGCGCACGGCCCGGCACGGCGCTCTGATCGGCGGCGCTGAGCGGCTGCATGCTCTCTGAACGCAACCGGTTCGCGGCGTCGGGGACGCATGCTAACCTCGCGTCCGATGACCAGACGCCCTCGTTCCCGCGCGTCCTGCGCGCGCCTGCTGCCACTGCTTGCGATGCTTGCGCTCACGGCCTGCGCGACCCAGTCGCCGCCACCCGCCGCCGACCATGGTGCGGCCAGTGCCGCGGTCGCGGTAGCCCCCGACC
>JALZMP010000142.1 GCA_030858145.1 Pseudomonadota bacterium
CCGTCGGCCGCCGCACCGGTCGCCCCGCCCGCGGACGCGGTTGCCGCGGAAGTCGCCGCGCTCAGCCCCGAACAGCTGCGCGAACGTGCCCGCACCGCCTATGCGGAGAGCAAGCTGTACGCGCCCGGCGGCGACAACGCCATGGAGTATTACTTGGCTTTGCGCGACAAGCAGCCCGGCGACGCCGGCGTGGCCAGTGCACTGACCGACCTGATGCCGATGGCAGTGATTGCGACCGAACAGAGCCGCGACCGTGGTGATTTCGTGGAGGCGCAGCGTCTGTATGCGTTGATCGAGAAGGCCGACAAGGCGCATCCCTCGCTGGCCCGCCTCCAGGGCAGCATCGCCACCGCGCAGGAGGGTGCGGCCCAGCGCGCGCAGCAGCAACAGCTGACTACCGAGCAGGAGGCGGCGCGACAAGTTCAGCTGCAGCAGGAGCGCGAGCGCCAACAGCAGCTGCAGCAGCAGCAGGCCGCGCAGCAGCTCGCCACCCAGCAGCAGCAAGCGACGCAACAGCAGGCGGCGCAGCAGGCGGCGGCCCAACGCGCTGCGGCGCAGCGGGAGGCGGACGAGCGCGCTGCCGCACAACGCGCGGTGCAACAGGCCGCCCCTGCACCGGCAACACCCGCGCCGGCCACCCCGGCACCGGCCAGCTCGGAACTGCGCGCCGTCAGCACGCCACAGCCGCGCTACCCGCCGGACGCCTTGCGCGCCGGCCAGTCCGGCGAGGTGCAGATGGAGTTCACGGTCAACCCGGACGGCTCGGTCAGCAATGTCCGCGTGGTGCGTGCCGATCCGCCGCGGGTGTTCGACCGCGAGGCGATCACGGCCGTGCGCCGCTGGCGCTTCGAGCCCGTGGCCGCCCCGGTCACCACGCGCCGCACCATCGGCTTCAGCCCGGGCAATTGACCGCGCAGGGTGGGCCTTGGCCCACCCTCTTGCTGCGGGACGCTCCGAAACGCTGGACCAAGGCCTGCCCCCGGGATCGCGTGCGGGGCAGGGGCTACGCCGAGATCGCCAGCTTCTCCTGGTGGTAGAGCCGCGCGGCCAGTAGCCACAGCAGCAGGCCGAGGCCGAAGCCTGCGCCCAGGTACATCGCCCACTCCTGGGCCGAGATTGTCTCGCTGCGCACCAGTTTGAGGATCATCTGGTTCTGCGCCAGGAACGGCACGGCGAACTGCCACAGCTGGTTCTTGATCGGGTTCACCATCAGCATGATCGTGGGGATGATCGGCAGCAGCATCAGCACGCTCATGTAGCTCTGCGCCTCCTTCACCGACTTCACGCTGGCCGAGATCAGGGTCAGCAGGGTGGTGCCGATCAGCACCATCGGCAGCAGCACACCGAGCAGCTGCAGCAGCACTGGCATCGAGACGTCGACCACGCGCAGGCGCCCGGGCGCGACCGTGAAGCTGACCTTCAGCGCCACCAGGATCAGCAGCAGGCTGAGCATGCCGAAGGCGATCGCGGCGAGGATCTTGCCGCTCATGATCGCTGCCCGCGCCGCGGGCGTCGCCAGCAGCGGCTCCAGCGACTGGCGCTCGCGCTCGCCAGCGGTGACGTCGATCACCAGGTAGGCGCCGCCGAGGAAGGCACTGAGGATCAGGAAATACGGCAGCATGATGCCGAGCAGCATGCCGCGCCGGGCCTCCGGCGTCGCCGCGTCGCGCTGCGCCATCCGCACCGGCTGGGTGACCTCGGGACTGACCCCGCGTTCGATCAGGCGCAGCACGCCCAGGGTGCGGCTGTACTGCTCGACCGCGTTGCGCACCCGCGCCACCGGGATCCGCGAATCCTGGCGCGAGCTGTCGTAGATCAGCTCCACCGAGGCCGAGCGGCTGTTACGCCACTGGTCTGCGAACTCGGGAGCGACGCGCAGCACGATGTCATGGGTCTGTGCGCGCACGTCGGCGTCGGGATCCGCCGGCGGCGGCAGCATGCGGATGTTCTGGCTCTCCAGGAAGGACACCAGGTTGGGGGCGTGCTCGGCGCCGATCACCGGCAACTTCAGCTCGCCCTCGATCTGGGTGCGTGCCTTGCGCTCGGCCAGGCTGCCCATGCCCAGGATCAGCGCCGGAAACAGCAGCGGCATCATCAGCAGGCCGAGCATCACCGTGCGGCGGTCGCGGAACAGGTCCTGCAGCTCCTTGCGGGCAACGATCATCAGGGTCTTCATGCGGCTTGCTCCTCGTCGAGACCGGCGAGGCGGACGAACACGTTCTCCAGGTCGTCCTCCCCGGTCAGGGCGCGCAATTCATCAGGCGTGCCGATGGCCTTCACCTCGCCGTGCGCGATCACCACGATGCGGTCGCAGAGCGCGGCGACCTCCTGCATGATGTGGCTGGAGAAGATCACGCAGCGGCCCTCGTCGCGCAGGTGCTTGAGGAAGCCGCGTAATCCGCGCGTGGTCATCACGTCGAGGCCATTGGTGGGCTCGTCGAGGATGACGTTGCGCGGATCGTGCACCAGCGCGCGTGCGATCGCGGTCTTGGTGCGCTGGCCCTGCGAGAAGCCTTCCGTGCGGCGGTCGAGGAAGTCCATGCCCAGGGTCTGCGCCAGCGCGTCGATCCGTGCGCCGATCGTGGCGTCGTCGAGACCGTGCAGGCGGCCGAAGTAGGCGATGTTCTCGCGTGCGGTCAGCCGCTTGTAGACGCCGCGCGCGTCGGGCAGCACGCCCAAGCGCTGGCGCACGGCGGTGGCATCGCGCTGGATGTCGAGCCCATCCACCCGCACGCTGCCCTGGTCCGGGGACATCAGTGTGTAGAGCATGCGCAGGGTGGTGGTCTTGCCGGCGCCGTTGGGGCCGAGCAGGCCGGTGATCTCGCCGTCACGTGCCTCGAAGCCCACCCCGCGCACCGCGTGCACCGGGCCGCTTTTGGCCTTGAAGGTCTTGTGGAGGTTGTCGACCTCGATCATGGGAACTCCGGGAATCGGGAGTGGGACATCGGGAATCGAACACGCGCAACGGCGGCGTTCAAGGCTCCCACCCATACGCCCCGGCAAACGGCGGCGTCGGCTTCAGGCGCTGCAGGCACTCGGCGTCGAGCGCCTTCGCGTTGGCGCCCTCGACGAACTGCGCGAACAGCTTGGGCATGCAGCCCAGCCCGAGCACGCTGTGGCCCTGTCCGGGCAGCACCAGGTGGCGGCCGTTGGGCAGGGCGTTGACGACCTCGTCTCCGTAGCGCGGTGGCGTCACCGGGTCGAACTCTCCGCTGATCGCCAGCACCGGAATGTCACCGGCCAGGGGCGCGCGGAAGTCGCCGGGCCGATCGCCGCGCGGCCAGACGGCACACATCGCCTGCGCGTACTCGACGAATTCGGCGCCCATGACCGTGCCGGTGTCGGCGGGATCCGGTGCCAATTCGGTGTCCTCGCTGCAGCTCACCGACAGGCCCATGCCCTGCGCCATCGAGCCCGAGACCGCGGCGTAGATCGCGCGCGACTGCGCCAGCAGGCTCTCGTATTTGCCTTGTGCGGCGTCGCGCACGATCAGCGGCAGGATCGCGGCGGCCTGCGGCTGGTAGGCGTACAGGCGCAGCAGCAGGGCGAGGTGACCGTAGGTCGGCACCTCGCTGCGCCACTCACCCGACAGCGGATCGCGATAGCGCACCGGCGCCAGGCCGCCTCCGCGCAGCGTCTGGCTGACGCCGGCCAGCTGCGCGCCGATGTCGCCAAGGTTCTCCCGGCACGCATCGACCGCCGCGCAGCGTGCGAACTGCTCCTTCAGCGCCGCATCCAGGTTGCGTGCATGCTCCTGGCCCAGGACCAGCGTGTTCGGCACCACCGAGTCCAGCGTGAGCGTGCGCGAGTGCGCCGGGTAGCGCCGGGCGAATTGTTGCGCCACGCGCGTGCCATAGGACACGCCGACCAGGTTCCACTGCGCCACACCAAGCTGCTCGCGCACGAAGTCGAGGTCGCGGACGTGATCAGTGGTCGTGTAGTAGCGCAGGTCGGCCGTCCTGGCCAGGGCGTCACGGCAGCGCTCGGCGAAGGCGCGCGCCAGGTCCGGCGACGCCGCCTCGGCCATCATCGCGTCCTCGCCCTCGGCGTCCTCGCATGCCAGCGGATGCGAACCGCCGGTGCCGCGCGCATCCACCAACAGCACGCTGCGGTTTCGCCGCGCGTCTGCGAACGCGGCGTGCAACATCGGATACGCCGCCAGCGCCGACTGCCCGGGGCCGCCGGCGATCATCACCAGCGGGTCGGGCTCGGCCTGGCCTTCGGCCGGGATCAGTGCGATTGCCAGTTCGATCCTGCGCCCCTCCGGCGCGTCGTGGTTCTCCGGCACTTCCAGCGAGGCGCACTGGGCCTCGACCGCGTCCACGCGCGCCTCGCTGAGCGAGCAGGGTTTGAACAGGACATTGCCGTAACGCAGGTTGCCGTCAGCGTCGGCGCGAGGCCCGGGTGCATCGGAGCGCGTGCCGCACGCCGAAACGGCGAACACAGCTGCGAGCAGGAAGAGGAAAGCAAGGAGACGGCGCATGCGGATTCCCGGAAACAGAGGGGTGTGGCGAGGGCGAAGGCCACCGGCAAGCAGGGACCCAGCCGAGGCCTGCACAGGGGCGGGCCTCACTTGCTGCTGACGTACTTCTCGCGCCGGACCTGCGGCACCGGCAGGCCGTGGCCCTTGAGCGACTCGAAACAGGCGTCGACCATGTTCGGGTTGCCGCAGAGGTAGGCGATGTCGGTGTCCGCATTCGGGGCGAGCTCGTCGATGAAGTTCTGCACGTAGCCGTGGCGGACGTCGGCGTGATCCTGCGCTGACCCGGATTCGGGCAGTTCGCGGGAAAAACAAGGCACGAAGCGGAAACGCGGCTGAGCCTCGGCGAAGGCGCGGAACTCGTCGCCGTAAAGCAGTTCCTCCGGGGTCCGCGCGCCGAACAGCAGGACGACCTCGATACCGCGTTCTGCCATCGCACGCTCGAGCAGCGGCAGCATCGCACGGTACGGCGTGACCCCGGTGCCGGTGCCGATCAGCAGGTAGCGACGGTTGCCGTCGGTGGGCATCAGGCAGAAGCGGCCGTAGGGGCCGCTGGCCTCGATCGTGCCGCCCACGTCCAGGCCCTCGAACAGCGCGGTAGCGGCGCCGCCGGGAACGTAGCTCACCGCGATCTCCACCGCCTCGCCCGGGCCCAGGGCGTGATCGTGGATGGTCGCCAGCGAATAGCTGCGCCGGGTGGCGGTGCCATCGGCGTAATGGAAGTGCACCTGCACGAATTGGCCGGGGATGAAGTCCAGCGGCTGGCCGTCGTCGCGGACGAAGCTCAGGTGGGCGACGGTCGGCGCCAGCATCCGACGGCCAACGAGTTTCAGCGGGAAATGTACGGGCACGGGACTCAGCCAATCCTGGGGAAGTGGCCCATGCCAGCGAAGGCTGGAACGAACCGTTGCCGGGCTTCGGCCCGCAGGGCACCTATAATAACGGTACCGCCGCAGCCACCGCGGCGAGGACGCTCCATGACCGACATTCGACCGCCAGCCGGGCACGCGACCGCGCCGGCCGCGACGCCCTCTCCTTCTCCCGTGCCGGCGCCCAGCCCTGCGCTGTGGGTGCAGGACCTGCGCAAGACCTACGACGGCGGCGTGCAGGCGCTCAGGGGCGTGTCGCTGGAGGTGATGCCCGGCGACTTCTACGCCCTGCTCGGCCCCAATGGCGCCGGCAAGAGCACTCTGATCGGCATCGTCTCCTCGCTGGTCAACAAGACCTCCGGCGAAGTGCGGCTGTTCGGCGTCGACATCGCCCGCGACCGCAGTGCCGCGATGCGCCTGATCGGCCTGGTGCCGCAGGAGCTCAACTTCAACATGTTCGAGAAGCCGCTCGACATCCTGGTCAACTACGCCGGTTTCTACGGAATGCCGCGCAAGCAGGCGCTGCTGCGCGCCGAGGAGGAACTCCGCCGCGCGCAGCTCTGGGACAAGGCGCGGAGCATGTCGCGAACGCTCTCCGGCGGCATGAAACGACGACTCATGATCGCGCGCGCGATGATGACCCGGCCGCGGCTGCTGATCCTCGACGAGCCCACCGCCGGCGTCGACATCGAGATCCGCCGCGGCATGTGGCAGACCCTGCGCGAGATCAACGCCGCCGGCACCACCATCATCCTGACCACGCACTACCTCGAGGAGGCCGAGAGCCTGTGCCGGCACCTGGCCATCATCGACCGCGGCATCATCGTCGAGCAAGGCCCGATGCGCGCGTTGCTGGCCAAGCTCGACGTCGAGGGCTTCGTGTTCGACTGCGAGAATGCTCTGCCCGAGGTGCTGCCGGAGATCGAGGGCGCCAGGCTGAAGGCGCGCGACGCGCACACGCTGGACATCGACATGCCGCGCGCGATGGACCTCAATCGGGCGTTCGCCGCGCTCGACGCCGCCGGCATCCGGGTGCGCTCGATGCGACCCAAGAGCAACCGGCTCGAGGAGTTGTTCGTGCGCATGACCGGGCGAAGCGACGCGAGCTCGGCTGACGCCCCCAAGGCGCCTGCTGCGGAGCAGAGCGCTCGGCCAGGGATGGTCGAGCCGGGCATTGAGGAGGCGACGAAGATGCGCCAGGGATGGCAGCCATGAGCCAACCACAGATTGCGTACAGCACGGGCAGCGCGAACCTCACCGCCCTGCGCACCGTCGCCCGCCGCGAGATCGTGCGCATCCTGCGCATCTGGGGCCAGACCCTGGTGCCGCCGGCGATCACCATGACCCTGTACTTCCTGATCTTCGGTGGCCTGATCGGCGCGCGGATCGGCACCATGGACGGTATCCGCTACATGGACTTCATCGTCCCCGGGCTGGTGATGATGGCGGTGATCCAGAACAGCTACGGCAACATCTCCTCGAGCTTCTTCGGCGCCAAGTTCGGCCGCCACGTCGAGGAGCTGCTGGTCAGCCCGATGCCGAGCTGGGTGATTCTCGGCGGCTATGTCGCCGGCGCGGTGCTGCGCGGACTGCTGGTCGGCATCATCGTGCTGTGCATCGCGATGCTGTTCACCACGGTGCGCATCCCGCACCCGCTGGTGACCCTGACCACGGTGCTGCTGGGCGCGGTGATCTTTTCGCTGGCCGGCTTCGTCAATGCGGTGTTCGCGAGGAAGTTCGACGACGTCGTCATCGTGCCGATCTTCATCCTCACCCCGCTGACCTACCTCGGCGGCGTGTTCTATTCGGTCAAGCTGCTGCCGGCCTGGGCCGAGACCGCCACCCACGCCAACCCGATCTTCTACATGGTCAACGCCTTCCGCTACGGCCTGCTTGGCGTCAGCGACGTGCCGCTGTGGATCGCCTACGCGCTGATGCTCGGCTTCGTGATTGCGCTCGGTGCGCTTGGGCTGTGGCTGCTGGACCGGGGCGTGGGCCTGCGCAGCTAGGCGTCACGTGCAGCGAAGGGCTCTGGCAGGCCGAAAAACGCCCGTGCGGTCGCAGCGGTCTTGGCCGCGGTGACCGCCACGTCCTCGCCGCGGTCGCGCGCCAGTTCCTCGACGATATGGGCGAGATGCATCGGTTCGTTGCGGCGGTGCGAGGGTGCGGGCTTGACGGTACGGGGCAGCAGGTAGGGCGCGTCGGTCTCGATCATCAGCCGGTTGGCCGGAATCGATTTCACCAGCTCGCGCAGGTGCTGGCCGCGGCGCTCATCGCACAGCCAGCCGGTGATGCCGATGTGCCAGTCGCAGTCGAGGTAGTCGAACAGCTCCTCTCGCGTGCCGGTGAAGCAATGCACCACCGCCGGACCCAGCTGGCTATCGAAGTCCTTCATCATCGCCATGAAGTCGGCATGGGCGTCGCGCTGGTGCAGGAACAGCGGTTTGAGCGCCTGCGGGTTGTTGATGTCCGCGGCGATCTGGAGCTGGCGTGCAAAGGCCTTGCGTTGCGCCGGGCGCGGCGAGAAGTCGCGAAAGTAGTCCAGCCCGCATTCGCCCACGGCGACCACCTCCGGGTGGGCATGCAGGGCGCGCATCTCGGCATCGCACTCGTCGGTGTAGTCGAGCGCATGGTGCGGGTGCACGCCGGCGGTGGCGAACAACACGCCCGGATGCGCCTGCGCAAGGGCCAGCGCCTTGTGCGAGTGTTCGCGGCAGGCGCCGGTGACGACGATCTGTGCCACGCCAGCAGCCGCTGCGCGCTGCAGCACCGCATCGCGATCGCGGTCGAAGCTGTCGTGGCTGAGGTTGGCGCCGATGTCGATCAGTTGCATGCGCGGATAGTGCCACGGGCACAAGGATTTCCGGATTGATCGCCGGCTTCGGAAGCGTTGTGGATGCGCGGGTCGGGTGGCTGGGGTTTGTCCGGGCGCCGCGCCTCCGAAGCCCGCAAATCCTGCGAGCCTCGACAAGGCCCCTATGCTTGCGGGCGTGAACGAGTCGCACTTCCCCATCGACGCCTTGCTGCCGGGCATCCTCGCCAGCCTCGCCGCGCATCCGCGGCTGGTGCTGGAGGCACCGCCGGGCGCCGGCAAGACCACCCGGGTGCCGCTGGCCCTGCTCGACCAGGACTGGCTGCAGGGGCGCAGGATCGTGATGCTGGAACCGCGCCGGGTTGCCGCGCGGGCGGCGGCTGCTTACATGGCGCAGCAGTTGGGCGAGGGGGTTGGCGAGACGGTCGGCTACCGCATCCGTTTCGACAGCAAGGTTTCAAGTCGTACCCGGATCGAGGTCGTCACCGAGGGCATCCTCACGCGCATGCTGCAGGACGATCCGGCGCTGGAGGGCATCGGCGCGCTGCTATTCGACGAGTTCCACGAACGCCACCTGGCCGGCGATCTCGGGCTGGCCCTGGCCCTGGACGTGCAGGCGTCGCTGCGCGACACCCTGCGCATCGTGCTGATGTCGGCCACGCTCGATGGCGCGCGCCTGGCGCAATGGCTGGACGCGCCGCGGTTGTCGGCTGCGGGACGCGGCCACCCGGTCGAGGTCGCGCACTTCGATGCCCGCCGCAACGAGCCCCTGGAGTTGCAGGTGCGGCGCGCGGTCGAGCACGCGATCGC
>JALZMP010000152.1 GCA_030858145.1 Pseudomonadota bacterium
CCTCAGGCGCGCGCTCTCGGGCCTCGAGCACACTGCGGCAGGAACGCCCGCCGACGCGCGCGATGGCGCAGGCATGGTAGAAATCGGCGGGTACCGTGCGCTTCGCGGCCATGCGCTCGGTGGCCAAGGCGCGCGGCACATCGAAGTAGCGCACCAGTTCGTCGATGAAGGCTTCCGGATAGCGCGCGGCATAGGTATTGATATCGAACAGCCGGCGGTCGAGAACGGCGTCGCCGCTGCGCGGTGCCCAGGCGGTCGCGGGTGCCGATGCTGCCTCCTGCGCCGCGGCAGCCGCGATGCAGAGCAGGCCGCAGGCCAGCACGCTCAGGGCGCGTCTCGCCATCAACCGCAGACTGCACTCAGGGCGCATATGCCTCGACCGGCAGCAGGACATCCCCGCGCAGGCGGAACGGGCGGCCGCGCCCGTCCTGCGGCTGCAGGCGCCCGTCGGGCAGCAGGACATAGTGACGGCTGGCGCCGCCTTCGCCGTCCAGGCTGAGCGCCGCGCCCTGCATCCGCCACTGCCCGGATTCGGTGAAACGCGCGCCGTCGCGCGCGGCGAGGAAGGTCTCGGCCAGGTCGTAATGCCGCGCCTGGCCACGGCGTTCGAGTACCAGCAGGGTCTCGATGCCGTCGCAGTCGGCGCAGGGCAGCACACCGCGCCACTCGACGCGGCCGTCTTCCTGCGCGATGGCAGGCAGCGGCGCTTCGGCGGGGGCACGGGACGCGTCGCAGGCGGCCAGCAGGCAGGCGGCCATGCACCAAGGCAGCCCGGATCGGAGCAGGCTGTTCTGGAGCAGGCCGATTCGAAGCAGGCGGATTCGGAGCAGGCGGATCATGCGGCGATTGTGCCGCAGGCGGGCGGCCCTGTCCTCCCGCCTGGCCTGTCCTCTCCGCGCGCATCTGCACATGGCCGTGACCGGCTTGGGTCTACGTTGGCGACAGTTAGCACGCCCTTCACCCATGAACGCCCCGATGTCCACCTCGCCCGCCCCGCTCTCCCGCCCGCCACGTTCCCGCCCGCGCCGCTGGCTGCTGAGCATCTCCGTGTTGCTGGTCCTGCTGGCGATCTACGCAGTCGCATTGCGCTGGGTCACGCTGCAGATCGGCAACGACGTACAGGACAGCCTGCGCGACGTTCCCGTGCTCGACCACCACACGCCACGCACCAACTAGGCGTCAGCACCCCTCCCAGATGCAACGACGGCGCCCTTAAGGCGCCGTCGTTGCTGGCCAGAACAGGAACGGAGGTTGGCCCAAGCTCAGCGATCGCGCCAGCGGCGGCCGTCCCAGTAGCGGTTGCTGCGCGGGTCGTAGCGTACGTGCTGGTCGCGACGGTTATCCCGGTCGTAGCGCGGGTCGTAGCGTACGTGCTGGTCGCGACGGTTATCGCGGTCGTAGCGCGGGTCGTAATACTCGACCTTGCACTTGCCGTTCTTGTTGCACTTCACGTTGCGGTTGTCGACCTGGCGACTGCCCGGACCATTGCGGTAATAGCCGTGGGCGTTGCCGTAAGGCGGGCCGCTGCGGTAGTCCACGTGGCGCGGAGCGTTGCGGTAATAAACCGGGCGCCCATAGCGGTCGCGACTGACGATCAATCGGTCGTCGTGGCCATAATCGCCATGGCGGTAATACGGTGTGCCGCCACGCAGCACCACGTCTGCGATGTCGACCAGCACGCGGCTGAGGTTGTCCTGCGCCTGGGCCGGCGCCGGCAAGGCCATGGCGCCGAAGCCAAGTCCCACCGCGAGCGTGGCGGGGGCGATCCAGCGGGTCAGCAGAGTCATGATGATCTCCTCGTGTCGATTGGCACCGCGCCGATCGCGGGCACGACATCACCATGCAGGTTGCCGGGTGAACGTGTTTCTAACCTGCACGCCCACGCTGCAGAGCGGAGAGATGCGTAAATTCTGCATTCAGCCGCATCTGCAGGGACGCCACCATGCGCAGGCTCGCCACGCTGAACCGCCCGCAACCTTTAACCGCAGGACACCTAAAACCATGGCCGGCCAGGCGGGTCCGCGAGCCGTCATGCGTCGTCCCCTCCGCGCGCGATGATTGTCGGCGTGCCGTCGCGGTCGAACGCGACCGCGATCTCGATGGGCCGACAGCAGACCTGGCAATCCTCGATGTAGGCCTGTTCGCCGGCCGAATCATCGACGGCCACGGCAATGGTTTCGCCGCAGTAGGGGCAATGGATGTCGACGAGAGGCAGCATGCGGCATGGTCCCAGTGGACGTGGGGTGCAGGCGCGGCCTGCATGGCGCGGACACGGTGTGTGCGGCAGGATAGGCACTTCCCGACTCGAACGGAGTGAAGCCATGCTCAGGACCCTGCTGACCGCGGCCTGTTGTGCCGCCCTGCTGGCGACCGCCTGCAACACCTCGAGCAATGCCCAGGGCGGCGCGGAGGCACAAACCACCGCGCGCACCGCGCCCACCACGCCGACCGCGCCGCCCACGCCGGCAACGACCCAGCGCGGCCCCTTCGCGATCCAGGACGTGGCGAGATTCAGTGAGCCGTGGGCAATGACCTTCCTGCCTGACGGCCGCCTGCTGGTGACCGAGAAGCAGGGTGCGCTGAAGCTGCTCGACGTCGCCAGCGGCGCCGTCGGAAATATCACCGGCACGCCGCAGGTCGACCATGGCGGCCAAGGCGGCCTCGGCGACGTGGTGCTGCATCCACGCTTCGCCGACAACGGCCTGGTCTACCTCAGCTATGCCGAGGCGGGTGACGGCGACACCCGCGGCGCCGCGGTTGCGCGCGCGCGGCTCACCCTCGACGGCAATGGCGGGGGTGCACTATCCGACCTGCGGGTGGTCTGGCGCCAGGTCCCCAAGGTCACCGGCCGCGGCCACTATGGCCACCGCATCGCCTTCGGTGTCGGCAAGCTCTGGATCACCTCGGGCGATCGGCAGAAGTTCGACCCCGCGCAGGACATGGCGTCCAACCTCGGCAAGATCCTGCGCCTCAACGACGACGGCAGCGTGCCGTCCGACAATCCCTTCGCCGACCAGGGCGGCGTGGCCGCGCAGGTCTGGACGCTCGGCCACCGCAACCTGCTCGGCATCGCCTTCGACGCCCAGGGCCGGCTGTGGAGCCCCGAGATGGGCCCCACGGGCGGCGACGAGCTCAACCTGATCGTGCGTGGCGGCAATTACGGGTACCCGATCGTCTCCAACGGCAACCATTACGATGGCCGCAGGATCCCCGACCATGACACCCGGCCCGAATTCAACGCACCCCTGATCACCTGGACCCCGGTGATCTCGCCGGCCGGTTTCATCATCTACTCGGGCAGCGCCTTCCCCGACTGGCAGGGCCACGGCTTCATCGGCGGGCTGTCGTCGAAGGCGCTGGTGCGGGTGGCGTTCGACGGCAACACCGCGCGCGAGGCCGAGCGCTGGGACATGGGTGCGCGCATCCGCGAGGTCGAGCAAGGACCGGACGGCGCGATCTGGCTGCTGGAGGACGAGCGCGACGGCTCGCAGGGCCGGCTGCGCAAGTTGATGCCGGGCCGCGGCTGAGCAGCGTGTACGGATTTCTGGCGTTCCGCCATGCGTGAAAGGAGGGCGCCGCAAGGCGCCCTCGTTGTGTGTGCATGCGGCGCGGCCCGCGTGCGCGCCATTGCGCGCTACAGCGCCGGCCGCTCCGGCGCCGGGCCCAGGGCCTCGCGGTAGCGTGCATGCAGCGCCTGCACCTTGGCGATGTAGGCCTCGGTCTCACGATACGGCGGCACGCCACCATGCCGGGTCACCGCGCCGATTCCGGCGTTGTAGGCCGCGGCGGCCAGGGTGCGGTCGCCTTGGTAGCGACGCAGCAGCATGCGCAGGTGGCGTGCGCCCGCGGCGATCGATTGCGGCGCGGAGAATGGATCGTCGACCCCGTATTCCCGCGCCACCTCAGGCATCAGCTGCATCACCCCCATGGCGCCCTTGGCCGATACCGCCGTGGCATCGAATCCACTCTCGGCGTGCGCGATCGCACGCAGCCAGGCATCCTCGACCCCGGTGGCCTTGGCGGCCGCGCGGAACGCCGCAGCATGCATCGCAAGTTGCGGCGGACCCACGCGGCCGAGCCCGGCATGCGCCGGCTCGCCCGGCGGCGTGGCCACGGTGAACTTCAGGTAGACCCGCGCACCCGGTAACTTTCGGGTGCCGTAGACCAGGTGCCCATCCTGTTCGCGTTCGTAAAGCACGCCGCTGAACACGCCGAAGTTGCCCCAGAGGTTGGGAGCTCCCTCGGCGCTGTCCTCGACCTCCGTCGCGACGCATTTCGACCCGGGTTCCGGCGCCGTCGACAGGCTCACCGTGCCGTCGCGCACGCAGCGATGGATGGTGCGGGTCTGCGCCTCCGCGCACACCGCCGACGGCAGCAGCAAGCCTGCCAGGACGAGCGCAACAACGGGACGGCCCGTGGCGACAACACTCATCTCGGCCCCGCGCCCCTGCACGCGACGATCGTCACCCGGTGCCCGCCGTCGTGCCTATGGAAGGCCGCCTGCCGAGGGCAGGCGCTGGTCCGCGGCGGGGACCAGGGTGATGGTCACCGGCGCGCCGGGATTGTTGCTGCGCAGCTCGAGCCGGTCGGGGTCCAGGCTGAGCACATCGGTGGGGTAGGGCAGACCGTCCTCGAACATCGTCAGCGCACCGTCCTCGTACGTCCAGCGGCTGCGGGTCGTGGTCCCCTGATCCGCATCGATGACGAGGGTGCCGTCGGCAAGGAAGGTGTAGCGGGTCCCTGCTGCCACCGCATTGGAATGTTCGACGCGCCAGACTCGATCGACCAGGCCCTCGGGGGGAGTGGCGACGAGCGAGGGGTCGATGGCCGTCGCCGTGACGAGCTCTGTCGCGGGCACACCGGCCGGCGCGGTAGCGTCCGCCGGGAGCGGCGCGGCAGGCTCGGAACGCTGGCATGCGGCCAGCAACAAAACCGACGCTGCCATCGCCCATAGCATTCTCTTCATGTTCACCACTCCTGGCAGGATGTTTCCGGTCAGAGGCCACTATATCGCTGCGCGACTCCAGCGGGTGTGGTGTTGGTGCGGTGTTCGGCTGCGCGACGACAGCGGGCGGCCCCAGGGCCGCCCGCGTGCCAGGCACTGACTTCAATGCACAAAGAAAGACCGCCTACGTAGAAGGTTACCCGTCCCGACCTTTGCCTTTGCCTTGGTTGCCCTTGCCTTTGTCACCCTTGCCTTTGTCACCCTGGCCTTGGTTGGGCTTGCCTGGCGGATGCTGGTTGCCCTTGTCCTGCCTCTTGCCCTTGCCGGAATCGCCGGGCCTGGCATCGGCGGGCTTGCCCGCGCCCTGTCTGGCCTCCCGTGCCGGTGCCGCCCGCGACCCACTGGAGCGAGCCTGGCCCTGGGCCTTGCCCGCATGCGCACCATGCTTGGACCAGTCGACGCGCACGTCGCGATCCAGGCCGATGGGATGTCCCCAACGATCGTAGGTGGCGACGGTGCCGCGCTTGAGGGCGTGGAAGGCCGGGGAGCCGGGCTTGATGCCACGGCGCTGTGCCAACACGCCCCAGCCTTGGCCGGGATTGCGATCGTAATCGCGCACGATGTCGCGGCACGGCACGCGGAGGGCATGGCCAATCGAGCAGGCGTAGTACACATCCGCCGGCGCCCAGCGACGCTGGTCGAGTAGCTCGACCAGCAACGGACGGGGCGCGCCGTAATGCTGGTTCATCTCGTTGATGAAAGGATCGCGGTAGCGATGGCCGTAGTCGTTGATCTCGCCCAGACGATTATCGACCCAGACGTCACCGGTGCGGACGTTGTAGCCGATCGACTGTGCCTGCACGCCAGCGCTCAGGCCGACTCCCAGCCCGAGTGCGAGCGCCAGTGTTGCCATGGGTATACGACGCATGCGGATCTCTCCCTTTTCATTGATGTTGACGGTCAGTCTCCTCTCGCGCCATGAATAGCGGGTGATAAGGGCCACCAGACGCTGCACTCCGCAGCGTTCCCGTTCAGGGCACGCGCGTGGCTCCTGCATCGAAGGCAAACAGGCGCGCTGTGTTCGCATGGCAGGTCTGATCACACGGTCTTCGCAACAATGAACGCGCACCAACGCGCTTGACTCAGAAGGGTGCAGGGTGGAGTGTTCATCCGTCAGCCAGCAGATGGCATCCATCTTGCTTTCCCTTGCTGCATCCATCCGATCGACCAGGATCCAACGTAATGCCGACGAGTTGCCAGTTCCCAAAGTGGCAGGCGTCGACGCAGAACGTCGCCTGCTGCCGCGCCGGGCGCACATGATGACCGCGTCCGAGCTCGACCGCGCCATCCGGGATCTCGAGACCGAGATGCCGGACTTGCAGCACCGGCACCGTGATCTCTTCACCTACGCCAATGCCTGGGCCACCCGTCACGACGCCATCCTCGCCGCTACTCCGTCGAAGTTACGCGACGACGTCGAGGCGCGGCTGCTGCGCATCGGCATCCGCTGGGGCGTAGCCCACGGCGTGCGCGTGACCGCGCAGTTCCCGGCGCTCGTGCTGCCGGCCTGACTTCACACACAATTCCTGCCGTCGGCCCATGGCTGGCCCGGGCTGCCCGATCAGCAGGCCGCGGCCCGGTGCAGCGCCCAAGTTCACCCGGCAACCGGCAGCGCTTGCGTTGCCGTCACGGCAGCGATGCTGGAATGGATGGCCTCTGCGTTCCTCCGGATCCGGCCATGAAGGCAATTCCATCACTGCTCTGCGCCGCCCTGCTCTCCGCGCTGGGCGCTTGCAGTAGCGGTCGGCCACCGCCGGGCGACGCCACCCAGAACCCCGGCGCGACCGCGATTGCGGGCTACGCCCCGGGCACCGGCCCGGCGCCGGTGCTGCCCGCGCCCAGAACCACGTTGATCCCGACCGTCAATATCGCGCCTGCGGTGGGCTGGCCGGCGGACGCCATGCCGACCCCCGCCGCCGGGTTCGCCGTGACCGCCTTCGCCCGTGGCCTTGAGCATCCGCGCGCGCTTTACGTGCTGCCCAACGGCGACGTGCTGGTCGCCGAAAGCAATGCACCCCCCAAGGAGGACGCGCCCAAGGGCGTCAAGGCCCTGGCCATGCAGGCGGTGATGAAGAAGGCGGGCGCCGCGGTGCCCAGCGCCAACCGCATCAGCCTGCTGCGCGACACCGACGGCGACGGCATCGCCGAGACCCGCACGGTGTTCCTCGACAACCTGTTCTCGCCGTTCGGCATGGCCCTGGTCGGGGATACCTTTTATGTCGCCAATGCCGACGCCGTGGTCAAGTTTCCATACACCGTCGGCCAGACCACGATCACCGCCGCCCCGGTCAAGGTCGCCGACCTGCCCGGCGGGCCGCTCAACCACCACTGGACCAAGGCCATGGTCGCCAGTCGCGACGGCAGCCGGCTGTATGTGGGCGTCGGCTCCAACAGCAACATCGCCGAGAACGGCCTGGAGGCCGAGGTCGACCGCGCCACGATCCTCGAGGTCGACCCGGCGACCGGCGCCACGCGCGTCTACGCCTCCGGCCTGCGCAATCCGACCGGGATGGACTGGCACCCGCGCACCGGCGCGCTGTGGGCGGTGGTCAACGAGCGCGACGAGTTCGGCGACGACCTGCCGCCGGACTACCTGACCTCGGTGCGCGAAGGGGCGTTCTACGGCTGGCCGTGGAGCTACCACGGCCAGCATGTCGACCCCCGGGTCGAGCCGCGCAATCCGGCCATGGTGGCCAAGGCCGTCACGCCCGACTATGCCTTGGGCGCGCATGTCGCGCCGCTGGGCGTGGCGTTCTACACCAGCGACCGCTTGCCCGCGCGATACCGCGACGGCGCCTTCATCGGCCTGCACGGCTCCTGGAACCGTACGCCCAAGAGCGGCTATACAGTGGCCTTCGTGCCGTTCGCCAACGGCCGCCCGTCCGGACCGATGGAAGACGTGCTCGGGGGCTTCGTCAACGACGCCGGCGAGGCCTTGGGGCGCCCGGTCGACGTGGCCATCGATGCCCGCGGCGCGGTGCTGGTGGCCGACGATGTCGGCAATGCCGTATGGCGGCTGGCGGCCGCTGCGCTGCCGCAACCGCGCTGACGCCGCGCGGTCACGTCGCGTCGACGACGCCCTTTGCACGATCGATGCCCACCCCATCGCGACGACCCGGCATGGCAAAGAAGAAGCACTCCAGCGCTGGAAAGACCACGCCGCGGCGCGGCGACGACACCCGCGCCACCGTCGCCAGGCAACGCGCGATCCAGCGCAAGGCCGACGCCAAGCCCGAGGCCGGCAAGCCGAAGAAGAAAGCCGTGCAGGCCGGCCCGCGCGACCAACCCACCAACCCGCTGCCACGGCAGCGGCTGGATAAGCCCGGCCACGAGCACGCGCTGGACCTGCAGCCCCGCTTCCAGGCCCCCGACTATGTCGGCAGCGGCAAGCTCGAGGGCATGGCCGCGATCATCACCGGCGGCGACTCCGGCATCGGCCGCGCGGTCGCAGTGCTGTTCGCGCGCGAGGGCGCTGACGTCGCGGTGCTGTACCTGAGCGAGCACGAAGACGCCAGGCAGACCCAGACCCACGTCGAAGCCGAAGGCCGGCGCTGCCTGCTGGTCGCCGGCGACGTCAAGGATCCGGCCTTCTGCCGGCGCGCCGTGGCCAAGGCGGTCAAGGCCTTTGGGCGGCTGGACGTACTGGTCAACAACGCCGCCTTCCAGCAGCACGTGGATCGACTCGAGGATCTCGAAGACGCGCACCTGCAGGAAACCCTGCAGACCAACATCGCCGGCTATTTCCACATGGCGCGTGCCGCGCTGCCGCACATGACCCGCGGCGCCAGCATCATCAACTCCGGTTCGGAGACCGGCCTGTTCGGCAGCCCGCACCTGCTCGACTATGCCGCCACCAAGGGCGCGATCCACGCGTTCACCCTGTCGCTGGCCAGCCAGTTGCTGCCGCGCGGCATCCGCGTTAACTGCGTAGCGCCCGGCCCGGTATGGACCCCGCTCAATCCCGCCGACAAGTCGGCCAAGGATGTCGCCGACTTCGGCAAGGACAGCGACATGGGCCGGCCGGCGCAGCCGGAGGAGCTCTCGCCGGCCTACGTCTTCCTCGCTTCACCGGTCACCGCGTCGTACATCAGCGGCGTAGTCTTGCCGGTAATGGGCGGACCACGGGGATAACGCCGTGACGTGGTGGCTGCGCATCGCCGCGTGCCTGGTCGTATTGGCACTGGCGGCCTGCGACCGCTACCCGCGCGATCCGCAAGACACGCTGGCGCGCGTGCAGGGCCAAGTCTTGCGCATCGGCATCGCACCGGATCCGCCGTTCGTGGTGCTGGCGCCCGGCCAGCCACCGCGGGGTGCGGAGATCGCCTTGATCGAGGCTTGGGCGGAGGCGCTGGATGCGCGCGTGCTGTGGGTCGAGGGTGCGCACGATGCACTGATGGAGGATCTCGAAGCCTTCCGTCTCCACGCCGTCGTCGGAGGGCTCGCCGCGGACACGCCGTGGAAGACCCGCGTCGGCCTCAGCCGTCCGTTCCATCTGCACGCCGGTGACGGCCTGCACGACCGCGTGCTGGCCGTGCCGCCGGGCGAGAACGCCTGGTTGCTGCATTTCGAGACCTTCGTGCGCTCGCCGCGCGCCGCGCGGCTGCTGGCTCCGCAGGCGCCGTGAGCCACACCAGCGCGCCCCGCCCCCATCGCCCGTTGCCGGCGGCGCAGCAG
>JALZMP010000167.1 GCA_030858145.1 Pseudomonadota bacterium
GCCTGCGCCCGTGCGTCCCACGCAGTCGCCGCCGCGCCCCACACCGCCGCCTCCGGCCACCAGCCACATCGCCTGGCGCTGGCCCGCCGACGGCCAGGTGGTGACGCGCTTCGTCGCCGGTGAACCGACCAGGCAGGGCATCGACATCGCCGGTAGTGCCGGCCAGCCCGTGCGCGCGGCCGGCGACGGCGTGGTGGTGTATTCCGGCGCCGGCCTGGTGGGTTATGGCGAGTTGGTCATCATCAAGCACGACGAGCAGTGGCTGTCCGCCTACGGCCACAACCGCACGCGGCTGGTCAACGAAGGCGCGCGGGTCAGCGCCGGCCAGCAGATCGCCGAAATGGGCCGCAGCGGCGCCGCGCGCGACATGTTGCATTTCGAGATCCGCTACCACGGCAAGCCGGTCGACCCGCTGCAGTACCTGCCGAGGCGCTGACGACTCTCCAGTCCCCGGATGGGCGGATCACCGGCCCAGCGCTGCGCGCCGGGCGCGCAACGGCGCGCGGTCCTGCGGACCGCAAGCGGCGCCGTTTTGCCCACTACCACGGCAAGCCGGTCGACCCGTTGACCTACCTTCCGCGGCGATAGCAGCCTCACCAAGGCGTGAGGAGCGGATCCCCGGCCCGGCGCAGCGCGCCGGGCGTTCACCGACGCGCAGTCCTGCGGACTGCAAGCTGCGTCGGCTCACCCGCTACGACGGCAAACCGGTCGACCCGCTGCAGTACCTGCTGCGGCCCTGAGCAGCCTCGGGCCACCCTAGGAGATGACGAAACCCGCCACCACGCGCCGGCCTTCGCCGGCGAGCACGTTGAAGGTCCGCGCGGCAGCGGCATTGGTCATCGCCTCGAAGCCGATGCCGCGGCCCAGACAGGCCGCCAGGGTCGATTGCGGCGGAAACACTTGCTGCGCGCCGGTGCCAAGCAGCACCACTTCCGGATCCAGCGCCAGCAGGGGCGCGAGATCGGCCACAGCCAGCGTGCGGGCATCGCGTACCGGCCAGTCCTCGACCAGGGTCTGCGGGGTGACGATGAAACTGGCACGCAGGCTGCGCTCGTTGACCCGCGCCGAGATGGCGTCGGCGCCGCGCAGCGCGTAGGCGAAATCCGGTCGCTCGTGGACGAGCTGCATCAGGCCCGCGGCAGCACGATCTGGCGCTTGTCGGGGTTGGGCCGATACAGCACGGCGACATGGCCGATGCGCTGGACCAGCGCCGCCCGGCAGCCGGCGGCGAGCGCCTCGATCGTCGCATCACGCGCCTCGCGGTCGGCGGCGGCGATCTTCACCTTGATCAGTTCGTGGTGCTCCAGCGCCATACCGACCTCCTCCACCACGGCCTTGGTGAGCCCCTTGCCGCCGACCTGCAGCATCGCCTTGAGGTCGTGCGCCTGACCGCGCAGGAAGCGGCACTGGGCCGCGGTCAACTCGGGTCTGGGCGGGGCTGGGCCGGGCTTGGGGGCGGCTTGCTTGGCACTGGCTGATTTGGTCGCGCGGCGGGGTGTGGCCGGGCGGGGGGATCGCTGCGTCGGTCGGGGTCGCGCCATGGCGTGCCATGCAAAGGATGCCAAAGTGGCGCAAAGGGTATCATGGCCTCCCGCAAAGCCCTGATTTGCCGGCGTTTCACTGCCGTGCACCGATGCCGATGGCCACCCGCAGCAAGAGCAGCCAGCGCTGGCTGAAGGAACACTTCTCCGACCCCTTCGTGAAGAAGGCGCAGGCCGCCGGTCTGCGCTCGCGCGCGGCCTACAAGCTCGAGGAGTTGCTGGCACGTGACCGGCTGCTCAAGCCGGGCATGGTGGTGGTCGACCTCGGCGCGGCGCCAGGGGGCTGGTCGCAATGGTTGCGGCAGGCGCTCGGAGAGCAGGGCCGGGTGATCGCGCTGGACATCCTGGAGATGCCGCCGCTGGCCGGGGTCGAGTTCCTTCATGGCGATTTCAGGGACGATGTGGTCCTGTCACGTCTGGAGTCCGCACTTGGCGGCCGGTCGGTCGACCTTGTCCTGTCCGACATGGCCCCCAATAAGAGTGGTGTGGACACGGTGGACCAGCCGCGGGCGATGCACCTGGCGGAGCTGGCCATGGCCTTTGCCGATGCCCACCTGCGTCCGGGCGGAGCGTTTGTGACGAAGCTGTTCCAGGGCGTGGGTTTCGATGAATTCGTGCGGCAACTGCGCAGGCGCTATGCCCGCGTGGCGATCCGCAAGCCGGAGGCCTCGCGCAAGCGTTCGCCGGAAGTCTATGCGCTGGCGCATGGCAAGCTGGCGGTCTGATTCAACCTTGAACGGGAGGCGCGAGACGTGAAACAAGACATCTGCGAACTGGGCGAAACCACGCCTTCCCCCTTCACGTCTTTACTGCCTCCCTCTTCCTGTCGCTGTGGTAATCATCAATGAATGATCTCGTGAAAAATCTGATGCTTTGGGTGGTGGTGGCCGTCGTGCTGATGATGGTCTTCCAGAGCTTCAGCCCGCGCACGGCGCCCAGCCAGGACGTGGTGTACTCGCAATTCATCAGCGACGTACAGAGCGACCGCATCCGCACGGTCAGCATCTCCAGCGACGAGCGCTCGATCAAGTTCGAGCGCAAGGACGGCAGCGCCGGCGCCACCACCGCGCCGCGCCGCGACGAAAACCTGATGAACGACCTGATCAACCACAAGGTCGAGATCAAGCAGGCGCCGCCGGAGTCCGGCGTCACGTTCTGGTCGCTGCTGCTCAACTTCCTGCCGGTGTTGCTGATCATCGGCTTCTGGTTCTTCATGATGCGGCAGATGCAGCAGGGCGGCAGCAAGGGCGCGATGTCGTTCGGCCGCTCGCGCGCCAAGCTGCTCAACGAGGACCAGACCAAGGTCACCTTCGCCGACGTGGCCGGCTGCGACGAGGCCAAGGAGGAGGTGTCGGAGCTGGTCGAGTTCCTGCGCGATCCCGGGCGCTTCCAGAAGCTGGGCGGCAAGATCCCGCGCGGGGTGCTGATGGTCGGCCCGCCGGGCACCGGCAAGACCCTGCTCGCCAAGGCCATCGCCGGCGAGGCCAAGGTGCCCTTCTTCTCGATCTCCGGTTCCGACTTCGTCGAGATGTTCGTTGGCGTCGGCGCCAGCCGCGTGCGCGACATGTTCGAGCAGGCCAAGAAGCACGCACCGTGCATCATCTTCATCGACGAGATCGACGCCGTCGGCCGCCATCGCGGCGCCGGCCTGGGCGGCGGCCACGACGAGCGCGAGCAGACGCTCAACCAGCTGCTGGTGGAGATGGACGGCTTCGAGGGCGGCGAGGGCGTGATCGTCGTCGCCGCGACCAACCGTCCCGACGTGCTCGATCCCGCCTTGTTGAGGCCTGGCCGTTTCGACCGCAACGTCGTGGTCGGCCTGCCGGACGTGCGCGGCCGCGAGCAGATCCTCAAGGTGCACATGCGCAAGGTGCCGCTGGCCGACGATGTGGTGGCGATGGTGATCGCCCGAGGCACCCCGGGCTTCTCCGGTGCCGACCTGGCCAACCTGGTCAACGAGGCGGCGCTGTTCGCAGCGCGAGAAAACGCGAAGGAGGTGCGCATGGAGCACCTCGACAAGGCCCGTGACAAGATCATGATGGGTACCGAGAATCGCTCGATGGCGATGAGCGAGCAGGAGAAGACGCTCACTGCCTACCACGAGGCCGGGCACGCCATCGTCGGCCGCCTGGTGCCCGAGCACGACCCGGTCTACAAGGTCACCATCATTCCCCGCGGCCGCGCCCTGGGCGTGACCATGTACCTGCCCGAGGGAGACAAGTACAGCTACAACCGCACCGCGATCGAGTCGCAGTTGTGCTCGCTGTACGGCGGCCGCGTCGCCGAGGAACTGATCTTCGGCACCGACAAGGTCACCACCGGGGCTTCCAACGACATCGAGCGCGCCACCAAGATGGCGCGCAACATGGTCACCAAGTGGGGCCTGTCCGACGAGATGGGACCGATTGCCTACAGCGAGGACGAGGACGAGGTCTTCCTGGGCCGGTCGGTGACCCAGCACAAGAGCGTGTCCGACGACACCGCGCGCCGGATCGACGAGGTCGTGCGCGGGATCCTGGACAAGGCCTATGCCCGCACCTCCGAGCTGCTGACCGCAAACATCGAAAAGCTGCACACGATGGCCAAGCTGCTGTTGGAGTACGAGACCATCGATGCGCCGCAGGTGGACGCGATCATGGAAGGCCGCGAGCCGCCGCCGCCGATCGGCTGGAACAAGCCCAGCAGCAAGGACGACGAGGGCGGCGACAGCCGGCCGCTGCCGCCGATCGGGGATCCCGCCGAGCAGACCTGACCCGGGCTTGCGAGGATCGGAAGGAAAGGCCAGAGTCCGGGACTCTGGCCTTTTTGTCATCGGGAGGCGACATGCACGAACCCCGCAAACCCAACGAGCGGATTTTCCGGTGTCCCGCCGGCATTGCGCTGGGGATCGGCGTCGCTTTCGGCATCGCCCTGCACGGTGGCCGTCCGGGCCGGGGCGGTGGCTGATGTTCGATACCGTCCCGCAACTCGACTGCGCCGGACGCGCGCTGAGGCTCGACCGGCCGCGGATCATCGGGATCGTCAACGTCACCCCGGATTCGTTCTCCGACGGCGGTGAGCACGCCACCGCCGCGTCCGCGGTCGCGCATGGGCTGGTGCTAGCGGCGGAAGGTGCCGACGTGCTCGACGTCGGCGGCGAATCGACCCGCCCCGGCGCCGAGGCCGTGCCGCTGGAGGAGGAACTGCGCCGGGTGCTCCCGGTGGTCGAGGAGCTGGCGCGCGGGACTCCGTTGCCGATCAGCATCGATACCTCCAAGCCGGAGGTCATGCGCGCCGCGGTCGCCGCCGGTGCCGGCATGATCAACGATGTGTATGCACTTCGGCAGGACGGCGCGCTCGATGTCGCCGCGGCGCTCGGAGTGCCGGTGGTGCTGATGCACATGCAGGGTGAGCCGCGCGCGATGCAGGACGCGCCTGACTACGACGATGTGGTCGGCGAGGTGCATCGTTTCCTGGCCGAGCGCATCTTCGCCGCCGAAATGGCCGGCATCGAACGCAAGCGCATCGTCGCCGACCCGGGCTTCGGCTTCGGCAAGACCCTGGCGCACAACCTGATGCTGCTGGCCCAGCTGGAACGTTTCACCGAACTCGGTGTGCCGGTGCTGGCGGGGCTGTCGCGCAAGCGCAGCCTGGGCGAACTCACCAGGCGCGAGCTGCCGCGGGAACGCGTGCACGCCTCGGTGGCCGCGGCCGTGATCGCCGCCCAGCGCGGCGCCATGCTGCTGCGTGTGCACGACGTTGCCGCCACGGTCGATGCACTCAAGGTGTGGGCGGCGGTGAGCGCGGTACCGATGCCGCGCGCCGAAGCCAGGCCTGCCATCCGCTGGCCGGACGACTGAGCTGGCCGCTTCAGCATTCTCATGGCGTTACCCGCCCAGGAGCGTACTCCGGAGGGCGCCATGCGTTGACCTCTTGCTCCGAATGCCACGGTCGTGACCTCAATGGCTGGGGCCCCGATGACCCGACCCCGGGTCTGATCGTGACCAAGGCCTACACGAATGAACACTTCGTTCGGCTGATGCGTACCGGCGAGGTCGCGGCCGGTGGTGAGTCCAGTACCGGCATGATGAGTGAGATCGCGCGCGCGCTTCGCCGTGCTGACCGACGCGGAGATCGCGGCGCTCAAGCTCTACCTGGATTCGCGTTAGCCGCAGCCGGCCGACGCTGCGGTACAGTGCGCCGGATCCACCGGAACGCACGCATGACCGCCAGCCCCCCGCTGCTCATCACCTTCGCCGCTTACCTGCTGCTCATGGTCGGCATCGGCTTCTGGACATGGCGCCGCACACAGACCTTCGACGACTACATCCTTGGTGGTCGTTCGCTGGGCCGCTATGTGACCGCGTTGTCGGCGGGAGCCTCGGACATGAGCGGCTGGCTGCTGATGGGCCTGCCCGGCGCGCTGTACCTGGGCGGCGCCTCGGAAGCCTGGATCGTGTTCGGCCTGGTCGCCGGCGCCTGGGCCAACTGGCGCTACGTCGCCGGTCCGCTCCGGGTCTATACCGAGCGCACGCGCAACGCCCTGACCCTGCCTGACTACTTCACCCACCGCTTCGCCGACGATGGCCGAGTGCTGCGAATCCTCGCGGCCCTGGTGATCCTGGTGTTCTTCGCCGTGTACTGCGCCTCGGGCATCGTTGCCGGTGCGCGGCTGTTCGAGAGCGTGTTCGGCCTGCCCTATGCGCAGGCGCTGTGGTACGGCGCCGGGGTGACCGTCGTCTACACCTTCGTCGGCGGCTTCCTCGCGGTGAGCTGGACCGATACCGTGCAGGGCATGCTGATGCTGTTCGCGCTGCTGCTGGTGCCGGTGATCATGGTCCTGTCGCTGGGGGGCGTGGGCGCCAGCTTCGCCGCGGTGGAGCTGGCCGATCCGGCCAGGCTCGACTGGTTCCGCGGCGGCGAGCTGGGCCTGGTCGGGATCGTCTCGCTGCTGGCCTGGGGGCTGGGCTATGTCGGCCAGCCGCACATCCTTGCCCGCTTCATGGCCGCCGACAGCGTGGCCACCATCCCGCCGGCGCGGCGGATCGCGATGACCTGGATGACGCTGTGCCTGCTGGGTGCGGTCGCCACCGGCTTCTTCGGCATCGCCTACTACGCCGCGCATCCGGCACTGGCGGGCCCGGTGAACGACAATCCCGAACGGGTGTTCATCGAGGTCTCGCAGCTCCTGTTCAATCCATGGATCGCCGGCGTGCTGCTCTCGGCGATCCTCGCCGCCGTGATGAGCACGCTGTCCTCGCAACTGCTGGTCTGTTCCAGCGCGCTGACCGAGGACCTGTACCGCGGCCTGCTGCGGCCCGCGGCGGGGCAGGGCGAACTGGTGTGGATCGGCAGGCTGGCGGTGCTGGCAGTGGCGATGCTTGCGATCTGGATCGCACGCGATCCGGACAGCCGCGTGCTCGGCCTGGTGGCCTATGCCTGGGCCGGCTTCGGCGCGGCGTTCGGCCCGGTGGTGGTGCTGTCGCTGTTCTGGCAGCGGATGACCCGCAACGGCGCGCTCGCCGGGATGGTGGTCGGCGCGGTCACGGTGATCGCGTGGAAACAGGTGGCCGTGCTGCAGCTGGGCAGCGCGCTGTACGAGATAGTGCCCGGCTTCGTCGCCGCAACGGTCGCGATCCTGGTGGTCAGCCGGTTCGGCCCGCCACCGCCCGATGCGGTGCAGGCCACCCACCAGCAGGTGCGGGCGGCGTTGCGGGAGACGGGTTACTGATGCCGACCCAGGCGCCCGAACTGGCCATCATCGGCGGCACCGGCCTGTACCAGCTGGCGGGCCTCGAGGACGTCGAGACGCGCCATGCTGATACGCCCTTCGGCGCGCCTTCGGCGCCATTGCGCCTGGGCCGGCTGGGCGGCAGGCGGGTGGTGTTCCTCGCCCGCCATGGCGAGCAGCACGCGCTGCCGCCGCACAAGGTCAACTATCGCGCCAATCTCGCGGCGCTGAAGGCGGTTGGCGTCAATCGCGTGCTGGCGCTGAACACCGTAGGCGGGGTGACCGAGCGTTTCGGGCCGCGCGTGCTGGCGTGCCCGGACCAGCTGATCGACTACACCTGGGGCCGGGTGTCCACCTTCTGCGAGGGCGACGTCGATGCAGGCCGGGGCGGCGAGGTGCTGCACGTCGACTTCGGCGACCCCTATACGCCGTCCCTGCGCGCGGATGTCCTGGCCGCCGCCCAACGCGCAGGCGTGGCGGTGGTCGACGGCGGCTGCTACGCCGCCACCCAGGGACCGCGGCTGGAGACCCGGGCCGAGGTCGCGCGCCTGCGCAGCGACGGCTGCGACCTGGTCGGCATGACCGGAATGCCCGAAGCCGGGCTTGCTCGCGAGCTGGGCCTGGACTATGCCTGCCTGGCCATCATCGCCAACTGGGCCGCCGGCGCCGGACCGAATCCGGGCGAAGTGATCACCCTCGACGAGGTGCTTGCCAACGTCACCGTGGCCTCCTCGGGACTGCCTACCCTGCTCGACGAGTTGCTGGCGGGGTGATTGCCTCCGGGCCGGATGCTTTGCATACTCGGGCTGTGCGCGCGGCGCCTTGCGTCGCCGGTGCACGCATCCGCATTCCAGACGAGGTGGACAGGATCATGCAATACGGCACAGTAAAGTGGTTCAACGACGCCAAGGGGTTCGGCTTCATCGCCCCCGAGGACGGCAGCGCGGACGTGTTCGTGCACCATTCGGCGATCTCCTCCGAAGGCTTCCGCAGCCTCCAGGAAGGCCAGCGGGTCAGCTACGAGGTCACCCAGGGCCCGAAGGGCGCACAGGCGGAAGGGGTGGCGCCGGTCGCGTAGCGGTACTGCGAAGGGCTTGCAGCGCGAGAGGTGGAAATCCCAAGGCCCCGCCCAGGCGGGGCCTTTTTCTGAACGCGGGCAGCACGGTGAGCCCCCGCGCCTGTAGCCAGAACCCCGGCCACTGACCTCGCAGGCCGGGTGGGTGCAGTTTTCGGGTGCAAGTGCCCGCAGACCACGTGCAGGTCGCGGCCGGCCGCGGTGCCGGGTTTTGGCGCGTGGCGGAAGGTGAACGGACCGTCGTCGACGGCGTCGCCGAGCAGGCGCGGCGCGCGCAGGGCAGGCAATGCAACACCGGTGGCTATCGCCTGATCCGGGGCGCAGGCAGACCCTGACAGGATGGAGGCCGGGGTAGCGGCCGATGACCGGATGCGAGCGGGCGTTATAGCCTCGCCGTCAATTGCATCGGCGGTAGGGCGAGGCGTCCACCAGTGCCTGGTGGCGCGCGGTGAGTGGTGGGCCGCCGTTCCAGCCGCGGTCGTGGCCCTCGATGGTCAAGGTGCCGCGCTGCTCGCCGGCGTTGAAGTTCATCACGATCGGACGCTGGGTGCCGTACAGCGGCATCAGCCAGATGCCGACGCCCTGGTAGACGTTGCCCATGAAGCTGGCCGCGCGCTCGATCCGGGCGACCTTGTGCCTGGCCTCGCCATTGAGGAAGGTCAGTCCGGACAGTTCGACCAGCACCTGCGGCTGGCGCTGGCAGTCGCCGCCAGGGGCGTAGCGGCCGAAGATTTCGTCCAGGTGCTCACGGTTCTTGACTTCGATCGCCGACGCCAGCGACGGTGCCAATGTAGGCCCAGCAGGACAACCAATGCGTGTCTGCAACGAAACATGGACATGCGCGCCTCGTCGTGTTGGCTATGCCGCTGCAGGAAATCACGTGATCTGCACCGGCAGGAGGACAAACGACCGCGGTGGCAGGGCGAATCACGCCCAGATCGACTCAGGGTTCACGGGCCGAGGCATCCATCGGCCCGGCAGGACCCGGCAAACGGCCCCGCCGGCGCTCAAGCCCGTGGCCGCGCCCAGAACTGGTACATGCCGGTAAAGCTGTCCGGATAACGGGCTTCGAAGGCTGCCCAGGCCTGCGCATCGGTCAAGGCATTCGGATCGCTGTGCATGCGGCGGAAGAGCGCCCGCAGTTGAGGCGGCAGCTCGAAACCCAGCAGGTCCAGGCCCGCATGATCCAGCAGCTCGACGAGCCCGGGCACATCGTAGTGATGCTCACAGGGATGGAATAGCAGGTCGCGGCATTCGCTGAGCGAATAGAAGTCCGGGAACCTGGCCACTTGGCGCGCAAGTGCATCCCGCGGCAAGGCGAGAATCATCTCGCGACAGTTGCGTATGCCTTCGGCGTCCGCTGCATGAACTTGTTGGGCGATCAGTTCACGTGCGGCCACCACCGCAATGCGCGCGCGCCGGCTGTAAAGGGCCAGGCGCATCACGCCGCCGGGCTCCAGCAACGCCGTCAGCTTGCGCAGCCCCTGCAGCGGACTGGCCATGTGGTGCAGGACGCCTGCAGATTCGATCAGGTGGAAGCGCATGTCGAGCCGGTCCAGGCCGACAATATCGGCCTGTGCGAATCGCACGCTGTCGATCCCGAGCGCCTCGGCCATGCGTGCGGCATAACTGAGGCTCGACAGGCTCAGGTCGATGGCCAGCACGGACGCATCCGCCAGTCGGCGTGCCGTTTCAAGCGGGTGCTGGCCGGTACCGCAGCCGGCATTGAGGACAGCAGGGCGCTGCGACTGTCGCTGCAGCCGGAAATCGGGATCGCCGAGCTGGCGGCGGACGTATTCCTGCAATGGCACGGCAACTGCAGGCCTTGCGATGCGACGCCATTTTGGGAATGGATTTTCCTCGTACTGTTGCCTGACCCTGCGCGAGGTCGGGTCGTCGATCGAGGTCAGTGGCCGCAGCGTGGCGCGCAGCGACGCTTCGCGCAGCGGTTCACGCACGTGCACGTCGAGCAGGCTGTGGACCGGCGCTGGCCCCTGCGCGTACAACAGCGCTTGGCTGCCTGGCAGCGACGCCAGCGGAAGATAGGTGGCCAGTGTGGCGAGATGGTCGGCGCGGGGAACGTTGCCTGCCGCCAGGGTATGCAGCACCTGCGCTCGCAGCGACTTCAGCCATGCCTGCTCCTCGGCAGTGACGGCATAGAGATGATCGTTGAGCTGACACTGGATGGCGACCGCGCATTGCAGTTGCAGCATCGACTTGTGCTGCGCCTGCGGGGGGGCGAGGCACGCCTCGAGCCACCAGCTGCGCAGGTTGGCGAACAGCCGTTCAAGCCCCACGTCCGGGACCACGGCATTTTCCAGCAGTGCATGCAACAGCGCCTCGTGCGCGATCAGCACGTCCAGCCCCTGCGGACGAATGCGTGCCGGCCACGCTGCCTCGGCAAGCTCGAGCAAGGCCGTGATCCCGGGTTGGCGACGCAGCAGTGCGACCAGCACCGGCGCGATGGCGATCGGGCGCGTCCATGGCGTGGTGATGGCGCGGATGGCCAGTGTCTCGAGTGCTTCATCCAGCGGCCAGTCAGCCGGGCTTGCCCGCAGCAAAAGGGTGATGAAACCCTCGCCGGCAATCGCGGATTCCGGATCCAGCCGGAAAACCTGCAGGTAGCCGCGGAGTGCGTCAGCGGTCCGCCCCAGCGCTGCCAGTACAGCCGCGCGATTGCACAAGACACCGGTGTCGTCCGGGGCCAGATCGGCCGCGGCATCCAGGCTGGCCAGGGCTTCGTCCAGCCGGCCGAGTTCCAGCAGCAGCACGCCGCGGTTGCTCAGCAGCTGAACATCATCAGAGGACTGCTCCAATGCGCGGTCGAGCGACTGCAGGGCGTACTCGGGCCCGGAAAGCAGTCGAGCGCACAGCGCCAGCGTGGCCAGCGCGTCGGGGTGGCCGGGTTCCAGCGCGAGCGCTCGCTCGCAGAAGGCGGCCGCTTCATCTGCGCGCTGCAGCGGCATGAGCACGGCGGCCAGGTTGACCAGCACCGAAACACGCTCGGGCATCAACGCGTGGGATTTACGATAGTGCGCTTCGGCTTCGGCGTAACGCTGGTTGTTGTGTAGTTCGAGACCACGGAGAAAGCATTGTCGGGCCTGTTCGAATGGAGTCATGTCGAATTGCGCTGGAAGTTGTCTGGCTGGAGACGCTAAGGGTAGCCCGAAATCCTGGCGACGCTGCATCGCAGCGGCAGTGCTTGTAGAGCCTGCTAACCCAGGAACTGCAACCGCGCCAGCTCGGCATACAGGCCATCCTGCGCCAGCAGTGCGTCGTGGGTGCCCTCTGCGATGATGCGGCCGCGGTCCATCACCACGATGCGGTCGGCCTTGAGCACGGTGGCCAGGCGGTGGGCGATGACCAGGGTGGTGCGGCCGGCCATCAGCCGCTCCAGTGCCTGCTGCACCGCGCGCTCGCTCTGCGCGTCGAGCGCGGAGGTGGCCTCGTCGAGCAGCAGGATCGGCGCGTCCTTGAGCAGGGCGCGGGCGATGGCCACGCGCTGCTGCTGGCCGCCGGACAGACGCGCTCCACGCTCGCCCAGCTCGGCGTAGTAACCCTGCGGTAGCTCGGCGATGAACTCGTGAGCCTCGGCCGAGTGCGCGGCGGCTTCGAGTTCGGCGTCGCTGGCCTCCAGCCGGCCGTAGCGGATGTTGTCGCGCGCGCTGGCGGCGAAGATCGCCGGCTGCTGCGGAACCAGGGCGATGGTCCCGCGGAGCGCGGCGGGATCGAGCCTGCGCACGTCGACGCCGTCGATGGCCACCGTCCCCGATTGCGGGTCGTGGAAGCGCAGCAGCAGCGCGAACACCGTGCTCTTGCCCGCGCCGGACGGGCCGACCAGGGCCACCGTCTCGCCGGGTTGCACCGACAGTGAGAAATCCGCCAGCGCCGGGGCCTCCGGCCGCGAGGGATAGTGGAAACCCACATGATCGAAATGCAGTGAGCCACGCACCGGCTGCGGCAGTGACTGAATTTGCACCGGCGCGACCACCTGCGCGCGCTCGTCGAGCAGTTCGCTGATCCGGCCCATGCCGCCGGCGGCGCGTTGCAACTCGTTCCAGACCTCGGCCAGCGCGCCAACCGAGCCGCCGCCAAGCAGCGCATACAGCACGAACTGGCCGAGCGTCCCGGGCGTCATCCCGCCGCTGGCCACGTCGTGTGCACCCGACCACAGCACCAGGGTGATGGCGCCGAAGATCGCGGAGATGGCGACGGCCGTCACCAGCGCCTGCACGCCGATCCGCTTGCGCGCGATGGCCACGGAGCGCGCCACCGCCTCGGCGAAGCGCCCGCGCTCGTAGAGCTCCCGCGCGTGGGACTGGACCGTGCGGATCGCGCCCAGCGCCTCGCTGGCCAGCGCATTGGCATCGGCGACGCGGTCCTGGCTCTGCCGCGAGAGCCTGCCCAGGTGACGCCCGCCCAGCACCAGCGGCAGCACGAACAGCGGGATGCCGACCAGGGTGAACGCGGCCAGGCCTGGGCTGGTGACCACCATCATCGCCACGCTGCCCAGCACCATCACCACGCTGCGCAGCGCCACCGACATGCTGGAGCCGACCACGCTTCGCAGCAGCTCGGTGTCGGCGGTCAGCCGCGAGACCAGTTCGCCGCTGCGGGTGCGCTCAAAAAACGACTGGTCGAGGCCGACCAGGTGGCCATAGAGCCGGTTGCGCAAGTCGGCGACCACGCGTTCGCCAAGCAGGGACACGAAGAAGAAACGCGCCGCGGTGGCCAGCGCCAGGGCCAGCGCCACCAGGAACAGGAAGGCGAAGGCGGCATCGATATTGCTGCCGCTGGCAAAGCCCTGGTCGATCATCCGCCGCACCGCCACCGGCAGGCTGAGCGTCGCCGTCGACGAGGCCGCCAGTGCCAGCATCCAGGCCACCAACAGCGACTTGTGGCGCAGGACGAAGGGCCAGAGCAGGCGCAGCGCGCCGATACGGGGCTTGGGACTGCCCGGAGCGGTCTCCGGGCCGGGAAGGTCGGCCATCAGCCATTGTCGTCGAAGCAGGCCCGGTCCCGGGTGGCGTCGCACAGGCCGGGTTTCAAGCCGTCGCGCTGGGCGCCGCGCGCGGCGGGGGCTCAGTCGATCAGCGGTTGCAGGTCGTCGGGTATCGGTGCCTGCGGATAGCGCCGCCGGAACTCCCGCAGACTGGCGCGCGCGGGCTCCAGCCGACCTTCGGCGACCAGTTCCCGGATCCGCGCCAGCCAGGCCCTGCGCACCTCCGGCGAGTCGGCCGAGGCCGGGGGCTGCTCGTCGTAGGGCTCGTCGTGGACGCCGGTGAGGTCCTCGTTCCGGCTGTAAGGCCCGGTCTCGGCCGCTGCTGCATCGGCGCGTGCCGCCGCGGACTTTTGCGCCTGCGTGGCATCACGCTGCGGCTGCGGCGCCTGGGAGTCGACGGATCGGAGCACCGAACGATCCGGCTGCGACGGCGGTGGCGCGGCAGGGGCCGGAGGTGGCGCAGGTGCAGGGGGGAATGCCACCGGCGAAGTCGCCCCCGGCGTCCCCGCCACAGCCGGTTCCGCGGCCGCGGGTGGCTGGGGAACCACCTCGACGGCAGCGGCCTCGCGCCTGGCGGCTGCCTCGCGGGTCCGGGACACTTCCTCGGGCAGAGTCTCGGGAGACTGGGTGGCGGCGGTTGGCGCGCCTTGGCGCCACATCCCGTCCGCCAACTCGTCGTCGGCGTTGTCGGCAGCAGGCGCCGTGATGTCGGGCGGGACAGGCCGCGCCGTCGCAGCGGGGGCTTCGGAATACTCGATGCCGGCGTCGGGCAACGGGCGCAGCTGCCAGGCCACGCCGACGGCGAGCGCCAGCGACGC
>JALZMP010000020.1 GCA_030858145.1 Pseudomonadota bacterium
GGCGGGCGGCGTCGCGGGCAAGGCGGCGGCGGCGTGGACGATCGCGCGCGCGGCGCTGCAGACGCGCGCGCACATGAAGGGCCGCAAGGTCGCGCTGCTGGCCGGTTTCGGCGGCTATCCCAGCTTCGCGCCGGCACTGGCGGCGAAGTCGCTCGGCCTGCCGCTGCTGCTGCACGAGCAGGCGACGCGGCTGAGCCTGGCCAACCGGCAGTTGCTGCGCTTCGCCGACACGGTAGCGATCTCGTTTCCGAAGATCGACGGCATGGGCGGTTACGAAGTCGCGCGCATCGTCGAGACCGGCAATCCGGTGCGCCGCGTCATCCTCAATGCGCGTGGCGCCTATCCGTTGATCGACGACCACGGACCGCTGCGGCTGCTGGCGGTGGGTGGCAGCCAGAGCGCGCGGGTATTCGGCGAGGTCGTGCCACCGGCGCTGCTGGCACTTCCGGACGAGCTGCGGCGGCGCCTGCGGCTGTCGCTGCAGTACAAGGGCGACAACGCCGATGCCATCGCTGCGCGGTTGCGCGAGGCCGGCGTTGATGCCGACATCCGGCCGTTCTTCGATGACATGGGAGCGCGCCTGCGCGACGCACACCTGGTGCTGACCCGTGCCGGCGCGACCACCATCGCCGACTTGTTGACGGTTGGCCGTCCGGCGGTCTTCGTGCCCATTCCGCACGGCGGCTCGCGCGAAGAGCAGCGCGGCAACGCCGAGGCACTGGTGGCGGCGGGCGCGGGCTGGTGCCTGCCGGAGGCACAGCTCACACCGGAGCGATTGAGCGAGTTGCTGGCCGCATTGTTCGGCCACCCTGCACGGCTGGCGGCTGCTGCCGCCAGTGCCGCCGGCATGGCGCAACCCGATGCAGCGGGTGCGCTGGCTGAGGTGGTGGACATGCTGTTGTCGGAGCGGGCCGCGACAGGACGAGCGACGGGATGAAGGTGCACCGGCTCCGGGTTGCGCCCTCACCCCCAACCCCTCTCCCGCAGGCGGGAGAGGGGCTTTGGCGCGCGTCGTGCCTCGGACGCCGGCGTGCGCGGTTGGTTCCGGGTACGGCGGGCATGGTGAGCAGACGCGACGACGACGTGCTGGTGATCGGCGGCGGCCATAACGGCCTGGTGTGCGCGGCGTATCTCGCCGGTGCGGGACTGAAGGTACGCGTGCTCGAACGCCGCGGCATCGTCGGCGGTGCGGCGGTGACAGAGGAATTCCATCCCGGCTTCCGAAATTCCACGGCGAGCTATACCGTCAGCCTGCTCAATCCGCGGGTGATCCGCGATCTGCGTCTGGCCGAACACGGCCTGCGCGTGGTCGAGCGGCCCTACGCCAACTTCCTGCCGCTGCCGGACAGGTGCTCCTTCCGCCTCGGCGGCGCGCAGACACAGGCCGAGGTCGCGAAGTGGAGCGCGCGCGACGCGCAGCGCCTGCCGGAGTATTACGCGATGCTCGAGCGCGTGGTCGGGGTCCTGCGCGAACTCATGCAGCGCGCGCCGCCGAACGTCAGCGATCGCTTCGTGCTTGCGGACTGGCTTGCCTCCTATGGCGTGGCGAAGCGGCTGAAGCACCTCGACATGCGCGGCCGCCGCGACCTGCTCGACCTGTTCACCAAGTCCGCCGGCGACCTGCTCGACTTCTGGTTCGAGTCAGAGCCGCTGAAGGCGGTACTGGGCTGGGATTCGGTAGTCGGCAACTTCGCCAGTCCCTACACGCCCGGCAGCGCCTACGTGCTGCTGCATCACGTCTTCGGTGAGGTCAACGGCAAGTCGGGCGTCTGGGGCCACGCCATAGGCGGCATGGGCGCGATCACCGAGGCGATGGCGAGCGAGTGCAGGGCGCGCGGGGTGGCGATCGAGACCGATGCCGAGGTCGAGCGCGTGCTGGTCGAACATACGGATGCAAAGCTGGTCGATGGAAAGCCAGGCAAGGCCGTGGGCGTGGTACTCGCCGACGGCCGCGAACTGCGCGCGCGCTGCATCGTCTCCAACCTCAACCCGAAGCTGCTCTACCAGCGCCTGGTGCCGCGCGAACACCTCGACGAGGTCACCGCCGCGCGCGCCGACGCCTACCGCTGCGGCTCCGGGACCTTCCGCATGAACGTGGCGTTGTCGGAGCTGCCGGATTTCCACGCCGCACCGGGCACCGCGCTGCAGCCGCACCACCAGAGCGGGATCCTGGTTGGGCCGTCGCTGCGCTATTTCGAGCAGGCCTACTTCGATGCGAAATCGAAGGAGCACAACGCCGGCTGGTCGCGCGCACCGATCATCGAGCTGGTGATCTCCTCGACCCTGGACGACACTCTGGCGCCGCCCGGGCAGCACGTCGCCAGCCTGTTCTGCCAGCACGTGCACCCTGAGGTCGACGGCGGCTGGGACGCGCACCGCGACACCGTGGCGCGACTGATGATCGACACCGTCGACACCTACGCGCCCAACTTCGCGCGCAGCGTGCTGGGTTACGAGGCGCTGTCGCCGCTGGACCTGGAGCGCAGGTTCGGCCTGGTCGGTGGCGACATCTTCCATGGCGCGCTGGGCCTCGACCAGCTGTTCAGCGCGCGGCCGTGGCTGGGGCAGGGCAACTACCGCGGTGCGCTCGACCAGCTCTATCTCTGCGGCTCCGGTACCCACCCCGGTGGCGGCGTCACCGGCCTGCCCGGACGCAACGCCGCGCGCGAGATCCTGCGCGACCTCGGGCGCGGGCCGCGACCGGATTGAGGCAGGGCCGCGCCCTTTCTTGAACCCAATGGTTTTATTTTGCACTGCAGCGTGCACTACGCCTAACGATTCCTTCACGATTGCCCCGCACCCGACGTGGGGGAGGGAGCAAGGCCCGAGGCGGTTCGCCGCTTCGGGCTTTTTTCTGTCCCCACACAGGGCGCGACCCCCGGTGGTGCGCCAGCGCAGCACTGACCTGCCGCGTCGCGGCGACTGGCGGCTCCCAGCGGGGATGACACAATCGCGCCGTGAGCGACCCTGCCGCGGCGATTGATGCCCTCTGCGAACGCGCGCTCGCGCGCTTCCCGGAGGCCGTGCGCGCCGACGCCGGGCTCTGCGCGAAGCTACGACGGGTTGCGATCGCCAGCGATTTCGCGCTGCAGGTGCTCGCCAGGCAGCCGGACACGCTGGCTTGGCTGGCCGCCGACGACGGGGCCGCGCCCTTGCCGCCCCCTGAACTGGAAGCCGGGCAGCAGCACGCCTGGCCGGGGCAACTGCGCCGCTACCGAAGCGCCGGGTCGACGCGTCTGGTGTGGCGCGACGTGCTCGGGCTCGACGACGTGGAAGCGACCCTGGCCGGGGCCACGCAACTGGCCGAAACCTGCCTGGAGCAGGCGCTGGCGGCGCTGGAGGCCGACTTCGCGCTGCGCCATGGAGTGATGCGCCACGCCGCCGGCGGCGGGCACGACGGCGGTTCGCCGGTGCGGCTGGTGGTGTTTGCGCTGGGCAAGCTGGGCGGCGGCGAGCTCAACTTCAGTTCCGACGTCGACCTGGTCTACGGCTACGCACGCGGCGGCGAAAGCGACGGCCCGCGCCCGCTGGCGGCGGAGGACTATTTCGCGCGGCTGGGCCAGGCGCTGGCGAAGCTGCTTGACGAGACCACGGCAGACGGCTTCTGCCATCGCGTGGACCTGCGCCTGCGACCCTACGGCAATGCCGGGCGGGTGGCACTGAGCTTCGCGGCAATGGAGCAGTACTTCCAGCGCGAGGGCCGCGACTGGGAACGCTATGCCTGGCAGAAGGCGCGGCCGGTGGCGGGCGATTGCGAGGCGGGGGAACGCTTCCTCGACACGCTGCGGCCCTTCGTCTACCGCCGTTACCTCGACTACGGGGCGCTCGACGGCCTGCGCGCGATGAAGGCCGCGATTGCCGCCGAGGTCGCACGCAAGGAGCTGGCCGACGACATCAAGCGCGGGCCCGGCGGCATCCGCGAGATCGAGTTCCTGGCCCAGGCGCTGCAGTTGATCCGCGGCGGGCGCGAGCCGGCGCTGCGCATGCGGCAGTTGGTGCCGGCGCTGCGCGCGCTGGAGCAGGCGCGGCAGATTGAAGCCGAGACGACGGATGCGCTCATCGCCGCCTACCGCTTCCTGCGCCAGCTGGAAAATCGGTTGCAGATGCTGCGCGACGCGCAGACCCACGTGCTGCCGGAGGATCCGCTCGACCGCGCGCGTATCGCGCAGGCCCTGGGCTTCGCCGACTGGCGCGCGCTGCGCACGGTGCTCGATGCCCACCGTGACCGGGTCAGCGAGGAGTTCGAGGCTCTGCTCGCGGCGCGCAAGGGCCATGCACCGGCCAGCAGCGACCTGTCGACCTACTGGCGCGCGCTGCCCAAGGCGGGCGATGCGCAGACGCTTTCTGATGCCGGCTTCAGCGACGCCGGCGGCGTGGACGCCGCGTTGCGCGACTTCGTCCGCGCCCCCGGCGTGCGCGACCTGACCGATGCATCCCGCGCTCGGCTCGACCGGGTGATGCCGGTGCTGCTGCAGGCGACGTCAGCGTCAACCGAGCCGGTGCTCGCCCTGCGTCGCTTGCTCGCCCTGCTGCACAACATCCTGCGCCGTGCCAGCTACCTCGCCCTACTCGACGAGGAGCCGGCGGCGCTGGCCAGGCTGGTGGACGTGGTCACCCGCAGCGCGCTGCTGGCCGAGCGCCTGGCCGCGCACCCGCTGCTGCTCGACGAACTGCTCGACTCGCGCGCCGAGGGCCCGCTGCCGGAGCGTTCGCTGTTCGCCGCCGCCTGTACGCGCTGCCTCGACCACGCGGACATCGAACCGGCGCTGTATGCGCTCAACGAACTGCGGCAGACACTGAGCTTCCGTATCGCGCTGGCGACCCTGGACGGACGGCAGCCGGCAAAGGCGAGCACGCGGCAGCTGGCGTGGCTGGCCGACGCGGCGGTCGACGTGGTCCGGGCGCTGGCGTTGCGCGAGATGTGCGCCGCGCACGGCGACCTGCCTGGCGCGCGCTTCGCGGTGCTCAGCTACGGCAGCCTCGGCGGCGAGGAACTGGGTTTCGGTTCCGACCTCGACCTGGTGTTCCTCTACGATGCCACCGGTGACGCCGCCTCGAACGGTGCGCGTCCGCTGGACGCGGCGCGCTGGTTCGCCCGGTTGGCGCAGAAGGTCGTGGCCCTGCTCGGTACCGTGACCGGCGCAGGCCGGCTGTTCGAGATCGACGTGCGCCTGCGCCCGGACGGCGGGCAGGGGCTGCTGGTCTCGACCCTGACGAGCTATTCCGAATACCAGCGCGAACGCGCCTGGACCTGGGAGCACCAGGCCCTGGTACGGGCGCGCTGCATCAGTGGCGACGAAAGCCTGTGCGCGGATTTCGAGGCCGTCCGCGACAGGGTCCTGGCGCGCGTGCGTGACCGCAACGCGCTGCGCAAGGACATCGGCGACATGCGCGCGCGGATGCGCGCCGAGCTGGACCGCAGCAACGCTGAGCGTTTCGACCTCAAGCAGGGCGAGGGCGGGCTGGTCGACCTCGAATTCCTCATCCAGTTCCTGGTGCTGGGCGACGCAGCCACGTTCCCGACGCTGCTGGCACCGCGCGCCACGTCGCTGCAGTTGCAGGTCTTGCGCGACTGCGGCCTGCTCGATGCCGCCACCGTGGCCGCCCTGGCCGAGGCCCATGCCGTGCTGCTGTCGGCGTCGCTGGCGTGCTCGCTCGACCGTCGCCGCCGCCGGGTGCCGCAGGATGCGCAGATCGCCGCGGCGCGCGAGAC
>JALZMP010000187.1 GCA_030858145.1 Pseudomonadota bacterium
ACATCGTGGTCTGCGACGACGGCCTGCAGCACACCCGCCTGGCGCGCGATGTCGAGATCGAAGTCATCGACGGCCGCCGTCGCTACGGCAACGGCCTGCTGCTGCCGGCCGGCCCCCTGCGCGAGCCGGCAGCGCGTGGCGCCGACTGCGATTTCCGGGTGCTGAATCTCGGCGGCGTCATGACCGGCAGCGACCCGGGACCCGCGACCGGCTTCGGCGAATGGCCGATGCGGCTGGTGCCGGGCGATGCGCAGCCACTGCGGGGCGGGCGCGCACAAGCCCTGTCCGCCTTCGCCGGCCAGCGCGTGCATGCCGTTGCCGGCATCGGCGACCCGGAGCGCTTCTTCGCCATGCTGCGCGACTTCGGCATCGGGGTCGTACCGCACGCCTTCCCCGACCACCACGCCTACGTCGCCAACGACCTGCGCTTCGGCAGCGACCTGCCGGTGCTGATGACCGCCAAGGACGCGGTGAAGTGCGCCGCGCTGGCCGGCGAGCGCGCCTTCGTGGTACCGGTGCGCGCGGAATTGCCAGAGGCGTTCTGGGTGGCGCTGCTGGACCGGCTGCGGCAGCGGTAGCCAAGACCGCCTGGCCGCGTCGCAGCAGGCCGCCTCACGCGATTGCCCGCGCCCGCCGGGCAAACCGTTCCGACCTCGTCGCCCCTCTCCTGCTTGCGGGAGAGGGTTGGGGTGAGCCTGATCGCAGTCGCATAGAATCCAGCCATGCCCGCCGCTGATTTCATCGTCGCCATCCCCGCGCGCTTCGCCTCGAGCCGTCTGCCTGGCAAGCCGCTGCGCCTGCTCGGCGGCGAGCCGCTGATCCTGCATGTCGCGCGCCGGGCGCTTGCCGCCGGCGCGCGCGAGGTCTGGGTGGCCGCGGACGACACTCGCATCGCCGATGCGCTGGCCGGCGCCGACGTGCAGGTCGCGATGACGGCAAGCACGCACGCCTCCGGCAGCGACCGCCTCGCCGAATGTGCGGTGATCGCCGGCTGGCCGGACGACACGGTCGTGGTCAACCTGCAGGGCGACGAACCATTCGCGCCCGCCGCCTGCATCCGCGCCGCTGCCGGGATCCTGATCGCCAGTGGCGCCGAGATGAGCACCCTCGCCGCGCCGATCGAGGAGGCCGAGACCCTGTTCGACCCCAACGTGGTCAAGGTGGTGCGCGGCCTCAGTGGCGACGCGCTCTATTTCAGTCGCGCGCCGCTGCCGTGGCCACGCGACGCCTTTGCGAGCGACCGCAGCATCCTGCCGGCGGGAAACCACTGGCTGCGCCACATCGGTCTCTACGGCTACCGCGCCGGTTTCCTCCGGCAGTTCGCCTCGCTGCCGCCGACCCCACTTGAGCAGATCGAGTCGCTGGAGCAGCTGCGCGCGCTTGAGCACGGCCACCGCATCGCGGTGGCGATGACTCCTGAACCGTTCCCGCCGGGCGTCGACACTGCTCAGGATCTTGTGCGTGCGGAGCGTC
The DNA here is from genome assembly GCA_030858145.1 of Pseudomonadota bacterium. GTDB lineage: Bacteria > Pseudomonadota > Gammaproteobacteria > Xanthomonadales > Xanthomonadaceae > Luteimonas. The sequence goes on from JALZMP010000187.1 coordinate 1,474, forward strand.
GGCTCTCGGAGATCGCTTGAGCGAGCCATTGCGCCTGCTGGTGGTTTGCCTTGGCAACATCTGTCGCTCACCGATGGCCGAGGGTGCGTTGCGCCATCGGATTGCGGAGGCGGGGCTGCAGGCGCGGGTCGTGGTGGATTCGGCCGGGACCGGCGACTGGCATGCCGGCCAGCCTCCGGATGCGCGTGCGGTTGCGACGGCGGCGCGGCACGGGGTGGACATCGGCGCACTGCGCGCCCGGCAATTGCGGGCCGGGGACTTCGCGCGCTTCGACTGGCTGCTGTGCGCGGATCGCACCAACCTACGCGACGTACAGGCGCTTGCACCGGCGGCCGCGCAGGCCAAGCCGGTGCTGCTGCTGGAATGGGCCGGTGTCGCCGAGACCAGGGAAGTCCCGGATCCTTATACAGAGGACGAACCCGAGTTCGAGAGGGCCTGGGCGCTGGTGGATTCGGCGGCGAGGGGCACGGTTGCGCGGCTGCGCCGGCCCCGGGCATGCGATTGACGGCATAATCGGGCTCTGCCGGCGCCTTCGAACCCACCGCCTGGAGCCCATGGACGCGACCCTCGCCCCGGAATTCCCGCCGACCCTGGACTGGCTCAACCTGTCCTCGCCGCTGCGCATGGCGCAACTGCGCGGCAAGGTCTGCGCGCTGGCTTTTGTCAACGCGGGCTCGGCGTGGTCGCAGCAGCGGCTCAACGATCTGGCACACCTGCGCGCGCGCCATGGTGGCCGGCTGCACGTGGTCGCCGTGCACGTGCCCAAGTTCGACCATGAGCGTGACCCGCGACGGGTGGCCAAGCGCCTGAACCGGCAGCCGTTGGACTTCCCGATCGCCCACGACCCGGACTGGACCCTGTGGCAGCACTACGGCATCGACGCCTGGCCGACGGTGGTGCTGATCGACGGCGCGGGCCGGATCCGCGAACGCATCGCCGGCGACGCGCCGGTCCGCGAACTCGATGCGCGGGTTGTCAGGCTGCAGGACGAGATCGTACCGGCCTCGCGCAGCGTCGAGCCGATCGAGTTGCGCCGTGGCGGCGAGCCGATCCTGCCGCTGCGCTTCCCGCTGGGGCTGGCCTTGGGCGGCAGCCATCTCTACGTCGCCGACAGTGGCCACCATCGAATACTCGAATGCGACCAGGGCGGCCGGGTACTGCGCCAGTTCGGCAGCGGCGGCCCCGGGTTCATCGACGGGCCCATGGAGCTTTCTGCCTTCAGCAGTCCGCAGGCGCTTTGCGTGCAACGCGACATCCTGTATGTCGCCGACAGCGGCAATCATGCGGTTCGCCGGATCCATCTGCGCAACGGCGACGTCGAAACCCTCTGCGGTGCCGGTCGGCCAGGAAGCACGCAGGAAGGCGCGATCGGTGATGCGCGCATGGTGATGCTCGACCAGCCGCGTGGCGTGGCGGCCACGCCGGACGCGCTCTTCATTGCCACGGCCGGCGACAACCGCCTTTGGCGCTATGACCTGAGAAGCAACGCAATCATGCATCTGGCCGGCTCGGGCGTCCTCGACGTGCTCGACGGCCACGGCGCCAAGGCCGCGTTCGCCCAGCCTGTGGCGCTGGCCTGCGTGCAGCAGGTGGTGTACGTGTGCGATGCCGCGGGTTCGGCGATCCGCAGCGTCAAGGCGCAGAGCGGTCAAGTGTCCACCGTGCTCGGTGGCGACCCATGGCATTTCGGACAGGCCGATGGCCCGCGCGGCGAAGCGCTGCTGCAGCAGCCACAGGCACTGGCACTCGATCCCGACGCGCCGGTGCTGTGGATCGCCGACAGCGGCAACGATGCGCTGCGCCGCCTGCGCCTGGGTGGCGGTGAGCTTTCGACCTATCCGCTGCCGCAGCGCCTGCATGCACCCTCCGGGCTGGCGGTGGGGGACGGGGTGGTCTGGATCGCCGATACCGACGCGCATGCGGTGTTGCGGCTGGACATCCAGGGCGGGTCATTGACCCATGTCCCGATAGGCGAATGACGGCGGCAGGAACGTCGCGCAACGCCGGGCCCGCCTTCGACGGCAAGGCCTTCGTCCGCGGCCTGACTACCTCGCCCGGCGTCTACCGGATGCTCGCGGCCGACGACAGCCTGCTCTACGTCGGCAAGGCCTCCGCGCTGAAAAAGCGCGTGGCCAGCTACTTCAGCGGCGCGCCGAAGCCGGCGCGGACGATCGCGATGCTGGCCCAGGTCGCGCGCATGGAGGTGACCGCCACCCGCAGCGAGGCCGAGGCGCTGCTGCTTGAAAACCAGCTGATCAAGTCGCTGCGGCCGCGCTACAACGTGCTGCTGCGCGACGACAAAAGCTATCCCTACCTGCTGCTCACCCAGGAATCCTGGCCGCGGATCGCCCTGCACCGCGGCCCGCGCAGCGTGCCAGGCCGCTATTTCGGCCCATATCCCGGGGTCACGCCCGTGCGCGAGACGCTCAACCTGATGCACAAGCTGTTCAAGTTGCGCAGTTGCGAGGACAGCGTGTTTCGTAACCGCTCGAGGCCCTGCCTGCAGCACCAGATCGGCCGCTGCAGCGCGCCTTGCGTTGGCCTGGTGCCGGCGCGAGATTACGCCGAGTCGGTGCGCCGGGTGAGCCTGTTCCTCGATGGCCGCAGCGATGCGCTCAGCGACGAGCTCAACGCCGCGATGGCCGCGGCGAGCGCTCGGCTGGACTTCGAGGAGGCCGCGCGCCTGCGCGACCTGGTGGGCGCGATCCGCCAGCTGCAGGCGCGGCAGTCGGTGGACGGTACTGCCGTCGACATGGATGTGCTGGCCTGCGCGCTGCATGGCGGGCATGCCTGCGTGCTGCTACTGGCCTTCCGAGATGGACGCAACCTGGGTACGCGCGCCTTCTTCCCGAAGACCAACGGCGCCGACAATCCGGCCGAGGTGCTGTCTGCCTTCGTCTCGCAGTATTACGGCGAGCAGATCCCGCCGCGCGAGATCGTGCTCGACCGCGGTATCGACGATCTCGAACTGCTGCAGGAGGCCTTCAGCGCCGCGGCCGGGCACCGGGTGCAGATCAGGAGCAGTGTGCGCGGCGAGCGCGCCGGTTTCCTCGACCTGGCCCGGCGCAATGCCGAGCTGGCATTGGCCACCGAGGTCGACAGCCAGGCCGCGCAGGCGGCGCGCGCGGAAGCCCTGCGCGAGTTGCTTGGCCTGCCCGCGCCGGCGCGGCGGATCGAATGCTTCGACATCAGCCACACCATGGGCGAGGCCACGGTGGCGTCGTGCGTGGTGTTCGACGCCGACGGCCCGGTGCGCAGCCAGTACCGACGCTACAACATCGCGGGCATCGAACCCGGCGACGACTACGCGGCGATGAAGCAGGCGCTGGAGCGGCGCTTCCGCCGTGCCGTCGAGGGTGATGGCGTGCTCCCCGACGTGTTGCTGATCGACGGTGGCCCGGGGCAGGTGGCGCAGGCGCGCGCGGTGCTGGACGCGCTGGGTCTGCCCGGGGTGGCGCTGGTCGGCGTCGCCAAGGGTGAGGCGCGCAAGCCCGGGCACGAGACCCTGCTGCTGCCCGACGGGCGCGAGCTGCGCCCCGGCGCCGCCTCGCCGGGGCTGCAGCTGATCCAGCAGGTGCGCGACGAGGCTCACCGCTTCGCGATCACCGGCCATCGCGGCCGTCGCCAGAAGGCGCGCAGCACCAGTCGGCTCGAGGACATCCCCGGCATCGGTCCGCGTCGGCGCGCCAGCCTGCTCAAGCACTTCGGTGGCCTGGCGGGCCTGAAGGCGGCTGCAGCCGAGCAGATCGCGCATGTCGAGGGCATCAACGCCGCGCTCGCTGAACGCATTTACGCCACACTGCACGGATTGGCGGAGCCCGAGACGGCGCGCCCACGCGCCGCGGACGACCGATGAAGCTGACCATCCCCACCTGGCTGACCCTGCTGCGGATCCTGATGATCCCGGTGCTGGTACTGGTGTTTTACCTGCCCTACCAGTGGACCAACTTCGCCTCGGCGGCGGTGTTCGGATTCGCCGCGCTGACCGACTGGCTGGATGGCTGGATCGCCCGCCGCTACCACCAGTATTCGGCTTTCGGCGCCTTCCTCGACCCGGTGGCCGACAAGCTGATGGTGGCCACGGCGCTGTTCCTGATCGTGCAGGGCCACCCGACGCCGTGGATGGCGTTCTGGGCGGCGGTGATCGTCGGCCGCGAAATCGCGGTCTCGGCGCTGCGCGAGTGGATGGCCGAGCTGGGTCAACGGGCGCAGATGAAGGTGGCGGTGATTTCCAAGATCAAGACCATCGTGCAGATGGTCGCGCTGCTGTGCCTGTTGTATTCGGTGACCCCCGACAAGCCGCCCCGGGCGATGCCCTGGATGGGCGAGCCGATCTTCATCATCGGCGACTGGCTGCTGGCGGTGGCGGCACTGTTGACCCTGTGGTCAGGGTATGAATACCTGCGCACCGCGTGGCCGGTGCTGCGCGCCGGGGAGGGGGTCGCGGTTGACACGCCCGCGTCTGACGGTAAACTTCCGCCTCTTCCGCGGGAATAGCTCAGTTGGTAGAGCACGACCTTGCCAAGGTCGGGGTCGCGAGTTCGAGTCTCGTTTCCCGCTCCATGTTGTAGTGAAAGATCGGGCTTCCAGCCGCGACTTTCACGGCGCGAAACGCGGCACAGCCGCGCTTCGCTCACGGCACGCCGCAAGCGGCGCGCCGGCGGCACATCCATGTGCCGCTCCGCGGTTGCGGCAAGTGAAGCTTTCTGACGGGTCTTCAGCGGCCCTGACGAAACCGAAAACCCTTCTCCCGCTTGCGGGAGAGGGTCAAAGCCACCATCCGGTGGCTGAGGGAAGGGCGGATGAGGGTGCTTTTCGCCGTGCCCTGATTGTCCTGTCCGCGGCGTCACCGGCCTGGTGGCAGAGTGGTCATGCAGCGGCCTGCAAAGCCGCGTACGCCGGTTCAATTCCGACCCAGGCCTCCATCCCGCCCAACGCCCGCCGCGCGCGGGCGTACGCGTCTGCATCCCTGCTGACGATGGCCGTTTCCCATCCGCCCGCGCTTGAGGCACGCTAACGCGGCGCCCGGGTGGCGAAACTGGTAGACGCAAGGGACTTAAAATCCCTCGGCCGCAAGGCCATGTCGGTTCGATTCCGACCCCGGGCACCAGTGCAATCAAGAAGTTGGATGGTCTGATTGACACGGCCACAATCCTCGCGGGACACGCACGGGACAGCAGCTACCGACCCTGTCCAATTGGCCACCATGGAACCCCGCACTCTGAAAGACGGTTCCAGGCGCTACCACGTCCGGATCCGGTTGACGGGCGAGGCTCCCCGCACGGAGACCTTCCGGCGTCTGACCGATGCCAAGGCATGGGCGGCGAAGGTCGAGACTGATATGGGACACGGGGCTGCCCTCCAATCCCGTCCTGGACGTGTCCAAGGCCGCAGAGTCCAGGGGCATCATCCGTGACCTAGCCGACCCTGAGCGCAATGCTTTGCTAAAGGCGTGTCGGGCATCCCCATCCGAATATCTACACGGCAGTCATGTTCGCCCTGGCGCGGCTGCAGCCGCCCCATTGCGCAAGTGGGAATCACGCCATCGCCCGAAGACCTGCATCGGCAGCTTGCGGAACTAGGCGAAGGCTTGTCGGCGCAGCTGGTCGAGCTGTCGTTACGTCCTGATCGGGGTGTTCAAACCTTTGCGCGCCCGAGTCCGGACATGCGCCGGACTCCGGCGCCGCTCTTGGCCGCGGACAAGTCGAGGGGCCGGTCGATGCCGGCCCCTCGCCCTTGCCGCCGGTGCTCAGCGATCGCTGAAGACCGTATTCGATTCCACCGATCCGGCTGCGGCCCGGTACTCGACACTGCCCAGCGGCAGGGTCAGGCTCAGCAGGGCGCGGCCGGTCGCATCGGTGATGGCCGTGCCCTCGAGGCTGCCGTCGCCGCGGCGGATCGCCACCTGGGTTCCGGCCAGCGGCCGCTGCGCGGCATCATAGGCACGCCCGGTGAACAACTGCAGGCTGCTGACCAGGTCGCCCGACAGGTTGACCGGGTCGAGCTGCAGCACGCTGGCGCCGGTGCCGCCGGACGGCGTGGCCGAGCCCGAGGTCCGCACCACGATGTTGCCCTT